>CAVFJK010000158.1:3991-4366 GCA_963622815.1 Ruminococcus bicirculans (ex Wegman et al. 2014)
GGAAGATCTTATGATGCAGATATGCCTTCTCACCTTTTTCTGAAAGAGAAACAAGAACAACTCTTCGGTCTTTCTCACTTCTGGTACGTTCCACATAACCTTTCTTCACAAGATGGTTGATTGCAATCGTCAATGTCCCTACCGTGACGGACATCGCTTTTGCTACTGTAGACATATTCTTGGTTTCCTGTATTCCGATTGCTTCCATAATGTGCATATCATTTACCGATATATCTTTATATTCTGATGTGATCAGAGCACGCTCCTCGATATCAAGAATATCTCTGAATAATTTTACCAGAATCCCGTTGACTGTTTCATATGAATTCATGCGTCTCTCCTCCGCTTCTTTTTTCCCTCGGCGCAGCTTCTCTG
>CAVFJK010000159.1:0-9251 GCA_963622815.1 Ruminococcus bicirculans (ex Wegman et al. 2014)
GATCGAGGCACAGCGAATTGCCGAGAGGACTAACTTTGACGTGGAAATGATGAAAGAGACCGGATTTTGTTCTGGAATTGAGAACTACTCCAGACATCTTACCGGACTTGCCCCGGGCCAGCCGCCGTATACTCTGATGGACTACTTTAAAGATGACTTTCTTCTTATTATAGATGAGTCTCATAAGACCGTTTCACAGGTTGGTGGAATGTATGCCGGTGACCAGAGCCGTAAACAAACACTGGTGGATTATGGCTTCCGTCTGCCGTCTGCGAAAGATAACCGTCCGTTGAGCTTTGAGGAATTTGAAAACAAACTCGATCAGGTTATGTTTGTTTCCGCGACTCCGGGACAGTATGAGGCAGAACATGAACTCCTTCGCGCAGAACAGATCATTCGTCCGACCGGACTTCTCGATCCGAAAGTCGAAGTCCGTCCGGTAGAAGGTCAGATTGATGACCTGATCAGCGAAGTGAATAAAGAAGTCGATAAAGGTCACAAGATTCTGATTACAACCCTGACGAAGCGAATGGCAGAGGACCTGACTGATTATATGAAGGATGTCGGTATCCGCGTCCGTTATCTGCATTCTGATATTGATACTCTGGAACGTGCGGAGATCATCCGTGATATGCGTCTGGATGTCTTTGATGTACTGGTCGGAATCAACCTTCTCCGAGAAGGTCTTGACATTCCGGAAATCACCTTGGTCGCAATCCTCGATGCGGATAAAGAAGGTTTCCTCCGTTCGGAAGTTTCTTTGATCCAGACAATTGGACGAGCAGCCCGTAACAGTGAGGGCCACGTCATTATGTATGCAGATGTGATGACTGATTCGATGCGAAAAGCCATTCAGGAAACTGAACGAAGAAGAACGATTCAGGAAGCTTATAATAAGGAGCACGGAATTACGCCGACCACGATCAAGAAAGCTGTCCGTGATCTGATCACAGTTTCCAAGGCGGTTGCAGAAACGGAAGATAAGCTTAAGAAAGATCCGGAGTCCATGACAAGAAAAGAACTGACGAAACTGATAGGACAGGTGGAGAAGCAGATGCGTGCGGCGGCAGCAGACCTCAACTTCGAACAGGCGGCAGAGCTGCGTGACAAGATGATCGAACTGAAAAAGAGTCTGGACGAGATGGATGGATAAAAAAGTTACGGTTCACTTCGTTCATAGTTATAAAACTTTACCCTTGTACAGTGGTGGAGAGCGTGCTAAAATGGAACAAGCACTAAACGAAAGAGGTAATTGATATGCAGTTTTCCAAAAGATTAGACAGATTTGGAGAAGAAATTTTTGCAGCCCTGAATAACAGACGTATGGAACTGGAAGCACAGGGCATGAAAATTTATAATATGAGTGTGGGAACTCCGGATTTTAAGACACCGGAACACATCAAGAAAGCACTTGCAGAAGCGGCTATGGATGATAATAACTGGAAATACAGTCTCCGTGATCTTCCGGAGCTTCTGGAAGCAGTCTGTACTTATTATAAAAAACGTTTTGATGTAGAACTGACACCGGATATGGTCATGACCGTTTACGGAAGCCAGGAAGGGATGGGACATCTGGGAATGGCACTCTGTGACGAAGGGGATGTTGTCCTTCTTCCGGATCCGTGTTATCCGGTATTTGCAGCAGGCAGCCTGATGGCAGGAGCTGTACCATACTATTATCCGCTTGTGGCAGAACACGATTTCCTTCCATATGTAAAAGATATTCCGGAAGAAGTTGCAAAAAAAGCAAAATATATGGTAGTTTCTCTGCCAGCCAATCCGGTCGGAAGCATTGCTACACCGGGACTGTATGAAGAAATCGTAGCATTTGCGAAGAAATATGATATTCTGATCATCCATGACAATGCTTACAGCGATATTATCTTTGACGGGGCACATGGAGAAAGTTTCCTTAAAACAGAAGGCGCTAAAGAAATTGGCATAGAATTTTTCAGCCTTTCAAAATCCTTCAATGTAACCGGTGCAAGAATCAGTTTTCTGGTAGGCCGTCCGGATGTGATCGCAGCACTCCGTAAGCTGAGAAGTCAGATCGACTTTGGCATGTTCCTTCCAATCCAGAAAGCAGCAATCGCAGCACTCAACGGTCCGCTGGAAAGTGTACAGGAGCAGTGTCAGATGTATCAGGAAAGACGTGATGCACTCTGTAATGGACTTCGTGAGATTGGCTGGGATCTTCCGAATGGAAAGGGAACGATGTTTGTCTGGGCAAGAATCCCGGGTGGACGTACAGACAGTATGGCGTTTTGCATGGAACTGATGGAAAAAGCCGGTGTCATCGTGACACCTGGCGCAAGCTTTGGACCGCACGGTGAAGGCTATGTGCGTTTTGCCCTTGTACTCCCGCCGGAGAAGATCCGTGAGGTTGTAGAAGCTATCCGTAAAAGCGGAATCTGAGAAAGTAAATAAAACATATTCGAATTTGAGTTCGTAATAAATTAAGAACAGAATCTTACATAATCACAGTACCTTTGACATAAAGTAACAGAGTGGAAAAGCAGATTTTCCCGATTTGTGTCTGTACTGTGATTTTTTTCGATTTTTTAAAAAAATATAAATTAGATGTTGACAAACAATTACTACAGTGCTATCTTAACAGTATAGATGTTAGCACTCCTCATGAATGAGTGCTAACAAACTAAAAGGAAAGGAGCTGAGAACATGGATGAACAATTGACAGATCGTAAGAAAAGAATTCTCAAGGCGATCATCAAGACATACATGGAAACGGGCGAACCGGTCGGATCCAGGACGATATCCAAGGATGCAGACCTGAATGTCAGCTCAGCAACGATCCGAAATGAAATGTCTGATCTGACGGACATGGGTTACATCGTTCAGCCGCATACATCGGCAGGAAGAATCCCTTCTGATAAAGGCTATCGGCTTTATGTGGATGAACTGATGAAGGAAAAGGAAGACGAGATCGCCGAGATCCGTAATCTGATGATTGAGAAGACCGATAAAATGGAAAAGGTGCTTAAGAAAGTAGCAAAGGTCCTGGCTTCGAATACAAATTACGCGACGATGGTTTCGGTTCCTCAGTACAGCGGAAATAAACTGAAATTTATTCAGCTGTCCCGTGTCAATGAGCTGCAGTTGGTAGCGGTGGTTGTCTGCGAGGGAAATGTGATCCGTAATCAGGTCATTGATCTTGATGAAGAGATGGATGATGAGACACTCCTGAAGCTCAACCTTCTTCTTAATACCAATCTGAATGGACTGCCGATACAGGATATCAATCTTGGCATGATTGCCAGGTTGAAAGAGCAGGCGGGCATTCACAGCGGATTGGTAGCGAGAGTGCTGGATGCAGTTGCAGCGACCATTCATGTCGATGAAGACGATCTGGAAATCTATACGTCGGGTGCTACGAACTTCTTTAAATATCCGGAGCTGTCTGATAAGACAAAAGCCACCGAGCTGATTTCTACTTTTGAAGAGAAACAGCAGCTGGTAGATCTGGTCAAGGAGCGAATGGCGGATGACAATACCGGAGTTCAGGTGTATATCGGAGATGAACTTCCAATCGCGACCATGAAAGACTGCAGTGTCGTTACTGCAACATACGAACTGGGCGAGGGAATGCATGGAACGATCGGTATCGTAGGACCGAAGCGAATGGATTATGAAAATGTAGTAAATAGTCTGAAGACCCTCAAGGTTGAACTCGATGAGGTATTCAAAAAAAATAAAAGTAACCAAGACAGTTAGCTGTCAGACTGGAAAGGCGGTAGAAGAAACGTGTCAGAAACGAATAAGGATGTAACTGGCGTACAGGATGAAACTGAGAAAGAAACTCCAGAAAATGAAACTGTAGCAGAGCCAGTGGAGGAGTCACCGGAAGCAACAGCAGGAGCTGATAAGGAAGAAGCAGAAGCTGCAGCCGAGGATGATAAAGAAACAGATAAAGAATCCAAAGGAAAAACTTCTTTCTTCGGTAAGAAGAAAAAAGAAAACAAGATGGAACAGCAGATCGAAGAGCTGACTGACAGACTGAAGCGAAACATGGCTGAGTTTGATAACTTCCGTAAACGTACGGAGAAAGAAAAATCCAGCATGTACATCATCGGAGCAAAGGACATCATCGAGAAGATCCTTCCGGTGGTTGATAACTTCGAAAGAGGTCTTGCACAGGCGACGGAAGGTGATCCATTTGCCGAAGGCATGGAAAAGATCTACAAACAGTTTACCACTACACTGGAAGGCCTGGGAGTAGAACCAATCGAAGCTGTTGATAAAGAATTCAACCCGGATTTCCATAATGCAGTGATGCATGTAGAGGATGAATCCGTTGGAGACAACATTGTTGTGGAGGAGCTTCAGAAAGGATACACCTATAAAGGATTTGTAGTCCGCCACAGCATGGTTAAGGTGGCTAATTAATTTTTTATTTAGATATAAACAGGAGGAATATTATCATGGGAAAAATCATTGGTATTGATTTAGGTACAACAAACAGTTGTGTAGCCGTAATGGAAGGTGGACAGCCAACCGTTATTGCTAATACAGAAGGAGCAAGAACTACACCGTCTGTAGTTGCATTCACAAAAACAGGAGAACGTCTTGTAGGTGAACCTGCAAAACGTCAGGCAGTAACAAACGCAGAGAGAACAATCTCCTCCATCAAGAGAGAGATGGGTACAGATTACCGTGTAACAATCGACGAGAAGAAATATTCTCCACAGGAAATCTCCGCTATGATCCTTCAGAAACTGAAAAAAGATGCAGAAGGATATCTTGGAGAATCTGTAACAGAAGCTGTTATCACAGTTCCGGCTTACTTCAACGATGCTCAGCGTCAGGCAACAAAAGATGCCGGTAAGATCGCAGGTCTTGATGTAAAACGTATCATCAACGAGCCTACAGCAGCTGCTCTTGCATATGGTCTTGATAACGAAAAAGAGCAGAAGATCATGGTTTACGACTTAGGTGGTGGTACATTCGACGTATCCGTTATCGAGATCGGTGATGGTGTTATCGAAGTTCTTTCCACAGCTGGTAACAACCGTCTTGGTGGTGATGACTTTGACCAGAAAGTTACAGACTGGATGATCGAAGAATTCAAGAAAGCTGAAGGCGTAGACCTGAGTACAGATAAGATGGCTCTTCAGAGACTGAAAGAAGCAGCAGAGAAAGCTAAAAAAGAACTTTCTTCCGCAACAACAACAAACATCAACCTTCCGTTCATCACTGCAACAGCAGAAGGACCGAAGCATTTTGATATGAACCTTACAAGAGCTAAATTCGATGAGCTGACACATGACCTGGTAGAAAAGACAGCAGAGCCGGTTCGCCGTGCACTGTCTGATGCAGGTATCACAGCTTCCGAACTTGGACAGGTACTTCTGGTAGGTGGATCTACACGTATCCCGGCTGTACAGGATAAAGTAAAACAGCTTACAGGTAAAGAACCAAGCAAATCTCTGAACCCGGATGAATGTGTTGCACTTGGTGCTTCCGTACAGGGTGGTAAACTTGCTGGTGATGCAGGTGCCGGCGATATCCTTCTTCTGGATGTTACTCCGCTGTCACTGTCCATCGAGACAATGGGTGGTATCGCAACTCGTCTGATCGAGAGAAATACAACAATCCCGACCAAGAAGAGCCAGATCTTCTCCACAGCAGCAGATAACCAGACAGCAGTAGATATCAACGTAGTACAGGGTGAGCGTCAGTTCGCGAAAGACAACAAATCCCTCGGACAGTTCCGTCTGGATGGAATTCCGCCAGCACGTCGTGGTGTTCCGCAGATCGAAGTTACATTCGATATCGATGCCAACGGTATTGTAAACGTATCCGCGAAAGACCTTGGAACAGGTAAAGAACAGCACATCACAATCACAGCTGGTTCTAACATGTCTGATTCTGAAATCGATAAAGCAGTCAAAGAAGCTGCTGAGTTCGAAGCTCAGGATAAGAAACGTAAAGAGGGAATCGATACAAGAAACAATGCAGACTCCATGGTATTCCAGGTTGAGAATGCACTGAAAGAAGCCGGCGATAAGATTGACGCTAACGATAAAGCAGCAGTTGAGACAGACCTGAATGCACTGAAAGATCTCCTTGCTCAGACAGCAAACGCAGAATTGACAGATTCTCAGATCGCTGACATCAAAGCAGCTCAGGAAAAGATGATGGAAAGTGCTCAGAAACTTTTTGCTAAGATGTATGAGCAGACACAGCAGGCTGGCGGCGGTCAGGCTGGACCGAACCCGGGAGCAGGTGCAGGAACAGCTCAGGGCGGAAATGAAGCAGGATACGGCGATGATGTCGTAGACGCTGACTACAAAGAAGTCTAATAGATCATAAAAAATATAAGATTCAAACTCTCAGATGCCATTCATGCTTGCATGGATGGCATTGGAGGATTATAATATTTTGGTGCGGCAAATGGCTGCACAGGAAAAGCAATGCAAATCTAACATATAGGAAAGAGAAAAGATGGCTGATAAAAGAGATTACTATGAGGTCCTGGGTGTCAGCAAGACTGCCAGTGATTCAGAATTAAAAAGCGCATATCGAAAATTGGCCAAGAAATATCATCCGGACGTAAATCCGGGGGACAAAGAAGCAGAAGCAAAGTTCAAAGAAGCAACAGAGGCTTACAGTGTCTTAAGTGATGCAGATAAGAGACGTCAGTACGACCAGTTTGGGCATGCTGCATTTGAGCAGGGCGGTGGTGGAGCCGGCGGCTTCGGTGGATTTGACTTTAACGGTACAGACATGGGTGATATCTTCGGTGATATTTTCGGAGATCTGTTTGGAGGCGGCGGAAGACGTCGTGCTAATAATGGTCCGATGAAAGGTGCGAACTTACGTGCCCGTGTGAATATTACATTTGAAGAGGCAGTGTTTGGATGTGACAAGGAACTGGAGATCGTTCTGAAAGATGAATGTACCACCTGCCACGGAACCGGAGCAAAACCGGGAACAGAGCCGACTACCTGCCCGAAATGTCATGGTGAAGGCCAGATCGTCTATACCCAGCAGTCTATGTTTGGTATGGTTCGTAATGTACAGACCTGTCCGGACTGTAACGGAACCGGTAAGATCATTAAAGAAAAATGTACTTCCTGCCGTGGAACAGGATATACTTCTTCCAGAAAGAAGATTCAGGTTTCTATTCCGGCCGGTATTGATAATGGACAGAGTATCCGCATCCGTGATAAAGGAGAACCGGGAACCAATGGCGGTCCAAGAGGCGATTTACTCGTAGAAGTAAGCGTTGCACGCCATCCGATCTTCCAGAGACAGGATATGAACATCTTCTCTACTGCTCCGCTTACTTATGCACAGGCAGCACTTGGTGGAGAAATCCATATCAATACAGTAGATGGAGATGTCGTTTATGAAGTGAAGCCGGGAACACAGACAGATACACGTATCCGCCTGAAAGGAAAAGGTGTACCTTCTCTCAGAAATAAAAATATCCGCGGTGATCACTACGTAACACTGGTTGTTCAGGTTCCGACAAAACTGAATGAAGAAGCAAAAGAAGCTCTTCGTAAGTTTGACGAAGCATGCGGAAACAGACCTGCAACTGAGTCAAAAGACGGGGCTGAGAAATCAGAAAAGAAGAAAAAGAGTTTTATGGATAAACTCAAAGAGACCTTTGAGGACTAAATGCTATAGAACAGAAGAAAGTTTTAGGAAAAGAGGGAAAACCCTCTTTTCTTTTTTTACGGATTCATGTATAGTAGATTAGATAGGATTGTTGAAGTCAGTTATTGTAAACAATCCCCAAGTATCGTAGATATATAAAGTAGCGAAACGTTATCATACAGGATAAACAGACAGGAGATTACAATATATGAAATGGAATCGTTTTACGATTAAGACAAAAACAGATGCAGAAGACATGATCATCTGCACACTGGCAGAAATCGGCGTAGAGGGTGCTGAGATCCAGGACCACCAGCCGCTGACCGAAGAAGATAAGGCACAGATGTTTGTAGACATTATGCCGGAGGGTCCGACAGATGATGGCATCGCTTATCTGAACTTTTATCTTGAAGAAGATGCAGATAAAGAAACTATCCTTCGCGATGTAAGAAATGCACTCGAAGAACTCCGTACATTTATGGATATCGGAGAAGGTACGATTGAAGAGTCCGAGACAGAAGATAAAGACTGGATCAATAACTGGAAAGAATTTTTCCATCAGTTCTATGTTGATGACATCCTGATCGTTCCGTCATGGGAAGAAGTGAAGGAAGAAGATAAAGATAAGATGATCCTTCATATCGATCCTGGTACAGCATTCGGAACAGGTATGCATGAGACCACCCAGCTTGTGATCCGTCAGCTGAAAAAATATGTAAAACCAGGCATTGAACTTCTTGATGTAGGAACAGGAAGCGGTATCCTTGGAATTACTGCCCTGAAACTTGGTGCAGGTCATGTTGTAGGAACAGACCTTGATCCATGTGCAGTTCCGGCCGTGCAGGACAATAAAGAGGCAAACCAGATCGTAGATGAGACGTTTGACATGATGATTGGAAATATCATCGATGATAAAGCAGTACAGGATCAGGTTGGATATGAGAAATATGACATCGTTGCAGCAAACATCCTTGCAGATGTTCTTGTACCGCTGACTCCGGTAATCGTTCATCAGATGAAAAAAGGTGCATACTATATCACATCAGGTATTCTTGATGTAAAAGAAGATGTGGTGAAAGAAGCTGTGCAGAAGGCTGGTCTTACTCTGGTAGAAGTTACCAGACAGGGCGAGTGGGTCTGCGTGACCGCAAGAAAGGACTGATCTCATGCAGAGATTTTTTGTAGAGCCACATCAGATTGATGAAGTTGCACATCAGATTCACATTGTCGGAACAGATGTCAATCATATTTCAAATGTTCTCCGTATGAAACAGGGCGAGGAAGTCTGGATCAGTGATGGTGGTAAAAAAGAATACCGCTGTGCGATTGAAGCATTCAGCTTGGATGAGGTACTTCTTCATATTATTTACGCACAGGAGCCGGATTACGAGCTTCCGAGCAGAATCTATCTCTTCCAGGGACTGCCGAAAGCGGACAAGATGGAACTGATCATTCAGAAAGCGGTGGAACTTGGCGCATATGAAGTTATTCCGGTGGAGACGAAACGTTGCGTTGTGAAGCTGGATGGAAAGAAAGCTGCGAAAAAAGTCGACCGCTGGCAGCAGATCGCAGAGAGTGCGGCAAAACAGTCGAAGCGTATGCTGATTCCAAATGTGCATGAAGTGATC
>CAVFJK010000160.1:0-2936 GCA_963622815.1 Ruminococcus bicirculans (ex Wegman et al. 2014)
GCATAAGACAGGTTAAAAGAGGGAAAAGAAAATGGCTGTGGCTGCCGATTATTTTTTTTGCTGTATTTTTGTCAATGAATCTGCCGGGGATAAAAAATCTAAATCTGTTGGCGGGAGTGGTGATCTGTCAGGCGGCAGAGCAGGAAACAGAGCAGACCCAGAATGAGACGATCAATGGTGTGCTGGAAGAACTGGATCTTTCACAGATGCAGAAGATGCTGGATCAAATGCTGGGGGATGAAAGCTTTTCCGTGAAGGATATGCTGGTCAGTCTGACAAAAGGAGAAAATGTATTATCAGAAGATACTGTGCAGGATATGCTGCGCAGTTTTTTATTTTCGGGACTGCAAAAAGAAAAAAGTCTGTTTATAAAAATTTTGCTTCTTATATTACTGGCAGCAGTGTTCACTAATTTTGCAGCAGTTTTTGAGAGCGGACAGATTGGAGATATCTGTTTTTATATTGTCTATCTGCTGTTATTTATTTTGCTCATGGATTCGTTTTCAACAATGAGTCATTCACTGCAGCAGACAGTATCATGGATGGCAGAATTTATGAGGGGACTTGCACCGGCCTATTTCCTTACGATATCGATATCTTCAGGAAGTTCGACGGCGGTAGTTTTTTATGAAGGAATCCTGATTCTCACATGGCTGATTCAGGTTGTGATCTTAAATCTTCTCCTTCCGGGTGCCAGTCTGTATGTACTGATCTCACTGATCAATAACCTGTCTAAAGAAGAGATGCTTGGAAAAATGGCAGAACTTCTGGATACGGCGGTGAGCTGGGGATTAAAAACGCTCCTTGGCGCTGTGGTGGGCCTTCAGGTTGTACGTGGTCTGGTGGCACCCGTGATAGATACCTTAAAAAGAAGTGTTATTGGAAGGGCGGCAGGTGCACTGCCGGGAGTTGGAAATGCGGTGAATATGGTCACGGAACTGGTCCTGACGAGTGCGGTCCTTGTGAGAAACTGTCTCGGCGTAGTGATCTTGCTCGCGTTTGTTGCGGTAGGCGCAGGTCCGGTGATTCACTATGGGATTTTATCATTGAGTTATCGCCTGCTGTCGGCGATCGCGCAGCCGGTTTCTGATAAAAGAATCGTGGAATCACTTTCCACTATGGGAGAGGGATGTGCACTGCTTCTTCGGGTACTCTTTACGGCAGAAATTCTTTGCATGCTGGATTTTATCATTCTGATGAGTGGGATTGGAGGCGGCAGATGAAAGAAGAAATCTATCAGTGGGTAAAAACACTTGCAGTGTTTTATATTGTGTTTTCTGCCGTGCTTCATCTTGTGCCGGATACGAAATATGAGCGTTACATCCGTTCTTTTATGGGGCTTTTACTGATCTATATTTTAATAACACCTGTTTTTTCGCTGTTTGGAAACGGAGAAAAAATGATTGAGGATTTTCGTCTGAATTATCAGGAGGGACTGATATCTTTGGAAACGGCAAATACAGAAAATCTGCAGGCATTGTATCTGCAGGAAAACTACAGCAGGGAGCTGGAAAAAGAAATTTCAGAAAAATGTATGGAGGATGGTATAAAAACGGAGGATGTCGTCGTACATATAAATGGAGAACAGATTACGGCGGTGATCAGTACAGCGGAAAATATTACTCAGGAGCAGGAAAGGAGAATCCGTGATGGACTTGCCAGGAACTTCGGAATCGAAGAAAAAGACTGTCAGTTCCTTATGGGGGAAGATGAACAGACAGCAGTGGCTGATGATTCTGCTTCTTGGGCTTCTGCTGATGGTGATCGCACTTCCCGTATCAAAGACGGAAACAGCTAAGGAAAAAGATGGAAAAGGAACAACGACTTTTTCCTCGATCACAGAGGAGAACAGTGAAGTAAAGATGGAACTTGAGACAAAGCTGGAAGATCTTCTGAAAAACGTGGAAGGCGTTGGCAATGTAAAAGTGATGTTGATGACAGATTCTGGTCAGGGATTGTACAGCAGTGGAAGTGGTGAAGTTACCGGAGCCCTGATCGTGGCGGAAGGGGCAGATAATTCTGTGACTGTTCAGAAAATACAGGAGGCAGTAATGGCATTATTTCAGATTGAAGCTCATAAAATTAGAATAATGAAAATGAAATGAGGAGTAGAAGCGTGAAAAAAATATTCAAAAAGAATCAGGTGATCATTACATCTCTGGCAATACTGATCGCTGTAGCCGGGTATCTGAACTTCGCGGATGTGGATCTTGGATTTGGAGATAAAGAGGCGAGCACGGATAGCAGCAGTATTCTGGATCAGGTAGAATATGATCTGAGTGATGAGACTGCAGTTATGGATGAAAATACAGAAAGTGTAACAGAAACGGCCGAAGTGCCGGACAGTGACAGTACACCGGGGGAAGCTGTGCTTACGGGAGCTTCGGATTTTGCAGCACAGGCGAAACTGTCAAGAGAGCAGGTGCGTTCACAGAGCAAAGCAGATCTTCAGGAAATTCTGAACAATACAGAAGTTGGGGATGACCAGAAACAGGAAGCGGTAAATACGATGGTGCAGATGACGGATATTTCTGAAAAAGAAGCAGCGGCGGAAATGCTTCTGGAAGCGAAGGGATTCGAAAATGCAGTTGTCAATCTGACTGGCGAAACAGCAGATGTGGTCGTACCGCAGGCTGACCTGGATGATGCAAAGCGGGCACAGATCGAGGACATCGTAAAGAGAAAGACCGGGATCGCTCCGGAAAATATTGTGATCACGCCACTTGATCAGTCTGCGGATACATATGCAGATCAGGAAACTTCTGCAGATCAGGATACCTCTGCAGACCAGGAAACCTCCACAGATCAGGTGATCCAGACAGACGGGATCTATGACTGATTCCTGTAATAACTAAAAAAAGAAACCGGGCAGAGCGTGCATTTTTGGCAAATCTGCCCGTTTTTTTATGATTCTTTGTTATAGTCACGCTGAAAAA
>CAVFJK010000160.1:3086-8768 GCA_963622815.1 Ruminococcus bicirculans (ex Wegman et al. 2014)
TGAAAAATCTGTAAATTTATACAAATATAGAAAAGTTTAATATTAAAGAACGATAAAATTCATTTTATTATTCGACAGAAAGATGTTATACTTCAGTAAATTAAAGAAGCAAAGGAACAGAAAGGAGAAAACGCTCATGTACAGTATTGATTTAAACAGTGATATGGGAGAAAGCTTTGGTGCATATAAACTCGGCGGAGACGAAGAAATCATCAAATATGTGACAACTGCCAATGTAGCGTGTGGATGGCATGCCGGAGATCCGA
Source organism: Ruminococcus bicirculans (ex Wegman et al. 2014) (assembly GCA_963622815.1). GTDB lineage: Bacteria > Bacillota > Clostridia > Lachnospirales > Lachnospiraceae > Blautia_A. The sequence goes on from CAVFJK010000160.1 coordinate 3,353, forward strand.
TGGTAATGGACAAGGTTGTACGCATGGCAAAAGAAAGAAATGTTATGGTCGGTGCACACCCAGGATATCCGGATCTCCTCGGATTTGGACGAAGAAAAATGGTTCTTTCCCATGACGAAATCAAAAACTATGTAAGATATCAGATTGGAGCACTTGCGGCTTTCACAAAAAGTTACGGAATGAAATTACAGCATGTTGCACCTCATGGAGCAATGGGAAATGCCTGCCAGTATGACGAGGATATTTCCACGGCGATCTGCGAAGCAATCTGTGAATATGATAAAGATCTGATCGTATACTACTGTGCAGGTGCAGTTCTCGGAGATATTGCAGAGAGTAAAGGACTTCGGACAGCATCCGAGATTTTTGCAGACAGAGCGTACATGGATGACCTGTCACTGGTTCCAAGAAAAATGGAAGGTTCCATGATCACAGATGAAAATATCTCAATTCAGAGATGCGTTAAAATGATTAAAGAAGGTAAGGTTACTTCTATCAACGGTAAAGAACTTGACATCAAGGGTGATACCCTTTGCGTACACGGAGATGGACCAAAAGCACTTGCTTTTGTACAGAAGATCCGTGAAAAATTCAAAGAAGAAGGAATCGAGATCAGACATCTTTAGGATTTATACTTCTGAAAAAAGAATAAGCTGTCTCTTATGGAGAGACATTACATTGCCAGAACAATCAACGGGGATTTATAAGAGGCAGAATAGGCGGACTGCGTTGATCTGTTCTGGCTTTTTGTATAAAAAAGCGGTTACTCCGCCGAGGGCGTTGAGTGATAGAGAGTAGTAAAAGGGCAAAAGTAAAAAGAAAGAGAGGAAGAGTAATTATGAGCACAACAAAGAAAAAAAATTCGGTAGTAAGAAACATGATGATTGCGCTTGTAGGTGGACTGGTAGTAGGTATTGCATTTTTGCTTCTGAAGAGCCAGTTATCGGAGGGAACCTGGAAGGTGATCAATGCACTGCTGTTCCAGGATATTACAGCAGACGATGGTGTTAATGCGATTGGCCTGTTCTATATCATTGGACAGATGTTTATGAGAGGATTACAGCTGGCAATCGTACCGCTGGTACTTGTATCCTTAAGCCTTGCAATGTGCAGTATCTCCAGTTCGTCTAAACTGGGAAGAATTGCGGGACGTACACTTTTAGGATTCTTTTTGTTTTATGTGGTAGGCGCATTCTTTGGCGGCCTGGTTGCATATGGCGTCAAGAGCCTGGGCTTCTTCAACGTAACACTTCCAAGCGAAGCAGTTACCGATGCAGCAACACTTGACAGATTCAATCCGCTGGCAACGATCGTAGAAGCAGTACCGTCCAACATTGCTTCTGCATTCAGCAGCAACAACAGCATCCTTGCAGTCGTAGTAGTTGCAATTATTCTCGGACTCTGCATGAACGCACTTGGTGAAAAAGCAGATCCGCTCAAAAAAGTTCTCGATAGCTTAAGCGAAGTTATCAACCTGTACCTGACATTCCTGATCAACAAAGTAGGTCCTCTGGCAATCTTCTGCCTGATCTCCCGTACTTTCGCTATCTATGGAACAGAGTACCTTGCACCGGCAGCCGCGTACATTGTAGCTGCAATGCTGACACTGTTTGTACTTGTTGTAACGATTTATCCGATTGGTATCATGCTGACAACAGGTCTGAATCCGGTTCAGTTCATTAAAAAGATTGCAAAAGTTGGTGTATTCGGATTTTCTACAAACTCTTCAGCAGCATGCCTTCCGCTGAACACAAGAACATGTCTTGATGAGCTTGGATGCAGCGAGGAGATTACAAGCTTTGTACTTCCTACAGGTATGACCATCAACATGAATGGTACCACTGTCATGCATATGTTTGCTGTAACATTTATTGCAACAAGTGCAGGAATCGAGCTGACTCCGGCAAACCTTATAACAGTTGCATTCCTGTCTATCTGTGCAGCAATGGGCTGCCCGGCTATCCCGATCGCAGGAACAACTCTGATTGTAACAATCCTTTCCGGTATGGGCTGGACTACGGATGCATGCATGATCGCTTATGCACTTGTAGTAGCTATTAACCGTCCGGTAGAGATGGCACTCCTTCCGCTGAATGTTATCGGTGATGCAGCAGTAAATGTTATCGTAAATGCAAAAGAGAAAGAACTCGACAAACAGAAATACAACTCTTAATAAATATAGAAAATATTAATATTATTCATATAAATTATGAAGTTGACTTTCTATTAAACGAATGCTAACATTTTCTTAATACAACAACAGCCGATATGGTTGAGGAGGAAAGAATATGGAGTATAAAACAGCAAAACGAATGGATTGCCTTCCGTTTTCCGGTATCCGTGCCGTAATGGAAAAAGCAACAAAAATGCAGCAGGCAGGACAGCAGATCATCCATCTGGAAATCGGACGTCCGGACTTTGACACTCCGAAGAAAATCAAAGATGCTGCTTATGAGAGTCTCAATCAGGGACATGTATTTTATACATCAAATTATGGTACACCGCAGATTCGTAAAGAAATTGCAAAATGGGAAAACGAACATCATAATACAGAATACGATGCATCCGAAGTCCTTGTGACAGTCGGAGTCGGAGAGGCAACCTATGCTTCCATGGCAGCTTTTCTGGAAGAAGGCGACGAAGTGCTCGTTCCGAATCCTGTATGGCTGAATTACATTCATGTACCGTCATCACTGGGTGCGACACCTGTGACCTACAGCCTCAAAGAAGCAAATAATTATCAGATTGATTTTGAGGAGCTGGAGTCCAAAATCACAGACAGGACTAAAATGATCGTTGTTGTAAACCCAAGTAACCCGACAGGTGGAGTCTTCTCAAGAGAAACTCTTGAGAAACTAAGCAAGATCGCTATCAAATATGATCTCCTGGTTGTTTCTGATGAGATTTACAGCCAGCTTGTATATGACGGAACAGAGCATGTGAGTATTGCGTCCCTTCCGGGAATGAAAGAGAGAACCATCACACTTGGTGGATTTTCAAAAGCATATTCCATGACGGGATGGAGACTTGGTTATATGTGTGCTCCGGCAGGAATCATCAGTGCCTGCGTCAGAGTACATCAGTATACCATTACCTGTGCATCTTCTTTTGTACAGGACGCAGCAGTCGTTGCACTGAATGACTGTGCAGACGATGTTGAGGCAATGCGTCAGGAGTATCAGAGAAGAAAAGATTTTATGGTAAAAGCTCTGAACGATATCGAAGGAATCAGCTGCAACAATCCACAGGGTGCATTCTATATCTTTGTAAATATCAAGAGTCTTGGAATGAGCTCCATGGAGGTAGCGGAATATCTGCTTGACAATGCCGGTGTGGCTCTTGTTCCGGGATCTGCATTCGGAAGCGAAGGCGAGGGATATTTAAGAATTTCCTATGCATGCAGCTATGAAGATCTTCAGGAAGCAGCGAAGAAGATTGCTGATGCGGTTGCAAAACTCAGAAATAAGTAAAATTACGATTTGTACAGAATTACATAAAAACAGGGATATCCGATTCATACCCCCACAGAATCGGGTGTCCCTTGTTTTTATATATAAGTATGAAAGAGAAGCTGTCAGTGACGGCTTTTATGTATGGTAAAGAAAATCAGGCGTGCCATACTTCGCCAATCGGGAAATCCCAGGCGCGTTTTGAAAGAAAACGTTCCAGTTCGTGTTCAAAGCATTCTACAGCGATTTTATTAGAAGTTTTTGGGTAGCGATGTCTGATCTTGTAGCAGACACGGTTAGGCGGTGTATTGATAAGCTCGCTGATGTAGAGTGAACGGTAATGTGAAAATTCTACAATAACAGATTCAGGTGCGATCATCCAGTTCTCATCCTTTTTCCACAGGCGGTCGAGAAGAGTGATTGTGTCTGCGGAGATATGAGGTCTGGTTACAGAAGAAAGCCAGCGGTCATGCCAGATTTGGAAGTTGTCATCCCAGCTCAGGAACAGTTCCATCGAGGAATCAAGTTCGTCGGTATGTACCTGGGCCCGCGGGATAACAGGCTTCTCAGACTGCACCAGATATAATTTCTCCTCAAAGATCTGCTCTGAGATAATATTCTTGTAATGGAGCTGGTGATAGACGAAACCAATGTCGATCTTGTGCTCGCTGAGAAGGTCATAAAGCTCAGAAGAGTGATGGGATTCGATGTTGAGATCCAGACGGGAATGTGTCTGAAGGATATCATCATACAGTTGTGTGAATACGGCTACATTCAGGCTGTCTGTACAGCCGATCGTAAGAAGCATCCGTTCCTGGTTGTGCTGAAGATCCAGTGTCTCCTTCCAGAGAGACATCCACCGCTCAGCGAGGATAATGAAGTCCATTCCCCTTGGGGTGAGTTCTACCTGCTTGTGCCCTTTATTTCGGATGACCAGGGGAAAACCAAGTTCATTTTCCAGAGAATTCAGACGATGGCTGACGGTTGGCTGGGACAGAAATAAAAGATCAGCAGTGCGTGTAATGCTCTTAGTGTTTACGATAGTCAAAAATGTTTCTATTTCTGCAAGGTTCATGCGGTTTCCTCCTGATTATATATTCTGAAACTAATATAGAAGTTGTCTATATTATACAGAGAAATTATTCGTTTTTCAATTGAATTTTTGTATGCTATGATGAAGCCGGATAAAGAAGAAAACATGTTCACAGAGAATGAACAGCAGAACTAAAAGAAAAGAGGTTTTTATATGTCAGCAGGATGCAGAATCAGACGAAATTTTGAAAGACCGGCGAAAGAGCTTGTTGAGGCTTTCCGTGGAATTCCGGTAGCAAATATTGATGATAACTGTGGTAGAATCGCAGCCGTAGACGCAAGCATCTACTCGTTGAATCCAAAAGCCCGTCTTCTTGGAACTGCATTTACAGTAAATGCACCGGCAGGAGATAACCTGTTATTCCATGCAGCACTGGATATGGCACAGCCGGGAGATGTTATTGTTCTTGCAAATAAGGGCAGTATGAGCAGATCTCTTTGTGGCGAGATCATGAGCAACTATGCAAAATCCAGAGGAATTGCCGGAATCATTATTGACGGATGTGTGCGTGACAGCTACACATTAAGCACGATGGACTTCCCGGTATACGCAAAAGGCGTCACACCGAACGGACCATACAAAAACGGACCTGGAGAAATGAACTTCCCGGTATCTTTCGGTGGAATCATCATTAATCCTGGCGATATCATCGTTGGAGATTCCGACGGGATCATCGCGATCGATCCGAAGAATGCAGCAGAGCTTGCAAAGCTTGCCAAAGCATACCATGAAGGCGAGGAAAAACAGTTAGAGGGAATCCTGTCACGTGGTGAATGGCCACGTCCATGGGTTGATGATGCACTGAAAAAAGTTGGATTTGAGTTTGTAGATTAATCATAAGTGAAGTAGGGGCTGTTTCAGATCAGCCCCATTC
>CAVFJK010000160.1:8778-10264 GCA_963622815.1 Ruminococcus bicirculans (ex Wegman et al. 2014)
ATAAAGAAAATGAATAAAGTTAATAATAAAAATCAAATAAATCTATATTCATAATGAAAAGAGGAAAAAATTATGGCAAACAAAGCGTACAATCCTTATGAAAACATGCTTTCCGTACTGGAAAAGGCAGCTCAGAAACTCGGACTGAAACAGGATGCATATGAAACCCTGAAATATCCGGAAAGAGAACTTACCGTATCTATTCCGGTCAGAATGGACAACGGTGAATTAAAAGTGTTTGAAGGATATCGTGTGCAGCACAACAGTGCCAGAGGACCATATAAAGGTGGAATCCGTTATCATCAGAATACAGACAAAGATGAGGTAAAAGCCCTGGCAGCCTGGATGTCATTTAAATGTGCCGTAGTAAATATCCCTTATGGTGGAGCAAAAGGCGGAATCAAAGTTGATCCGACAAAGCTTTCAAGAGAAGAACTTATCAGACTTACCAGAAGATATACAACAAGAATTCTTCCGCTTATCGGTCCGGATCAGGATATCCCGGCACCGGATGTAAACACAAACGGTGAAGTAATGGGATGGATCATGGACACCTACAGCATGTTCAAAGGTCACTGTGTGCCCGGCGTTGTTACCGGCAAACCGATTGAAATTGGTGGTTCTATCGGAAGAACAGAGGCAACAGGACGTGGTGTAACGATTATCACACAGCAGTGTCTGGAAGACCTGGGAATGAATCCGATGGCACAGAGATATGTTGTACAGGGTATGGGAAATGTTGGCGGAACTGCTGCAAAGATTCTTCACAGTGAAGGTAAAAAGGTAATTGCAGTCAGTGACTGGTCCGGAGCCATTATGAAAGAAGATGGCCTGAATATTCCTGAGATTACGAAATATCTGGCGGACAGAAAACATTGTCTGAAGGATTATGAAAGTGATCAGGTAAAACATATCTCAAATGAAGAGCTTCTGACCTGTGACTGCGATGTCCTGATTCCGGCAGCTCTGGAAAATCAGATCACTGCAGAGATCGCACCGAAGGTTCAGGCAAAAGTGATCATCGAGGCAGCCAACGGACCTACAAGTGTGGAAGCTGATGACATTCTTGCTGAAAGAGGAATCATTGTAGTTCCGGATATCCTTGCCAATGCAGGTGGTGTAGTTGTTTCCTATTTTGAATGGGTACAGAATATCCAGAGCATGGCGTGGGAGCTGGACGAAGTAAATACCATGCTTAAAAAAGTAATGCTTAAAGCGTACAACGAAGTAAGCGCAATGAGCAGGGAGAAAAACAGCACCATGCGAATGGGCGCATATATGGTAGCTATCAACAGAATCTGCACAGCAGGAAAATTAAGAGGCGGTCCGATCTCGATGGCATAATCAACAGGAGAAAATATAAAGAATTTCAATAATTTTAAGAAATATAATTTATTTTCGGAATACACAGTGTCGTGGTATAATTCAGGATTATAACAAAAGACGGAGGTACTATATATGGATGTGAAATTCCTGATAGCAGGAG
>CAVFJK010000161.1:0-8356 GCA_963622815.1 Ruminococcus bicirculans (ex Wegman et al. 2014)
CCCCGACCTTTTGGTCCGTAGCCAAACGCTCTATCCAGCTGAGCTAAACGCACATTTTATTTATTTGTGAGTACTTGTCGCTCACAACAAAATGTATTTTACTGCAACGTAATCAAATTGTCAACACCTTTTTTGAATTTTTTTTAATTTTTTCTTTTTATTCTCCAATAATCATTTTACCCAACTAAATTGCTTCATTTTAATCAGAATGTTACAATACATCTATATGGATATTCGTTGTATTTTTCACATAAATACAAACACTATAAAAAAATAAAGTACAAGGAGAAAAAACATGTCTTTCATCAGCGTATTTGATGTTATGGGTCCGAATATGATCGGTCCTTCCAGCTCCCACACTGCCGGAGCTGCCCGCATTGGTTTTCTCGCCCAGAAAATGATCAACGGACCACTGAAAGAAGTAAATTTTACTCTTTATGGCTCTTTCGCAAGAACTTATAAGGGCCACGGTACCGACCGTGCTCTTCTTGGAGGTATCATGGGATTTTCTACCGATGATATGCGTATCCGTAACTCTTTCGAAATCGCAAAGGAAAAAAATCTTGCGTTTTCATTTACTCCTAATGAGATAGAAACCGACGTTCATCCCAATACGGTTGATATTCACATGGTCAACAAAAAAGGACAGGAAATGACCGTCCGAGGCGAATCTCTTGGCGGTGGAAAAGTCCGCATTGTACAGATCAATCAGGTACAGGTCGATTTCTCCGGAGAATACAGTGCCATTATTGTCATCCATCAGGATAAACCGGGTGTCGCTGCCTATATCACAAAATGCCTCAGCGACCGAAACGTAAATATCGCTTTCATGCGCCTTTTCAGAGAATCAAAAGGCGAGATTGCCTACACGATCGTAGAATCCGACGGTCGCCTCCCGGAAGACATCGGTGATACGATCCGTCAGAATCAGCATATCCACGAAGTTATGATCGTGCAGATGTAGGAGGAATACAATGAAAGAATTTAAAAATGCCATTGAACTTCTGGCTTTATGTACAAAATTGACTCTTCCGATCTCAGAAGTTATGCGTCAACGAGAAATCCTCATTGGTGAAATGCCGGAATCAGAAGTAAATGCCCGCATGGCACGTGTGCTTGAGATCATGAAAGAGGCTGCATTTTCCCCGATCAAACATCCTGTAAAATCCATGGGCGGTCTGATCGGCGGCGAATCTAAAAAACTGTTTCTGCATCAATCTTCTGGCAAAGGAATCTGCGGTGAACTGCTTGAAAAAGCCATCACCTATTCCATGGCTACGCTGGAGACAAACGCTTCCATGGGTCTGATCGTAGCCTCTCCTACTGCCGGATCTGCCGGAATCGTTCCGGGACTTCTGCTTGCTCTTCAGGAAGTTTATGATTTCTCCGATGAAGACATCCAGAAGGCACTTTTCAATGCCGGAGCTATCGGTTACCTCGCTATGCGAAATGCTACCGTTGCCGGTGCTGTCGGCGGCTGTCAGGCAGAGACCGGTATCGCTGCTGCCATGGCTGCTTCCGCCGCTACAGAATTACTTGGCGGTACCCCGAAACAATGTACCTACGCTGCTTCTACAGTGCTGATGAATATGCTCGGCCTGGTATGCGACCCGGTCGGCGGTCTGGTCGAATATCCATGTCAGAACCGTAATGCCGCCGGCGTTGCCAATGCCCTCGTTGCTGTCGAAATGACCCTTGCCGGAATCACACAGCTGATTCCTCTCGATGAGATGATTACAACCATGTATACCGTTGGAAAGAAGCTCCCAGCCGAATTACGGGAAACTGCACTCGGTGGCTGTGCAACCGCACCGTCTGCATGCGAAGCCTGTCACATGTGCGGGTAAATATAGATTAAAAAATCCGTGAAAACAAATAACGAATCTGTCTTGTGAGACGGACTGCATCTCTTAGGCCAGATTCGTTATTGTTGTTCACTTACATTTTCTTATATTTTATTTATTCGGCATCTGCAGTGCTGTCAGTGCTATCACTGCTGTCTGCACTGGAATCTTCTGTAGCAGTTTCGTCCTTTGATGCATCGTCTTTCTTATCTTCATCCTTAGCACCGCCATCTTTTGCATCTCCCGGTGCACCTGCGTTCATAACAACAACAGCTGTTGCATTTCCGTCTGCATCAAGAGTAACTTTAATGGTATCACCAACTTTGAGATCTGAGAAAGCAATTGCTTCTGTCTTCATCTCAGGAGCCTGACCATCTGCCGGTTCCTGATCAGCAGACTTATCATCTGTATTCGTGTCATCTGCTGTCTCATCGGTAGTTTCTGTATCAGAAGTATCTGTTGCATCCTCTTTTGTATCATCTGACTTCTCATCTTTGTTGTCTGCGTCAGAACTATCTGATGCATCCTTTGTATCCTCACCATTTTCAGGTGCCTGTCCGTCTTCCGGTTTCTCCGAGGCTGCCTGTTTCTCGTAAGTTGTTGTGTCTGTTACTTTGATATCCTGAGATTCCCCTGTCAGATCCAGCATAGATGGAGCTTCGCCATCCGGAGCCCCCTTAGAATCATCCGGTTTTGCATCTTTATTGTCCACATCTGAATCATCTGCTGTATTGTCTGTTGCTGCATCTTCAGATTCATCTGCACTGTCCGCATCATCTTTTGCATCCTCAGCGGACTCATCTTTACTGTCCGCATCTTCTTTTGAATCATCTGCTTTGGCATCTGCATCATCCTGCGGTTCCTGACCATCACCCGGCTGCTGTCCTTCTTTCAGAGTTCCTACATTAATAGTGATGCTGTCTTCTCCGACTTCTGTAACTTCACCATATACTTCTGTAGTCTCAGCAGAATCTGCATCTGCATTCTCTGTTGTATCGGCTGAATCAGTAGTTGTATCCGCCGCATCTGCTTCAGCCGTTGTATCTGTTGCCGCATAAGCCATATTCACAGATGTAAGTGCCATTGTCAGTCCCAGAATCATTGCTGCATATTTACGTTTCATAATAAATCATATCCTTTCTTTCTATCCATCTATTTAAATTTTCTATCTCTGTTGCTTACAGGTGATACTATAAAAAAATTCTGTGTTTCCTTTGTGACAGAAAAGAGGAGATAGTGTGAATTATCTTTAACTAAACCTTAAAGTTTATCAGAGCTTAAACATAAGAAAAGCCCATAGCATTTGCCATGAGCTTTATCTAAAATCAATGATATTAATTTCTTCTCAACGCCTCGATTGGACTTAAACGTGCTGCCTTTCTCGCCGGATAGATCCCGAAGAATACGCCGACTGCACAGGAGAAAAGCGTTGCAGCCAGGATCACCGTAGGACTGATTCCCGGTGTGATCGTCATTCCCATGCTTCCGCTCATAATCGAGCAGATTCCATATCCTGCAAGAATACCAAGAATAATTCCGATCACTCCACCCATAACGGTCAGAATCGCAGCTTCTGCAAGAAACTGCAACATGATTGAAGATGTTTTCGCACCAAGCGATTTTCGGATTCCAATCTCTCTCGTTCTTTCTGTAACTGATACCAGCATAATATTCATAACACCGATTCCTCCTACCAAAAGAGAAATTCCAGCTACAAATGAAATAAATGCAGTTACCATACCAAGCATCTCGTTCATTGACTGGAGCACATCCTGGAAACTCTGCACATGGAAATAATCTTCACCGGCACACTGATGGCGTTTCTCCAGAAGATGGACGACCTGATCTGCAACAATCTGCGAATCCAGTGTCTTATCTGCCTGGACTACCGTAATTGAGTAAAACTCATCTGTACCACCCACAAGATCATCCATAGAAGAATAAGGAATATTTACCGTAACCGGCATTCCATCATAAGTATAACTTACAAAGGTTCCATTTTCTTTCTGCGTTGTGACACCCATAATACGAAATGATTTTGAGGAATCATAACAGGTAATATCAAGACTCATGCCAACGACATCATCCGTACCAAATAACTTCTTTGCATCCGTATCCGAGATCACACAGACATTTTTTCCCTCTTCAACCTCTGCTTCACCAAAATAGCTGCCATATTTCATATCTGAGTTATTGATCATTTTGGCATCCGGACCTTCTCCGGTCAACATGATAGAAAAGTTTCCCTTCCCAGTCACAGTCTCACCGTCATAACTGTTCGAGACGCTGACACCGCCTACTACATCAAGTTTACGAATTTCCTGCATATCATCCGGTGTGATCCATTCATCTTCCGTCATGGCATCGCTGCTGACATCAATGGCGATCAACCCTGAGCCAATACCATCAATCTCGCTGTTCATCTGATTTTTTGTACCCTCACCGATCGAAACAATCGCGATAACAGAGGCGATTCCAATGATGATACCAAGCATCGTAAGAAAAGAGCGGCCTTTATTCGCCTTGATATTCTGAACAGCCATTTTTATGTATTCATACAATCCGCCCATCAGACACCCTCTTCTGTACTATCCGTCACTGTACTTTCCGTATCAGAAGCTGCATCTTCTGACACTTCTGCATTTCCGCCATTCACATCCATGGAGGCATCAGCCGCTTCTGCCTGCATTCCCTCTTCCAGGGAACCAAGATCGCGAATGACCTCATCGCCTTCTTTAATACCATCAAGTACTTCTACATATTCATCAGAACTGATTCCTGTCGTAATATCTTTTCTGGTAATGATTCCGTTTTCCAGAACATAGCAGAAGGAACCTTCTTTTCCGATATTCACTACTTCGGATGGAAGGACAACCACATCATTCGCCTCTTCTGCATGAATCGTTACTTTTGCATCAACACCGAGAAAAATATCTTCATCCGGATTCTTGATCCGAATATCTGCTGAGATCAGAGAAGCCCCCTTTTCATTCTGGGTAGCAATATGACTGACACTCGTAACTTCACCTTCATAGGTCTTTCCTGCAACTGTGATGTCTGCCGACTGTCCTTCTTTTACCTTTTCATAATCGTATTTGGAAATATTTACATTTACATCTACTTTGTCTGTATTCTGTAAGGTAAATAATTCTGTTCCCTGTGTTGCGGTTGCGCCTTCTACAACAGAAACTTTTGTGACAACACCATTAAAGTCTGCCTTGATGCCTTTCTTTGCAGCCTCTACCAGTTCCTGTGCCGACATCTGATCCAGTTCCGAGAGATTATTTGTAATCTCCATCTTTTCCTTCTCTTCCTCTGTTACAGCACCCGGATCAGCATCTGCAACAGCTTCCTGAGAAGAAAGTTTTGACTGAAGCTCTGCCAGATCATTGCTTGCCTGCTCAAGCGCATTCTCCAGTGCAGTCGTATCTGCCGTTACAGTAGTATCATCCGTTCCTGAAGATGCAGAAACAGAAACATCTGTCGATGTTCCATCTGAAACAAAATCAGAATCACCTGTAAAATCTGACATCACCGGAGCTTCCGGCTTCTGTGCCTTATAATCTTCATAGGCCGTTTTTGCATCCTGATATGCAATCTGAGCATCGCTGCGGTTCTCTTCCGCCTGTGTAAGTGCATCTTCATTCGCATCACCCTGGTCGGATGACCATGCCTGAAAAGCCATCTGATAGCTGTTCTCAGCCTGGTTATACGCAGTCTGTGCCCGATTCATTTCATTATTCAGTACGTTCAGCTGATTCTGATAAGCAGGAAGTGTTTCATTCTGATATGTAGTCTGTGCCTGCGCATATTCGCGCTGTATTTCCTGCTCCTGCACTGCCTGTGCCGCCGCGGCATCTGCCTGTTTCTTTGCAGCTGCTTTTGAAGCCGCCGCCTGTGCATTTGCATTCGCCTGTGAAATCCTTGTCTTTAAACTTGCAACATAATTTTCCTGTGCAGCAACCTGCTGTTTCAGGCTCGCCACATCACCAGCTGCATTCTGCTGTTTCTGCACTGCCTCGTCCGATTTATTTAAGGTATTCTGCATATCCAGTTTACCAGATTCTACATTCAGATCTGCTTTCTTTGCTTCTCTTTCAAGATCTTTCTGGTCAAATTCGATCAGACTGGTTCCGGCTTTTACGGTCTCTCCCTCTTTCAGATCTGCAGTATCAATTTTAGCATTGACCGGTGAGAAATATGTTTTCTGTTCCTCACTTACTACCGTTCCGCTGGTTTCCACTGTCTGCTGTACATTATCGCGGACAGCTGCTACTGTTTCAACCTGTGGCACGAAAGCCTCCTGTGCATTCATGCCTCCATAGATATTAACGCCCGCTACTGCTGCCACGGCCAGAACACCGGCTCCGATCACCAGTTTCTTTTTTGACCTTTTCTTCTTCATTCTGCTTCCTCCTGATCAAAATCCGGATTGATCGTATCCGATTCTATCTTACCATCCATAATACGCACGACACGTCTTGCCTGTGCCGCAATTCCATTATCATGTGTGATGAGGATAACGGTTCTTCCGGTTTTATGCATCTTTTTCAGAATCGCAAGAATCTCCTTACTGGATGCGGAGTCGAGATTTCCGGTCGGCTCATCTGCCAGTATGACCGGAGGCTGTGCAGCGATCGCCCTTGCAATCGCCACACGCTGTTGCTGTCCACCGGACATCTCACTTGGTTTATGATCCATACGTTTCTCCAGTCCGACCATCTTCAGGGATTCAATTGCCAGTTCATGTCTCGTCTTTCGATCGATTCCACGGTAGATCAACGGCAATTCCACATTTTCAATTGCATTTAAATTTGCGATCAGATTAAATCCCTGAAAGATAAATCCGATTTCACGGTTTCTTACCTCCGAAAGTTCATTGTCCGACATTTCGGACACATCCGTTCCATTCAGATAATATTTTCCTGATGTAGGAACATCAAGGCATCCAAGCATATTCATAAAAGTAGATTTGCCGGAACCTGACTGGCCGATGATTGCCACCAGCTCTCCTTTTTTTATTTCAAGGCTTACATGGTCCAGTGCTCTTACTTCATTTTCACCGGGATTATAGATCTTACAAAGGTCTTCCACCTTGATCAGCGTATCATTCATATTCTGCATTCTCCTTTGATGTCACTGTCTGATTACAGCAGCTGTCATTTTCTCTTATCCTATATGACTCTTATTATGCATTTTCAAGAAATGCTTTGTATGCTTTCTTTGCTTCATAAATGTCTGCTTTACTGGTTACTTCCCATGGTGCGTGCATACTTAAAACAGCTACACCGCTGTCGATAACATTCATTCCGTAAAGAGCTGCGATATAAGCGATCGTTCCGCCACCTCCGACATCAACCTTACCAAGTTCAGCTGTCTGGAAGGCGACATTGTTCTCATCAAAAATGCCACGTACCTTTGCAACATACTCTGCATTCGCATCGTTGGAGCCGGATTTTCCTCTTGCTCCTGTAAATTTATTCAGAACAATACCTCTTCCGAGATAAGCTGCGTTTTTCTTTTCGAAGCATTCTCCGTACGCCGGGTCATAGCCTGCACTTACATCAGAAGAAAGCATAAAGGAATTCTTAAGTGTTCTTCGAAGAGCCAGTCCACTATGGCATCCCATTCCTTCAAGAAGTTCTGCTACCGTATTTTCAAAGAAATTGGACTGCATACCTGTTGCTCCGACACTTCCGATCTCTTCTTTATCTGTCAGCAGACAGCAGCTCGTACGTTTCGGTGTTTCCATCTCAAGCATGGCCACAAAGGAGGTATAGGCGCATACACGGTCATCCTGTCCGTATGCAGCAACCATACTGCGGTCAAGTCCACAGTCACGTGCCTTTCCTGCCGGTACGATCTCCAGCTCTGCGGAAAGGAAATCCTCTTCCTCTACATCGTATTTGTCTTTCAGGATACGAAGAACATTATTTTTCACTGCCTCTTTTTTCTTTTCATCTTTCTCATCCTTCAGCGGTCTGCTGCCGATCAGAATATCAAGGTTCTCACCTTCGATCACTTCTGCCGCTTTTTTCTGAAGCTGTTTTCCTGCCAGATGAATCAGAAGATCGGTGATATATACAACCGGATCATCTTCATCCTCTCCAACATTTACCGTAACAACTGTACCGTCTTTCTTCGCAATCACACCATGGACTGCCAGCGGAAGAGCTACCCACTGATACTTCTTCACACCGCCATAATAATGCGTATCCAGGTATGCCAGATCTGTATCTTCATATAAAGGATTCTGTTTTACATCCAGACGTGGAGAATCGATATGTGCACCAAGGATATTCATTCCTTTTTCAATCGGTTCCTGTCCGATGTGGAACATTGCCATGATCTTTTTCATGCCAACTGCATAAATCTTGTCCCCGACTTTGATCTGCTCTCCGGATGCAAGTTTTTCTTCTAACGAAACATAACCTGCTGCCTCTGCCTCTTTTGTAAGTTCTATAACGCATTCGCGCTCGGTCTTACCGGCATCCAGAAATGTCCTGTAGTCC
>CAVFJK010000162.1:0-9724 GCA_963622815.1 Ruminococcus bicirculans (ex Wegman et al. 2014)
CTGCTTCATTCGTTTAATGACTTTTAAGCGAGTAAATTCTTCTCGTTCTTTTTCTTCCAGAGCGTTCTGGATATCTTTTGTCAATGCCTCATAATGTGGAATCGTGATATTCTTGAGGGCATTGGCTCTTTTCTGTGTCTTTTTGATATTAGCTGCCAGACGGATCGCGGCATTTTCGATTCCGGCAAGCTCAATGGAGAGTTCTTTTACTCTCTCGAAAGCTGCCTTGGCCTGATCCAAAGAGACCTTTGTGCTGTAGTAAGCATATGTCGGTGTATTGGTCAGCTGTTTATCATATTCTGCCAGAGGAATCTCGGTTCCCATAACGCTTCGGGTCTTGATCCGCACAGAATCCTCGACAGGAACGGTATAGGATACCTGCTGTACAAAGGCGATTCCAAGCTCCATATTGGCCTTCTGGAGGGCCGCATAGGCGGTACGGAAGGTTTCATCAATCTGAGCCTGTATATCCTTTGCCTGGTCGATCAGCTCCATCATTTCGCGGATCAGGATGTTTCGCTTCTTATCCATCAGCTCGAATCCCTGACGGGAGAGAGCCAGTGAGTTCTTTGCAAGTATCAGATTCCCCTTGGTGGGGAAGGTATTCGGATCCATAAACAGTCACCTCCCCTTAGCGTACAGTTTCTCTGTAATACTTGTTCAGGATCTTTGTATCGATTCGGTCAAGTTCTTCCTTCGGAAGAAGTCCCAGAAGCTCCCAGCCTTTATCAAGCGTCTCGGTGATGCTTCTGTTTTCGGTTTCGCTCTGTCCGACAAATTCTGCTTCAAAAGCCTTACCAAAGACGAGATAACGCTTATCGATCGGGGAAAGTTCATCTTCACCGATAACGGAAGCCAGGGCTCTTGCGTCACCTACTTTTGCGTAGCAGGAGAAGAGCTGGTTTGCAACGTCCTGATGGTCTTCTCTGGTAAATCCTTCTCCGATACCATCCTTCATCAGACGGGACAGAGACGGAAGCACGTTGATCGGCGGGTAGATTGCCTGACCATGAAGCTGACGGTCCAGAACGATCTGACCTTCGGTGATATATCCGGTAAGGTCAGGAATCGGGTGTGTGATATCATCATTTGGCATGGTCAGGATCGGAATCTGTGTAACAGAACCGGTGCCGCCCTGTACGATACCGGCACGCTCATAAAGAGTAGCCAGTTCACTGTACAGATATCCAGGATAACCTTTACGGGAAGGAATCTCACCTTTAGAGGAAGAAACCTCACGCATGGCCTCGCAGAAAGAAGTGATATCTGTCAGGATAACAAGGATGTGCATGCCTTTTTCGAATGCAAGATATTCTGCAGCGGTAAGCGCGATCTTTGGTGTCAGCAGTCGTTCTACGACCGGGTCGTTTGCCAGGTTCAGGAACATGACAACGTGGTCGGAAGCACCGCTTTCTTCGAATGTACGGCGGAAAAACTCTGCGACATCATATTTAACACCCATGGCTGCAAAAACGATCGCGAAGTTTTCATCGGAATCGCCGCCAAGAGAAGCCTGCTGTACGATCTGTGCAGCCAGCTTGTCGTGTGGAAGACCGTTTCCGGAAAAGATCGGAAGTTTCTGACCACGGATCAGGGTAGTCAGTCCGTCGATTGCGGAAATACCGGTGTTGATATAGTTTCGTGGATATTCTCGTTTAACCGGATTCAGTGGAAGTCCGTTGATGTTTAAGCTGACTTCCGGTGTGATCTCGCCCAGTCCGTCGATCGGCTGACCGATACCGTTAAAAGTACGTCCAAGGATCTCTTCGGAAAGTCCGATCTCCATCGGATGTCCGGTCAGACGGGTATGTGTGTTACCGAGGGACATGTTGTCGGTTCCTTCAAATACCTGAATAACTGCTTTGTCCTCATAAATTTCAATGATACGGCCGATCTTCTGGGTTCCGTCATCCATGCGGAACTCTACGATTTCCTCGAAGGAGGCGTTTTTGACACCTTCCAGGACTACCAGAGGGCCGTTTATTTCACTTAAACCTAAATATTCGATTGCCATAAATACGTTCCTCCTGTCAGCCGTTCTTCTCTAATACTTTGTCATAAAACTCATCGATGTCTTTCATGTACTGGTCGAATTTCTCGAGCTGATTGTTCGGAACATCGTATTTAATAGAAATGATGCGTTCGAAGATATTGTCTTCTTTTAGTACGGAAACCGGCATGCCACGATTAATCAGGGCTTTTGATTTCTCATACAGGTAAAGGATGATCTCCATCATCTTAAACTGTTTTTCCATTGGAACGCAGGTGTCTTCCTGATGGAAGGCATTCTGCTGAAGGAAGCCCAGACGGATGACTCTTGCGATTTCCAGAGTCAGTTTCTGGTCATCCGGGAGTACATCACTACCGATCAGCTTAACGATCTCCATCAGGGAACTTTCCTGATTCAGGATTGCCATCAGCTGATTACGGTCAGCAACAAATTTCGGGGACACATGATCGCGGTACCATGGGGTCAGGTCTTCGAGGTATTCACTGTAACTGGTCAGCCAGTGGATAGCCGGGAAGTGTCTTGCGTAAGCAAGGGATTTATCAAGTCCCCAGAAGCATCGAACGAATCGTTTTGTATTCTGTGTGACCGGTTCGGAGAAGTCACCGCCCTGTGGGGAAACGGCTCCGATAATGGAAACGGAACCTTCTGTACCGTTTAAGTTCTGCATCATTCCGGCACGCTCATAGAAAGCGGACAGCTTTGATGCCAGATAAGCCGGGAAACCTTCCTCGGCAGGCATTTCTTCCAGACGGCCGGATAATTCACGAAGGGCCTCTGCCCAACGGGAAGTGGAGTCTGCCATGATCGCTACGTCGTAGCCCATATCACGGTAATATTCTGCAAGAGTAACACCAGTGTAAATAGATGCCTCACGGGCAGCAACCGGCATGTTGGAAGTGTTGGCGATCAGAGCGGTACGGTCCATCATGAGGTTGCCGGATTTCGGATCAATCAGTTTACTGAAGTCCTCAAGAACCTGTGTCATTTCGTTTCCACGCTCGCCGCATCCGATGTAGATGATGATATCTGCATCAGACCATTTTGCTATCTGGTGCTGCGTCATGGTCTTTCCTGTTCCGAAACCGCCCGGGACAGCTGCTGTACCGCCTTTTGCAATCGGGAACAGAGTATCGAGGATACGCTGGCCGGTAACAAGCGGAACACTTGCAGGATAACGTAAATGCGTCGGACGTGGGATTCGGATCGGCCATTTCTGTGCAAGTGCCAGATCTTTTGTTGTTCCGTCATTCAGCTGGATCGTGACGATCGGTTCAAGAATCGTATAATCGCCATCTGCAGCTGCTTTAATGACAGTACCTTCGGTGATATTCGGAGGTACCATGGATTTATGAAGGATAGAAGGGGTTTCCTGAGTTTCTGCAATGATCGTGCCAGGTCCGACTACGTCTCCTTCTTTTACTGTGATATGTGTATGCCATTTTTTCTCAGTGTCAAGGGAATCTACACTGACACCACGGGAAATATATTTGCCGGAGGATTTTGCAATTTCCTCCAGTGGACGCTGGATACCGTCAAAGATGTTGTGGATGATACCAGGTCCGAGAAGAACGGAGATGGCATCACCGGTACCGGTAACTGTTTCGCCCGGGCGAAGTCCTGTGGTTTCTTCGAATACCTGAACGGTGGTCATGCCTTTTTTCAGCCCAATGACTTCACCGACCAGATTTTCTTTTCCTACGTAGACCATTTCGGAAATCTTAAATCCGGAATCGCCTTTCAGGTAAACGACAGGGCCGTTGATGCCATAAATAATACCTGTTTTATTCATGATTCAGCCCTCCGTCAAATTTAAATTCTTTGCACATAGCTGCGAGATTTGCAGAAAAAGAGTTATCGATCAGGATGTTTTTCTGCGGGATCTCAGCACGGATACCGCCAAGGAAATCTTCGCCAGAGACCTGAAGCGGAACTCCCGTTTTCTGTGCCAGTTCATTTACTTTATCTTTATCGCCGGAAGAGAGGTAGATCTGAATTTCGTCATCTCCGGCAAATTTTACTGCTTCTGTGATTCTGCGGCAGAGATATTCGTCATATTCTGCTGTGGTCATAAACTGCTGTACCTTGGCTTTTACTTCGGAAAAAAGCGTTTCTTTGAGCTCGCCCTGTTTTTTGGACCAGTCTCTTTTAAGTGTGATCTGTTCAACAGAAAGTGCTTTATTTACTTCACGGTGAACGTGTCCGGTTTCTGCTTTGATCTCAGCTTCGGCATTCTGGCGACCTGTCTGTTTATGTTCTTCCAGCTTCTGAGCAAGGTGCTGTTTATGCTCCTCGATAGCTTTTGCGGCATCTTCTTTGGCTTCATCGAGAGAAACCTCGTAAAAATGCTGCAGCTTTTCGTCTATTGTCATGATAATGTTACCTCCTGCCTACAATTTCAGTCCGATCGCTTCATTAACATATGAAGTGATAAAATCCGGTTTACGGCCGGTGCCGTGTCTGTCAGGAATTTCAATGATCAGAGGGGTCTTGTGGTGCAGACGGACTTCATCGATGATCTCCGGAAATTCTCTGCCGAATTTTTCAGTCAGAAGAATGATTCCGACTTCTTTGTCTGCGATCGTCCGTTTCAGAGCTTCTTTCAGCTCATTGCGTTCGTGAATGACAACACCCTCCACACCTGCCAGACGCATGCCTGTGTAGGTATCAATGTTATCACTGATCAAATACATTTTCATAGAGAGCGCTCCTTAAAGCTTACCAAGGATCATAAAGGAAATGATCAGTCCGTAAAGTGCGATACCTTCTGCCATAGCTACGAAGATAATGGATTTACCAAACAGAGATCCGTCTTCGCTCAGTGCGCCAAGAGCTGCGCTTGCGGAACTTGCAACGGCGATACCGGAACCAAGACCGGAGATACCTGTAACAAGAGCTGCACCAAGGTATCCAAGACCTGTAGCAAGGCCGTCAGCAGTAGAAGAAGCAGCCTGTACGCTTGCTGTTCCTGCGAATCCGACTACGGTTGCAACGAGAAGTACGCCGAAGAACATAAAGCAGTTGGCAATCAGGGATTTTTTGTAACGTTTTTTATTTTTTTCTCCCAGGAAAAAGTATCCAAAAGGTACGATAATGCTGAGAATCAGTGCGATAGCTGTTGTAATCTGAATGATCATGTTCATGATGATATCCTCCTGATAATGAATGATTATTTGATGTAATAGCCGGGAAGTTATATCCCGCAATATATTACTGCAGTGTTGTTTTTTTCATGGCTTTCATAAATGGCTGGAATTCACGTCCGTTGCCAGCATAGAAGCGGCTGAAGATCTCGTAATATTCCAGACGGAGAACCTGGATACCTACGATCAGACCCTCCATGGCACATACAAAGATGTTTCCGAGAACGACTACGACCCAGTTCGGGCTGCCACCGTTTGTTGCGCCTGCAAGCATCAGTACAACTTCCATCATGGCTGCGTGGCTGACAGCGAATGCGCCGATACGCAGGAAGGAAAGTGTATTGGAAAGGTAGCTCAAAAGGACTTCGAACAGTTCGAAGAAGCTCTGCACGAAGAACATACCTTTCTGTTCCGGGAAGATCTCGGATTTCTTTTCGACCAGGTTGGTGAGTGGCTCTTTCAGGAACATCAGTACCAGCGGTACGCCAAACATAACGACCAGAACGGCTGTTGCCGGAAGTTTTTTACCGGAGATGAACAGGCCAACGGTCAGTACGATGGAACCGTAGAAAACAAGTCCTGCCACTGCGTTGCTGTCAAACCAGGTTTTTTCAGCGTCATGACGACGGATGGAGTTGATGATATTAAATACCATACAGATCAGGATGATAAACATACCAAATCCGATGGCGATTACGAATACTGCATTCAGCCTTCCGACAAGCGGTACATCCATCATCTGGTTCATAGGTTTCAGCCATATGGCTTTCAGTACATCTTCGAATCCGAAGAAGCTGCCGTACATAAATCCGAAGAAAACGGAGAATACACCGGCACAGCTGATGATTCCGGCAAGGTCCATGTGTTTCGTCTTATAAAGGATCAGTCCGCCGAGGAAGAGTACCAGTCCCTGACCGACATCACCGAACATTGCTCCGAAGATAAAGGAGTAGGTGATGGCAACAAACCAGGTCGGGTCCATTTCATTGTAGGCCGGCAGACCGTACATTTTGACATACATTTCAAAAGGTTTGAACAGTTTCGGGTTTTTCAGCTTGGTCGGCGGCTTTTTCTTAGCCGGCGTCTGCTGATCTTCCATCAGACAGAAGATCTTTTCGTCATTCTGAATGTCTTTCTGGAATGCGAGAGCATCTTTTTCTGTCATCCAGCCGCACAGGATGTAGAACGTGTTGTTATCGCCAGGTGTGCAGGCTGCCAGCCTACGGATATCAAAATTACTGGAGCATGCATCCAGGGCTGCCTTGGCGGAAACGATCTTTGAAGCATTGTCCAGAAGGAATTTCTGAGAGGCTGCTTTGTTTTCATCCAGAGCTTTATGAATCTCGCGATGGCGGGTATCCAGTTTCTCAAATGCTTCGGCTGCGGTTCCCTGATATTCATCCGGGATAAAGATGCGTTCAAAGTGCATGGAAGCATAAACCGCATGTACTTTGTGTGCCTGATGTTCCGGTACAAAATAGACACCGTAAACATACAGATCATCTTCACCACATTTAATAAATAAAGTATCCAGATTGTCGTAGATGTATTTCTCGAACTTCTGAAGATACTGTTTTTCAATGCGTCCGAAACGATAGTGAATATATTTGAATTGCAGGATCTGCGAAACATCGAAATTCAGATTTCGGAATGGACGTATGATCTTCAGGGGATCGAGGATCTCTGCGTGTTCGGACTGGAGTCTGGATTTTTCTTCTTCCAGGCGTCTGGATCCGTCCTGAATTGTTCGGACAGTGGCGACGGCTGTTTCGACATCCATTGGCTCCGGGGTGATCTGGGATGGATCGTCCAGTTGTTCGTAGAAGCTGTCGATCGTCGACAGGGCTTCTCTGTAAGGGTTGATTTCCAGAAACGGTGACAGGCTGGCTACTTCTGTGAGCTCTGACAGAGCATTTTCCAGATGAATCTCATACTTGGAAAGATAAGTCTGAGTCATTCTGTCGATATCCGTTTTTGGCCCGGTGATGCTTAAAAATTTCATTTTTTCAATCATTACCATACCTCCCGGGATGTTTGATTATGGTAACTACCTGTAGATAGTTACTAATTGTTGCGAATATACTGCATTGCTTCGGCTGCGGATACACCATAGCGGATACATTCGATGGCGATCGTCAGACGGTTTACTTCATGCTCTTTGTGATACATATAGGAATAAAGCATTGCCACGGAGTATGGATCTTTCCGTGACTCTTTTTCGAGTGTGGTACGGAGCATGTAGTTGTAAAATTCTTCGAGATTATGAGCAGAAAGATGATCGTACTTTTTGCCATAATATGTTTTGCGGAAAAGCTGCTGTGATTCCTCATAAGTGGAAGCTTCCACAATTGCAGTGATCTCTTCTTTTTTCAGCTTGTAATTCATCGGAATCAGCAGAGCATAGATATCTGCCGGTGTCATGCTGAAAAACTGTTTGGAACGAAAGATGAACTGCAGGTTCAGCATATCAAATTTTTCACCATAGGCCATGGTGATCTGTTTGAGATCTTTGCCGGAGAAAAGTTTTTTACGCACATTCCAGATCATAGAGAAGTAATAAAGATCCAGTGCCATTCCATAGTCAAAGAGAAGTGCAGTATCATGGTTCTGGATTCTGGAGAGTGGTACGTAAAATTCATTTCCTTTTAATGCATTGATAAACTCATCCATAGTCTTGCAGGCTGTCAGTCTGTCAAGGTCGAGATTGGAATGTCTGCGGAAGAATTCACGGTAAGGAGAAACATCCACAGGGTCCGTATCGCGATGGTCAAACAGATTTGTCATAATTTCTTTCAGTACACGGATCTCGTAGCGTCTGGAATAAAGGTCCAGAAATTTTCGCTGTTCAGGATTTGCGAACTGATAGATCTTTGAAAAATCTGCGAAGATAGATGCCTTAAGCAGTTTTTCTATCTGACCGCGGTGCAGAGAATTTTCATCAAGATCAGCCCATACTTTTGAGTATTCCGGCGTACGCTTCAGCCAGGCTGCCGCATGAGAGACACTGGTGAACTGAAGCATTTCATGAATCTCTTCTTCGGAGATCAGCTTACTCTGCATGGCGCGGATCTTTGTTGATATTCCGCTGTAGGAAAGGAGTCTTCCCATATCGGATCACCCCTTTCAGTATTTGAGAAGCTGCTGGAATAGATCTTCCGCCAGCTGCTGGTGATTCTGCCTGTAATACGTATCCAGATCGGAAAGATGCTGTTCTGTCTTATGACGGAGAGCCGTCAGTTCCTGATCCTTCTGAGCCTCCAGGCTGTTGCGGAGCTCCTGTATTTCCTGGTTGGTTTCCTGTTCCAGTTCTGCGTCAAAGTTCCTGCACTGCTGTTCCATCTCTGCCGAAAGGGCTGCTTTGGTTCTGTCTGCATCTTCCATGATGCGCTGCGCTGTGATTTCAATCTCAGATAACTTTTCAAGTATCTGTTCCATATTCACCCTCCTTTTCTATGATTTTTTTGGAACTTTATTCCTATAATACACCTTTCGTTAAAAGATTACCATAATAAATTGCACAAGGAAACGTTAAAATTTTACGAGAAAAATATGCAATATATGAAAATGAAAAAACGAATCGTGCAAATGATGACAGAGAATTTTAAACAGGTTGTTGTGAATGAAGAGAACAGTAAGATAATGCTTGCCCGGTAGATGAGAAACGTGTATGATAGATGAAGGTTTGAGAATGAAATAAGTAATGCTGGCTTTAGATGGATGCCGGATACGATAACAGAATAATAATATAGATGGAGAAGTGATTTATGAGATTAAGAAATATACCTGGTGCGAAAGATGTTATTACGGAAAGCAGTTATGTTGTGCAGAATCCTGAAGAATGGAAGGGAAAATGGAATCAGAGATTTCCAAAGGAACAGCCGCTTCATATAGAAGTAGGAATGGGAAAGGGACGTTTCCTGATGGATATGGCGAAACTTCATCCGGAGATCAATTATGCAGGAATCGAGATGTATGACAGCGTTCTGCTCCGTGCTCTTCAGAAGAGAGAAAGAATGGAAGAAGAGGGTGTGAAACTGGATAACCTGATGTTTATGTGCATTGACGCAAGAATCCTTCCGGATATTTTTGAGAAGGGAGAAGTACAGCGCATTTATCTGAACTTCTCTGATCCGTGGCCGAAAGCCCGCCATGCGAAGAGAAGACTGACTTCCAGAGAATTTCTGGCCCGTTACAGCCAGATTCTTACAACCGGTGAAACGGTAGAGTTTAAGACAGATAATAAAGATCTGTTTGAATTTTCACTGGAGGAAGTAACAGAGGCAGAAGGATGGACACTTCTGGCACATACCTTTGATCTCCATCATCAGGAGGATATGATGGAAGGAAATGTTATGACGGAATATGAAGAAAAGTTTTCTTCCATGGGAAACCCGATCTGCAAGCTGATTGCACGATGTGAGAAATAATGGAATGGATTTTGAATGAACGTTTAAGCGAAGTTTGATATGAACTGAGTAGTCCTGCCTGTAGCACACATTCTGCCGAAATGCATATTAATATAGAAAGAACAGCTTGACTGAGGTAGAAGAATGGGTTGCTGCAGAAAGGGAAA
>CAVFJK010000163.1:0-3651 GCA_963622815.1 Ruminococcus bicirculans (ex Wegman et al. 2014)
CATATGGTGTTATCAAAATGGCAGAGCAGGCTTGCGAAACTTACGGATTCAAAGTAAGTGACAAGATCAAAGATGTTTTCTACAACTATGAATTCAAAACACACAACCAGGGTGTATTTGATATCTACACACCAGAAATGAAAGCAGCTCGTCACAACAAGATCCTGACAGGTCTTCCGGATACTTACGGACGTGGACGTATCGTTGGTGACTACAGACGAGTAGCACTGTACGGTATCGACGCTCTGATCGAAGGAAAACAGAAAGACTTCGCAGCATGCGACCGTCAGGGTATGAGACGTTATGACTTCCAGCTTCGTGAAGAGATCGCAGACCAGATCCGTGCACTCAAAGGCATGAAAGTTATGGCTGAAGCTTATGGATATGATATTTCACAGCCGGCTAAAGATGCAAGAGAAGCATTCCAGTGGCTGTACTTCGGATATCTTGCAGCAATCAAGACTCAGAACGGTGCTGCAATGAGTGTTGGACGTATCTCCACATTCCTTGATATCTATATTGAAAGAGATCTTGAGAACGGAACTCTTACAGAGAAAGAAGCTCAGGAGCTTGTTGACCACATGGTAATGAAATTCCGTATGGTTAAATTTGCACGTATTCCTTCTTACAACCAGCTGTTCTCCGGTGACCCGGTATGGGCTACTCTGGAAGTTGCAGGTATGGGACAGGATGGACGTACAATGGTAACAAAGAACGACTTCCGTTTCCTCCATACACTGGAAGACATGGGACCGGCTCCGGAACCGAACCTTACCGTTCTGTATTCTTCAAGACTGCCGGAAAACTTCAAGAAATATGCAGCTGACATCTCCGTACTGACAAGCTCTATTCAGTATGAGAACGATGATGTTATGCGTCCGGTATGGGGCGATGACTACAGCATCTGCTGCTGTGTATCTGCTACTGAGACAGGTAAAGAAATGCAGTTCTTCGGAGCTCGTGCAAACCTTGCAAAATGCCTTCTGTACGCTATCAACGGTGGTGTTGATGAGAAGACAAAACAGCAGGTAGGACCTCAGTATCAGCCAATTACTTCTGAATACCTTGACTATGACGAAGTAATCGCAAAATATGACAAGATGATGGACTGGCTGGCTCATCTGTATGTTGGAACACTGAACATGATCCACTACATGCATGACAAATACTACTATGAAGCAGCAGAGATGGCTCTGATCGATACAAAGGTTGACCGTTCCTTCGCAACTGGTATAGCAGGATTCTCTCACGTAGTAGACTCCCTGTCCGCTATCAAATATGCAAAAGTTAAAGCTATCCGTGATGAAGACGGAATTACAACAGACTTCCAGGTAGAGGGTGACTTCCCACGCTATGGTAACGATGATGACAGAGCAGATGAGATCGCAACAACACTGCTTTCCACATTCCTTGAGAAACTGAAACACATCCATACCTATCGTGATTCCAAACCTACTACTTCTATCCTTACCATCACATCCAACGTTGTTTATGGTAAAGCTACAGGATCCCTTCCGGATGGAAGAAAAGCAGGCGAGCCGCTGGCACCTGGTGCTAACCCGTCCTACGGCGCAGAGCAGAACGGACTTCTTGCTTCCCTTAACTCTGTTGCAAAACTGGACTATGAAGATGCTCTTGACGGAATCTCCAATACTCAGACCATCAACCCGGATGCTCTGGGACATACAGAAGAAGAACGTACAGAGAACCTTGTTCATGTACTTGACGGATACTTTGACCAGGGTGCTCATCACCTCAACGTTAACGTATTTGGTAAAGAAAAACTGATCGATGCTATGGAACATCCGGAAAAAGAAGAGTACGCAAACTTCACAATCCGTGTATCCGGATATGCAGTTAAATTCATCGACCTTACAAGAGAGCAGCAGCTGGATGTTATCGCCAGAACCTGCCACGACAGAATGTAATAATGAGTGAAGAAATCAAAGGATATGTCCATTCTCTGGAAAGCTTCGGGTCAGTAGACGGACCGGGCGTCAGATATGTGATATTCCTGAGTGGATGTGCAATGCGCTGCCAGTTCTGCCATAATCCAGATACCTGGAAAATGGGAGAGGGGCAGCAGTACACCCCGTCTCAGCTTCTGAAACAGGCTCTTCGCTATAAGAATTACTGGGGTAATAAAGGTGGAATCACTGTGAGTGGAGGAGAACCTCTCCTTCAGATTGATTTCCTGACAGAGTTTTTCCGTCAGGCAAAGGCTGCAGGAGTTCACACAACTCTTGATACCAGCGCAAATCCTTACACAGAAAAAGAACCTTTTTATTCCAAATGGCTGGAGCTTATGAAGTATACTGATCTTGTCCTTCTCGACATCAAGCAGATTGACGAAGAAGAACACATCAAGCTTACAGGACAGTCCAATAAGAATATCCTGGCAATGGCACGGAAATTGTCAGATATGGGAAAACCAATGTGGATCCGCCATGTACTTGTTCCCGGAGGCAGTGATAAAGATGAGTATCTCCACAGGCTTGCAGATTTTATCCACACTTTGAAAACAGTGGAGAGAGTCGAAGTGCTTCCGTACCACACCCTTGGTGTGTTCAAATGGGAACAGCTCGGAATCCCTTATCCGCTGGAAGGTGTCAGACCACCATCAGAAGAACGAATCAACAACGCCAGAGAAATTCTGGGAGCGATATAGACCGGTCAGGAGGACTGGAAATAAAAAAAGATCTCAATACCAGTTATGGTAGAGAGATCTTTTTTTGTTGTAGACTTTTTGATTTTATGGTAGTATATAAATGAAAACAAATAAATAAAAATGTTATCATTTATGTGGTGCGAAACTATGAATTTAAAAAAAATAGTAAAAAATGTAATTGACATGAATCATGGAATTTCGTCAATAGCAGCATTTGTTAATGCGGGGATATCAAGAGAACAAATATATAAATTGTATCGAGAGGGATATTTGGAAAGGGTTAGTCAGGGATATTACCGTATAGCGACAGAGATGGAATTGACTGATGAGCAGATTATAGCATTAACAATTCCGGAGGCTATAATCAGTATGGAGTCGGCACTTTTTCGATATGGATATAGTGATTTCATGCCGCGAGAATGGTCTGTTACTGTTCCAAGAAGTGCTTCTCGTAGACTTAAGACTTCTGTGCCGCTGAAAATATACTATGTAAAAGATGATATTTATGGCTTGGGAAAAACGATAGTTAATGAGGGTGAAGTTACTTTTTCAATTTATGATCGTGAACGTACAATTTGCGATATGTTTAAATATCGAGGAAAACTAGATAATGAAATATTTAGTAAAGCCGTAAATGCTTATGCGAGTGATGCACAAAAGAATTTAAAAAATCTTTCAAGCTATGCGAAAAAACTTCGAGTATATAATAGGGTTATGGATTTAATGGAGGTATTACTTAATGGTTGATATTGCTGCATCTGTGTTGGCACGATTAAAGAATAAAGCGGCTGAAAGTGGAAGAAGTTATCAGCTTAGCCTTCAACTTTTTTGTCAGGAAGAATTTTTACGACGTTTACAAAAATCTAAGTATGCAGATAATTTTGTATTAAAAGGTGGTTTACTTATTTATTCTATTACAGATTTTGACAGTCGAGTGACGGTTGACGTTGATTTTTTGCTTCAAAGAATTCCAAATACACCTG
>CAVFJK010000164.1:0-8323 GCA_963622815.1 Ruminococcus bicirculans (ex Wegman et al. 2014)
ATAGAAAAACAGGAGGTTTTTGAATCATGGTCACAGGTAAAAATTACAAATTCTGGTTTTGCACAGGTTCACAGGATCTTTATGGAGATGAGTGCTTAAGAAAAGTTGCAGAACATTCAAAAATTATTGTTGAGGAGTTGAATAAATCCGGTGCTCTTCCGTTTGAACTGGTATGGAAACCGACACTGATCACAAATGAACTGATCCGTAAAACATTTAATGAGGCAAATGCTGATGAAGAGTGTGCCGGTGTTATCACATGGATGCATACCTTCTCACCGGCAAAATCCTGGATCCTTGGTCTTAAAGAATACAGAAAACCGCTCTGCCATCTGCACACACAGTTCAATCAGGAAATCCCTTATGACACGATCGACATGGATTTCATGAATGAGAATCAGTCTGCTCATGGTGGAAGAGAGTACGGTCATATTGTTACCCGTATGGGAATCGAGCGAAAAGTCATCGTCGGACACTGGGCTGATAAGAAAGTTCAGGAGAGACTGGCATCCTGGATGCGCACTGCAGTCGGAATCATGGAAAGCAGTCATATCCGTGTATGCCGTGTTGCCGATAACATGAGAAATGTAGCTGTTACCGAGGGCGATAAAGTAGAGGCACAGATCAAGTTCGGATGGGAAGTTGACGCATATCCGGTCAACGAAGTCTGCGATTATGTGAATGATGTTTCAAAAGGAGATATTGATGTTTTAGTCGAAGAATATTATAATAAATATGACATTCTTCTTGAGGGCAGAGACCCGGAAGAATTCAAACGTCATGTAGCAGTACAGGCAGCAATTGAGATTGGATTTGAGAGATTCCTGGAAGAGAAAAACTATCAGGCAGTTGTTACTCATTTCGGTGATCTTGGCGGCTTACAGCAGCTTCCGGGAATGGCAATGCAGCGCCTTATGGAGAAGGGATATGGATTTGGTGCTGAAGGTGACTGGAAGACAGCAGCAATGGTACGTCTGATGAAGATCATGACTGAAGACGTGAAGGATGCGAAGGGAACTTCTTTCATGGAAGATTATACATATAATCTTGTTCCGGGTAAGGAAGGCATTCTTCAGTCTCATATGCTGGAAGTTTGCCCGACCATCGCGGATGGTAAGATTGGCATCAAAGTATGCCCGCTTTCCATGGGTGACAGAGAAGACCCGGCAAGACTTGTATTTACATCCAAGACTGGTCCGGCAATCGCAACTTCTCTGGTAGATCTGGGTGATCGTTTCCGTCTGATCATCAATGATGTTGAGTGCAAGAAGACAGAGAAACCGATGCCGAAACTTCCGGTAGGAAGCGCATTCTGGACTCCGCAGCCGGATCTGGCAACAGGAGCAGAGGCATGGATCCTTGCAGGTGGCGCTCATCATACTGCATTTTCCTATGACCTGACTGCTGAACAGATGGGTGACTGGGCAGCAGCTATGGGAATCGAAGCTGTCTACATTGACAAAGATACAACCATCCGCAACTTTAAGAATGAGCTGAGATGGAATGAGCTTGCATTCAGAAAATAGAAGGCGGATGTGATGATCACAACATTCGGGAGGATTTTATAATGAGTGAAGCAAAGACAGCTATTTTAAATAATAAGACAGCACTTGGAATAGAGTTTGGATCTACCAGAATCAAAGCGGTTCTGGTAGATGATACATATAATCCGATTGCATCCGGAAGCTATGAATGGGAAAACCGTTATGAAAACGGCGTATGGACTTATTCTCTGGATGACATTCATAAGGGATTACAGGGAAGCTACAGTGACCTGGTAAAGGATGTTCAGAAAAAATACGGTGTGGAGCTTACCAGTGTCGGAGCACTTGGAATCAGTGCGATGATGCATGGCTATATGCCGTTTGATAAAGATGGAAAACTTCTTGTTCCGTTTCGTACCTGGAGAAATAATATTACAGGGGAAGCATCAGAGAAACTGATGGAGCTTTTCCAGTATAATATTCCGCAGAGATGGAGCATCGCACATCTGTATCAGGCAATCCTGAACGGAGAAGAACATGTAAAGGATATCGATTATATGTGTACACTGGAAGCTTACGTACACCGTATGCTGACAGGAAGACGTGTCCTTGGTATTGGTGATGCAGCAGGAATGTTCCCTGTTGATTCTGAGACAAAAGATTACAACCAGGAGATGGTTGAGAAATTTGATAAACTGGTAGAGCCTTACGGATTCCCGTGGAAACTTCGCGATATCATGCCGGAAGTCATGGTCGCAGGACAGGATGCCGGTACTCTGACAGAAGAGGGAGCGAAGTTCCTTGATCCGACAGGTAAACTTAAAGCAGGTATTCCGATGTGCCCGCCGGAAGGTGATGCCGGAACCGGTATGGTGGCGACAAACAGCGTTAAACAGCGCACCGGTAATGTATCTGCAGGTACATCTGTATTTGCAATGATCGTTCTGGAAAAAGCACTCTCAAAACCATACAAAGAGATTGACATGGTAACTACACCGGCCGGTGATGCCGTTGCTATGGCACATTCCAATAACTGTACTTCTGACCTGAATGCATGGGTAAATGTATTTAAGGAATTTGCAGAAGCAATGGGAATGGAAGTGGATATGAACAAACTGTTCGGAACCCTTTACAACAAAGCACTGGAAGGTGATCCGGACTGTGGCGGACTTCTGTCCTACTGCTATTTCTCCGGAGAGCATATGACAGGATTTGAGGAAGGACGTCCATTATTCGTTCGTTCTCCTGAGAGTAAATTTACACTTGCAAACTTTATGAGAACAAATCTCTACACCTGCCTCGGAGCAATGCGTGTAGGCTTAAATATCCTGATTGACCAGGAGCATGTCAAGATTGACAGACTTTTAGGACATGGCGGACTGTTTAAGACAAAAGGTGTCGGACAGCAGATCCTTGCAGATGCAGTAAATGCACCGGTATCTGTTATGTCAACCGCAGGTGAGGGCGGCGCATGGGGTATTGCGCTTCTGGCTGCTTATCTTGTTGATAAGAAAGACGGAGAGACTCTGGATGAATTCCTTGATAACCGTGTATTTGCCGGAAACGAGGGAAGTACTCTTGATCCGGAACCGGAAGGAGTTAAGGGATTCAACGAATTTATGGACAGATATCTGAAAGGACTGCCGATCGAAAGATCAGCAGTGGAATCTAAGATCTGGTAAGAAATGATAGGACTGCAGGGCACTGTGAAGGAAATGCACAGTGCCCTTGAGTTATATAAAAGAACTGCGTAAAGGAGAAAAAGTATGCTTGAGAAATTAAAAGAAGAAGTATATAGAGCAAATATGGACCTGCCGAAATATGGACTGGTAACATTCACCTGGGGAAATGTCAGCGGAATTGACCGTGAGAAAGGTCTGTTTGTTATTAAGCCGAGCGGTGTGGAATATGATAAGCTGAAACCGGAAGATATGGTTGTTGTAGATCTTCAGGGAAATAAAGTAGAGGGAGAATACAATCCGTCTTCTGATACTCCGACACATGTGGTTCTTTATAATGAGTTCCCGAATATCGGAGGAATCGTACATACACATTCTGAGTGGGCAACAAGCTGGGCACAGGCAGGAAGATCCATTCCATGTTATGGTACGACTCATGCGGATTATATCTATGGCGAAGTTCCGTGTGTGCGTAATCTGACAAAGGAAGAGATTGATGAGGCGTATGAGAAAAATACGGGTGTCCTGATCGCGGACTATTTCCGTAAACTGGATTATGAGGCTGTTCCAGCAGTGCTCTGTAAGAATCATGGCCCGTTTACATGGGGAAAGGACGCGCATGAGGCTGTTCATAATGCAGTTGTTCTTGAGGAAGTGGCGAAGATGGCATGCCGTTGTGAACTGATCAATCCACAGGTGAAACCGGCACCACAGGAACTGCAGGATAAGCATTATTACAGGAAACATGGTGAGAATGCTTATTATGGACAGATTAAAAAATGATAAAGAATTCCCGGTGAGGAATTAAGAAAAGAAGACTCCAGTGGGGAAGTCCTGTGAGCTATCATCTGAACATGGTTCAATTCAAAAATTCTAAAGTATCAGGAAGTACAGAACTTTGCTAAAAGCGATACAGAAAAGTGCTGAACTCGCGTAAACGCTCAGACAGCAGCATTTTCTGTATCAACGCAAAAACCTGCACATTCCGATACTTGGACGAATTTTTTCAGGCGAACCAGATTCAGATGATAATCACAGGAGTCCCTGACTGGAGTTTTTTATTCTTCTTGCCTCACCGGACTTTATCTGGGGTAGGGGGAAGGCTATTGGTGGGTGGTTGAAAGACAGGGATATACAGGAAGAATGATATTCATGTGCAGAGGACAGGAAATGTCTGCGAGGCTTTCGTGATGACGTGCAGGCAAGCTGGCAGTGCGAAGTGGGGTATAGATGTCTAAAAATATAGAATTCAGCTGAATATATAAAAGCTCCCTGTCAGAAAACATCTGCAGGAATTTATAGAAACACTCAGGTTATTTTCAGGCTGTGTTATGGATTCAAAAGTACATTGTCTGAGCCGTTAGGCGAGTTATGCACTTTTTATCCATGTATTTAGCAGACTGAATAATAGCCATAGTGTTTCTGAATTCCGAAGCCGTTTTCATACGGGGAGTTTTATATATCAGCGTAAAATCAATAGTCTCTTCCAGTGAACACCGCCACGCTTCTTGGTCTCATTATGAAACTTCCATCAATGCGTGCTTCCTGTCCTTCCGGGTAGCAGTACTGGCCGTTTCCGTCTCCATACGTATTGACGCTTAAATGCCATGCGCTCCTTCCATGCAGATTCGGAAGTGTGATCGTGACATCTTCCCAGAACGTATTGACTGCAACATAGATCAGGTCATCTTTGCCTTTTTCTTTATCGTATCCTGCGAAGCTTACACAGAACGTACGCGCATCTCGCGGAATATCCATCTGGTCTGCATTCACATTATGTGTGTGGATAGGATCCATTCCACAGACCGAAGCCGGAAGCTGTTTGTGGATAACCGGATGCTTTTTGCGGAATGCGATCATAAATTTAAAGAATTCAAACAGTTCCCTGTTTTTTTCAAGCATACGCCAGTCCAGCCAGGAAGTAATATTGTCCTGACAGTAGCTGTTGTTATTTCCGAATTTTGTATTTCCAAATTCGTCACCGGCCAGAAACATCGGCGTTCCACGACTGCACATCAATACTGCACAGGCATTTCGGATCATTCGACGGCGGAGAGCCAGAACTTCCGGATCATCCGTTTCACCTTCTGCACCACAGTTCCAGCTGCGGTTGTCATTTGCACCGTCCGTATTATTCCATCCATTCGCTTCATTGTGCTTGTCATTGTAAGCATACAGATCATACAGCGTAAATCCATCATGACAAGTCAGAAAATTGACACAGGAATTATAGCCTGCATAATTGTTCTGAGTATTATTGTTGTAAAATCCTCCATAAAGGTCACCGGAGCCGGAAATACTCCATGCAGCATCCCAGGCATTCCAGGAGTCACCTTTCAGGTAACTTCTGAGGGCATCACGGTATCGGCCGTTCCACTCTGCCCAGCGTCCACTGGCAGGGAAACTTCCCACCTGATAAAGTCCGCCGGCATCCCAAGCCTCAGCAATCAGCTTTACATTGCTTAAGATTGGATCATTGGCAAGCGTACGAAGAAGAGGCGGGTTATTCATAGGTGAACCGTCCTCATTTCGACCAAGAATACTTGCAAGATCGAATCGGAAACCGTCGACACGATAATTGATTGTCCAGTAGCGCAGACATTCCAGAATCAGCTGCTGAACGACCGGATGATTACAGTTCAGAGTATTTCCACAGCCGCTGAAATTATAATAATTTCCATCAGGTGTCAGCATATAGTAAATATTGTTGTCAAAGCCCTTGAAACTGAAGGTACTTCCTTTTTCATTTCCTTCAGCCGTGTGGTTAAAAACAACATCTAGAATTACTTCGATTCCATTGTCATGAAGCGCTTTGATCAGAGTCTTTAATTCCGTACCTTCACGGTTGTGTTCATTGGCTGCCGCGTAGCTGCTGTTTGGTGCAAAAAAGCCGACTGTATTGTAGCCCCAGCATTCCAGCAGCTGCTTGCCATCTACGGTACGGGAATTCATAGTTTCATCGAATTCAAAGATCGGCATCAGCTCAACTGCATTGATTCCAAGTTCCTTCAGATAAGGAATCTTTTCCATAAGACCGGAAAAAGTTCCTCGATGCTGTACACCGGAAGAAGGATGATGCGTGAAATCACGCACATGAAGCTCATAGATGATCAGATCACAGAGCTCCTTTTTTGACTGTGGCATATCACCCCAGTCGAAACGGTCTTTTACAACACGCGCATGATAGGTGTGATCCCAGCGAATTCCCCAGGTACGCTGGCCGGCAACGGCTTTTGCATAGGGATCCAGAAGAACCTTATTTTTATCAAAAAGAAGCCCTTTTTCCGGACAGTATGGACCATCGACGCGGTAAGCGTATTCAAATTCATCAATATTCAGACCATATACGATCATAGAATAAACATCACCGATCTTATAGGCTTCCGGGAAAGGAAGTACAGCAAAAGGTTCCTCCTGTGCACGATGGAACAGAAGCAGTTCGCAGGAAGTTCCGCCACAGGTATGAATCGTAAAGTTTACACCATTCTGAAGAGGTGTGGCACCGTTAAGATCGTAGACACCCGGACGGACCGGATAACCTGCGATTTCTGCCATAGGTGCAGATTCATAAGGATGATCGGATACAAATTTCTGATGATAGGATTTCATTTTTCTCTCCATTTCTAAAATCCCGGCCTGAATGTTCAGACCGGGAACTTATTCGTATTACATATTTGTAAAAATATCATTCCGGAGCATGTCCGGAAACATATCTGGCACAGAGTACTGTAAGATGTGGTTTACAGATCATTTGTCAGGTGCAGTTTATCAAGAATATAGAAGATAAGGCTTAATACCATGGCAACTACACATGCCAGAACCATACCGGTGAGCTTTACATTACCGAGGTTCAGGGCAATTCCGGAAAGTCCTACGATAAATACTACAGAAGTCAGTGCCAGATTACGGGATTTGCTGTAGTCTACCTGATTATCTACCAGCATACGAAGACCAGAAGTTCCGATCATACCATACAGCAGGAAGGAGATTCCGCCGATAACAGGACCAGGGATCGTGTTGATCAGGGCTGCAAGTTTTCCAAGGAAAGAACAGCAAATGGAAAGAACGGCAGCACCACCAATGACCTGAACACTGTAGACCTTAGTCATAGCCATAACGCCGATGTTTTCACCATAAGTTGTAGTCGGCACGGAACCAAGACATCCGGAGAGGGTGGTTGAGAAAAAGTCTGCAAAAAGAGAACGATGAAGTCCCGGATCTTTCAGAAGATCTTTTCCAACGATCTTGCTTGTTACGATCTGATGTCCGATATGCTCGGAAGTTACAAGAAGCAGTGCAGGAAGGATGGTCAGAATCGCTTCCAGATTAAATTTCG
Organism: Ruminococcus bicirculans (ex Wegman et al. 2014); assembly: GCA_963622815.1. Lineage (GTDB taxonomy): Bacteria > Bacillota > Clostridia > Lachnospirales > Lachnospiraceae > Blautia_A. The sequence goes on from CAVFJK010000164.1 coordinate 7,500, forward strand.
GTGTCTGGAAATTCGGAAGTGCGAAGAAAGCAGCTTTTTTTACAGCAGTAAAATCAAGGATTCCACAGGCGGCTGCAGCAACATATCCGGCGATGATCGCGATCAGGATCGGAATGACAGATAAAAATCCGCGGAACAGGATCTGACCGAATACAGCAACTCCGAGAGTGATCAGGAATACGATCACATTTTTCATATCAACTTTTTCGTCAAGAAGTCCGGCTGTGCTGGCAGCGCTTCCGGCAAGTTCCAGTCCGATCAGAGCAACTACCGGTCCCATGGCAGCAGTCGGAAGAACGATATCGATCCAGTTGGTTCCGCACTGACGGATGATCAGAGCGACGATCATTCCACAGATACCAAGGACAACAAATCCGCCCAGTGCATACTGAAAGCCGAATTTCGATGCAACCAGAAGTCCTGGTGACAGAAATGCAAAACTGGAACCAAGATAAGCCGGTGCTTTACCTTTTGTGATAAAAATGAACAGAAGCGTGCCGACACCGTTCATCAGAAGAACGATGGCAGGGTTGATACCAAACATAAAAGGAACCAGAACAGAAGCGCCGAACATGGCAAACATGTGCTGGATACTTAGTGGTATTAACAGATTAACAGGTACTTTGTCTTCTACTTGGATGATTTTTTTCTCCACGTTACCCCTCTCTTTCTTATCTGTGCATGGCAGATAACATACGTCTAAGTGGCCGTTCATAAACGGCTACGATTCTGAACAATTATACCACAGCAGGTCGACCATTACTATTTAAAAATAATTGGTATGGATATAAAAATATTGTAGATTGAAGAAAAGTGGATATGAG
>CAVFJK010000165.1:0-7744 GCA_963622815.1 Ruminococcus bicirculans (ex Wegman et al. 2014)
ATCCATAATGGCTTTGGACTTCATACCTTTCAGGAAGAACTGACAGGTCCTGAATATGCCGGTCGTTTTATTTCTCAGGTTAAGGAATTAAATATTGAATATAAACTGCATACGATGGTTATGGATATCAGCTCCGATAAAGTCGTAACAGCTATGAACCGGGAAGCGGGAATGTTTCAGATTCAGGCAAAAGCGGTTATCCTTGCGATGGGATGCAGAGAGCGTTCCAGAGGGGCACTCAATATTCCGGGTTATCGCCCGGCGGGAATCTTTTCAGCCGGAACGGCACAGCGCCTTGTAAATATAGAAGGATATCTTCCGGGACGAAAAGTTGTGATTCTTGGCTCTGGCGATATTGGGCTGATCATGGCACGAAGAATGACTCTGGAAGGTGCCGAAGTGCAGATTGTTGCAGAACTGATGCCATATTCCGGTGGACTGAAAAGAAATATTGTACAGTGTCTGGATGATTTTAGCATTCCGCTGAAACTCAGTCATACCGTCATTGATATAAAAGGAAAAGAAAGAGTTGAGGGAATCACACTTGCAGAAGTTGATAAAACAGGAAAACCGATCCCTGGTACAGAGGAAGAATATGAATGTGATACCTTGCTTCTTTCTGTCGGACTGATCCCGGAAAATGAAATTTCCCGTGGCATGGGAGTTGAATTAAATCCGATCACATCCGGTCCAAAGGTAAATGAAAGCCTGGAAACAAACCTGGAGGGTGTCTTTGCGTGCGGAAATGTACTTCATGTGCATGATCTTGTAGACTTTGTATCTGAAGAAGCAGCAACCGCCGGAAGAAATGCTGCAGAGTATCTCAGAGAAAAAACAGTAGAAAATGATATACAGGAAGAAAACTTTAAAGGGATTTCCATAGCAACAGAAAATGGTGTGCGCTATACAGTTCCGTCCGTGATACGTATGGAACATATGCCGGGAGAGCTGACGGTACGTTTTCGTGTTGGCGGAGTATATAAAAACTGTTATATCAGCTGTTATTTAGATGAAGAGAGAATCATTCACCGTAAACGTCCGATCGTGGCGCCGGGAGAGATGGAACAGATCAGGCTGACCAGGGAACAGTTGAGAAAATATCCGGAACTTAAAAAGATCACGCTTAAGATTGAGGAGGCGTAAATTATGGAAATCAGAAATCTGACTTGTATCGGATGCCCAATGGGATGCCCACTTACAGTAAAAATGAATAATGGAGAAGTCTTAAGTGTAGAAGGTAATACCTGCAAAAGGGGAGCTGTCTATGGCAAAAAAGAAGTAACGGATCCAACGCGTATTGTAACTACAACTGTCCGTGTTTCCGGTGGCTCTGAAAATATGGTGTCTGTTAAGACTGAGAGTGATATCCCGAAGGGAAAAATCTTCGACTGTGTTCATGCGCTCAAAGATATTACAGTTCCTGCACCTGTACATATCGGAGATGTAATCCTTCACGATGTTGCCCATACAGGTGTCAACATTATCGCAACGAAGAATGCAGAGTAAAATCCACCAAATTCCATTGACAATCCCCCATGAAAAGTCTATCATAAAAACAGTATGTTTTCCTGAAGAATCCACCTCATACAGAGGTGGATTCCGTTCAGGAAAGGGTATACGTTACTGTAAATGGAATGAACAGTAACATAACACCAACAAAGGAGAAATACAATATCATGACAATATCCATGATAGGCATAGATCACGACAGAGCACCCGTAGATATTCGGGCTTTGTTTGCGTTTACAAAGAAAAATGCAGGTGAAGCAATGGAAGAATTGAAAGAGACAGCCGGAATCTATGGCTGTATTATCCTCTCGACCTGTAATCGCCTTGAAGTCTGGGCGAGCCATGAAGATGACCAGGAAATCTCTCTTTATCAGTGCCTTTGCCAGCTTAAGAATATACAGGATGATTCTTATGAATCCTGTTTTGTTTCAAGAACAGACCGCGAGGCAGTAGAGCATCTTTTTTATCTGGCAGGAGGTTTGAAATCCCAGATCCTCGGCGAAGATCAGATTCTGACTCAGATTAAAGATGCACTGAATCTTGCAAGAGAACATTTTACCACGGACAGTGTGCTGGAAGTCCTTTTTCGTATGGCAGTGACAGCCGGTAAGAAAATTAAGACAGAGGCGCCGCTTGCACATGGGAATCCTTCCGTTATTCATCAGGCAGTCAGCCATTTAATGAAACAGGGCTATGACATGTATGGAAAAATCTGTATGGTGATCGGAAATGGAGAGATGGGAAAAGTCGCGGCTCAGACGCTTCGTGATGCAGGAGCTAATGTAACAGTAACGGTGCGGCAGTACCGGAGCGGTATGGTGAGCATTCCGATCGGATGCAGCCGTATTCACTATGGAGAACGCATGAATTTCCTGCCGAACTGTGATATTGTTGTCAGTGCGACTGCGAGTCCGAACTTTACCCTGAGAGAGGAGTTGTTTCAGGATATTCAGCTTGAGAAACCACTTCTTCTTCTGGATCTTGCAGTTCCAAGAGATATTGAACCATCTCTTGGTAAAAAAGAAAATATTATACTTTATGATATGGACAGTTTCCGGACAGAAAAACTGTCACCGGAAGCAAATGAAAGCTTGAATAAAGCAGCTGAGATCGTAAAAGAGCAGATGGCGGAGTTCTTCCAGTGGCTGGATGGCAGGGATGTGATCCCGCGAATTCAGGAGATTAAGGCTGAAGCAGTACAGGACCTGAATCTTCGCATTGAAAAGATTCTTAAAAAGACACCTATGCAGGAAGAAGACAGAGAAAATCTTCTTAAAGCAGTAGATACGGCAGCCGGAAAAGTTGTCAATAAGATGATCTTCGGACTGAGAGACAGTCTGAATCAGGAGGCTTTTCTGGAATGCGTGGCAGGATTGGAGAAAGTATATGAAGAATAAACGATATTTTCCAATGTTTATTGATCTCTCTGATAAAAAGATCGTCGTTGTTGGCGGTGGAAATATTGCTACCAGAAGAATTCGGACTTTATTACAGTTTACCAGAAATATTACTGCGATCGCTCCGAAATCAACGATGGAATTACAGGAGCTCGGAAAAACAGGATATGTAAATCTGATCACGCGTCCGGTCAAAAGATCAGATTTTGATATGGCTTATATGGTGATCGCGGCCACGAATGACTGGAAACTGAATGATGAGATCTATCGTGTCTGTAAGGAAGAAGGCATTTATGTCAATGTCGCAGATGATAAGAGTAAATGTGATTTCTATTTTCCGGGCATTTATATGAAAGATGAGGTCGTGATTGGAATCACTGCCAGTGGATTGGATCACAGCAGAGCAAAAAAGGTCCGTCTGGCAATTCAGGAAGCAATGGAGGCATCAGATGACACAGACAATCACGAAGAATAAAGTTATTATCGGAAGCAGAGAGAGTCGTCTTGCTGTCTTACAGAGTGAGATGGTTCGTGATTACATAAAAAAACAACATCCGGAACTGGATATTGAAATCCTAACAATGAAAACAACGGGAGATAAGATCCTTAACCGTACCCTTGATAAAGTAGGCGGGAAGGGGCTTTTTGTGAAGGAACTGGATAAGGCACTTCTGGATGGAAGGACGATGTTGTCTGTACACAGCCTGAAGGATATGCCGATGGAAGTCCCGGAAGAATTGCCGCTGCTTGCGTTTTCAAAAAGAGAGGATCCGAGAGATGTCCTGGTCCTGCCGGAGGGTGTCAGCAGTCTGGATCCTTCGAAGCCTCTGGGATGCTCCAGTCTTCGTCGTACTTTACAGTTGAAAGAACTTTATCCGGAAATGGAAGTAAAAAGTATCCGCGGAAACCTTCAGACAAGAATTCGCAAACTGGATGCAGGGGAATATTCCGGACTTATTCTTGCGGCGGCAGGATTAAAACGTCTTAGCCTTGAGAGCAGAATTCACCGTTATTTTTCAGCAGATGAAATCCTTCCGGCAGCAGGTCAGGGAATCCTTGCCGTACAGGGACATAAAGATCTGGAATATAAATATCTGGAAGGGTATAAGGATGAAGATGCATGGATCGCAGGAACTGCGGAGCGCGCTTTTGTCAGATATCTGAATGGTGGCTGTTCCTCACCGGTAGCAGCGTTTGGTGTTGTTGAGGGGGACGAACTGTTCCTTCGAGGACTCTATTACAGAGAAAGTGATTACAGCTATTTTAAAGACAGCATCCGGGGACCTAAAGCAGAAGCTGCTGATCTTGGTATGCGTCTTGCAGAAAAGATGAAACATGATCATGAAGATCAGATAAATAAAGAACATACAGGAGGAGAGTCATTATGAATAAAGGAAAAGTTTGGCTTGTAGGAGCCGGACCGGGAGATATCGGGCTCTTCACACTGAAAGGTATGGAAGTACTTCAAAAGGCTGATGTAGTTGTATATGACAGTCTGGTGGGACAGGGCGTTCTGGCAAAAGTTCCGACCGAAGTCCGCCTGATCAATGTCGGTAAACGTGCAGATAAGCATACGATGCCACAGGAACAGATCAATCAGGTACTTCTTGAGGAAGCACAGAAAGGTTATCGTGTCGTTCGTCTGAAAGGTGGAGATCCATTTCTTTTTGGACGAGGAGGAGAAGAACTGGAACTTTTGACAGAGAATGATATTCCGTATGAGATCGTTCCGGGAGTTACATCCTCAATTGCAGTTCCAGCATATAACGGAATTCCGGTAACGCACAGAGATTTCTGTTCTTCCGTACATATCATAACCGGACACAGAAGAGCCGGAAAAGAATATGATATTGATTTTAAGGCACTTGTCAACACAAAAGGAACGCTTGTATTTCTGATGGGAATCGCAGCCCTGGAGTATATCTGTCATGGCCTTCTGGATGCAGGAATAGATCCGGATATGCCGGCAGCTGTTCTTCAGAAGGGAACGACTGCAGACCAGAAACGTGTGGTTGCAACCGTAGGTACTCTGAAGCAGAAGGTTGACCGTCAGGGAGTTGAGACGCCTGCGATCATTGTAGTCGGAAAAGTATGTAAGCTTGCTGATGAATTTGGCTGGTATGAGAAACTTCCGCTTGCAGGCTGGAAGGTCCTTGTGACACGACCGAAAGGCAGAAGTTCAAGAACCGCGGATGAACTGAGAAAAAAAGGTGCAGAGGTACTGGAACTTCCGTCAATTCGTACTGTTACGATGAAAGATCAGAGTGAACTTTATCAGGCACTTGATAAAATTAAGGAGTATCAGTGGATCGTATTTACCAGTCCGACAGGAGCTGAGATATTCTTTGATGAGTTGAAAAAGGCACATAAAGATATCAGGAGCCTGGCTGGTGCACAGATCGCTGCAATTGGCCAGGGTACAGCAAAAGTGTTGGAAGATCGCGGCATCCTTGTTAATCTGATCCCGGAAGTTTACGATGGAGATTCTCTTGGAGAAGCTCTGGCGGAGAAACTGCAGGGGGGAGAAAAAATTCTTCTGCCACGTGCACGAAAGGGAAATCAGAATCTTTCAAAAATCCTGAAAGAACACGGGGCACAGGTGAATGATATCCCGACTTACGATACAGTATATGAGAGCAGCCGTCTGATACAGATTGATAAAGAAATAGAGAATCGTTCCATAGACTGTGTCGTATTTACCAGTGCATCCACTGTAAAAGGCTTTGTAGAGAGTACATCTCTTACGGATTATTCTCATGTTACAGCGGCCTGCATCGGAAAGCAGACGAAAGCTGCGGCAGACGCTTATGGAATGCAGACTTATATGTCAGAAAAAGCAACCATCGATTCACTGATCGAACTGGTTGTGAAGATAAAAAACAAATAAGAAACAATTTGAAACAAAGGAAGAGGTGCATTAAAATGGATCTGATTCAGAGACCAAGAAGACTTCGTGGAAGCGAAACATTGCGTAAAATGGTAAGAGAGACCAGAATTGATAAATCTTCTTTGATTTATCCGCTTTTTGTAAAAGAGGGTACCGGAATTGAAGAAGAAATTCCATCTATGGAGGGACAGTACCGTTACAGCGTTGACCGTCTCCCATATGAACTGGAACGTCTGCAGAATGCCGGCGTCAGCAATATCATGCTTTTCGGAATTCCGGATCATAAGGATGAAGTGGGAAGTGGAGCTTATGATGAAAACGGAATCGTGCAGAAAGCTCTGAGAGAAGCAAGAAAACAGTTCCCAGATCTTTACTACATTACAGATGTGTGTATGTGCGAATATACTTCTCACGGACACTGCGGCGTACTCTGCGGTCATGAAGTGGAAAACGATGCAACACTGGAGCTGCTTGCAAAAACAGCACTTTCTCATGTAGAAGCAGGTGCAGACATGGTGGCACCTTCTGATATGATGGACGGACGTGTACGTGCAATCCGTGAATGCCTGGATAAAGCAGGTCATAAAGAAACCCCGATCATGTCTTATGCAGTAAAATATGCTTCTGCTTTTTACGGCCCGTTCCGTGATGCAGCAGGATCTGCTCCGTCCTTTGGAGACCGTAAGAGCTATCAGATGGATTTCCATAACCGTCGTGAGGGAATGAAAGAAGCACTGACAGATATCGAGGAAGGCGCAGATATCATCATGATCAAACCTGCGATGTCTTATCTGGATATGGTTTCTGAAGTTTATAAGGCAACAAATGTCCCGATCGCTACTTACAGTGTCAGCGGTGAATATGCAATGGTTAAGGCAGCGGCTAAAATGGGCTGGATCGAGGAAGACAGAATCGTTTGCGAGATGGCCGCAAGTGCTTATCGTGCAGGTGCTTCTATTTATCTGACCTACTATGCAAAAGAGCTTGCCCGCTTTATCGATGAAGGGAGAATTGGCTAATGGGAAGATCAGAAGAATTATTTGAACGTGCAGTCAAAAGAATTCCGGGAGGAGTCAACAGCCCGGTAAGAGCTTACGGTGCGATCGGAATGGCTCCGAGATTTATCAAACGTGCAGACGGATGCCATATTTATGACGTGGATGGAAACTGTTATGTAGATTATATTGACTCCTGGGGACCGATGATCCTTGGACATAATTTTCCTGAGATCCGTGAAGCAGTCGTAAAAGCCTGCGCAGATGGATTAAGTTTTGGATGTGCGACAGAGATTGAAGTGGAGATGGCAGAATTTATCTGTGAACACCTTCCTCATGTAGAGATGGTACGTATGGTCAACTCCGGTACAGAGGCTGTTATGAGTGCAATCCGTGCTGCCAGAGGATTTACTGGAAGAGATAAGATCATTAAGTTTGCCGGATGTTATCATGGACACAGTGATGCACTTCTGGTAAGTGCCGGTTCCGGTGTGATGACGAGTGGTGTGCCGGACAGTGCCGGTGTACCGAAAGGCTGTACACAGGATACCATGACAGCAGTTTACAATGATCTGGACAGTGTAAAAGCTCTGCTTGAAGAAGCACCGGGTCAGGTTGCAGCTGTGATCGTAGAGGCAGTTGGAGCAAACATGGGAGTTGTTCCGCCGAAAAAGGGATTCCTTGAGGGACTTCGTGCACTCTGTGATCAGCATGGCACATTACTGATCTTTGATGAGGTTATCACCGGATTCCGTCTGGCATTCGGCGGTGCGGCAGAATACTTTGGCGTGACACCGGATATGGTTACCTATGGTAAGATCATTGGTGCAGGAATGCCGGTCGGCGCTTATGGCGGAAGAAAAGAGATCATGGATATGGTTTCTCCGGCAGGTCCGGTATATCAGGCAGGTACTTTAAGTGGAAACCCGATCGCTATGGGAGCAGGACTTACACAG
>CAVFJK010000166.1:0-16583 GCA_963622815.1 Ruminococcus bicirculans (ex Wegman et al. 2014)
TATCCACAGTAATAAAATTTTGTTGCGACTACGAAATTGATACAATTCATTAGGAAAGTATATTACATCTCCGCTCCTGATATAACGTCAATCCGGAAAACTTACCATTTCTGTACTATTCTTACTTTTTTGTCACACACGCTTCTTATTTATGCTCCATCAGATGATACTCTCCCGGATTACAGCCGAATATTTTTCGAAAGGCACTGGCAAAACGACTGGGATTACTGAATCCTGTCATCTCTGCAATCTGAGTCATAGAGTACTGTCCGCTCTGCACCAGCGGAAAACTTTTATTGGCACGGTATTCTTCCAGATAGCTGGTGATTGTTTTTCCGGTCATTTTCTTAAAAAGTCGGCAGCAGACTTCTCTTGACAGATGAACCTGATCTGCCAGTTCCTGGAGAGTGATGACCTCTGCAAAATGTGTATTAAGATGATCCAGCATTTTTTCCAGACGTTCCAGTTCCTGTTGGTTAGCCGGAATGAATTTTGTCAGTTCCTGTCTGTGTTCATACAGGATCATGCTGAACGCCTCGCACAGAAGCCCCTTGATCTTCAATTCATAACAAAATGATTTCCGGTCAAAAGCGCCTTCCACCTGGTTCAGTTTCTGAAGGATTTCTTTTCCATTTTCGTCTGCCTCCGTCAGGTGAATGCAGGGAACTGCAGAATTTTCAAGAAATGGTCGGAAGCATTTTCGCTCGACATCGCTGCCAAAATCTCCATACAAAAAATCCGGTCTTACAAGGATCGTACTGTAGCGGACATGTTCATTCCCCGGTGAACTGCAGCTATGCGGCACATTTCGATTCAGCAGAAAACCTTCTCCCGGCCTGACTTTATAGATCTTTTGGTAGACCTGAAAAACTGCTTCACCTTCTCGTAGAAGGTTGATTTCCAGATCATTATGCCAGTGAATCGGAACACTTTTTCCCTCAAAGGTCCAGAGATCATCATGATTCACTGTCATCGGAAATGTTTCTGTTCCATGCTTTTCCAGTTCTCTTCTGGCACTGTCCACCAGGATCGTTCTTTTTGCCATCTTACGTTTCTCCATTTTCTTCCATTTTCAGGAACTGTTTTGTCTGTTTTCGTATCAAAAAAGTTCTTATCTTATCATAAATACATTTGCTGATCTGGTCAATATCTGTATCACAAACAACAATACCGGAATCGCATTTTACAATCTGTTTCTCTATAATGGGGCGTGCAGTAAAAAGCTCGCAATACAAACACTATAGGGAGGGGTTCTTATGTCCAGAACAAAATCAAAAGAAATGGATCTTACTGTCGGAAATCCGTTCTGGTCGTTATTGAAATTTGCAATTCCGGTCATTCTCGGAAATTTATTTCAGCTTTTTTATACACTTGCTGACTCTGTGATCGTCGGTAAAACACTTGGAGCAACATCACTTGCCGCGGTCGGTGCCACCAGCATCATTATTTATTTTGTTTTCTGCTTCATCAATGGTTTTACAGGCGGATTCGGAATCTGTCTCGGACAACGATGTGGTGCAAAGGATGAAAAAGGTATGCGTAAAAGTGTCGCTGCATCCACACTTCTCAGTATCATTTTTACCGTTGTGCTGACTCTGATCTGCTGTCTTCTGGCACATCAGATTCTCAGATGGATGCAGATTCCGGAAGATATTTCCGGCGAAGCTTACGATTATATGTTTGTGGTTCTTCTTGGAACTGGCGCAACTGTTTTTTACAATATGATTTCAAACATGCTCCGTGCACTTGGCGACAGCAAAACACCTCTTTATTTTCTGGTGTTTTCTTCTGTTTTGAACATTTTTCTGGATGTCCTGTTTATTGTACCATTACATATGGGTGTTGCAGGAGCTGCCTGGGCTACGATCCTTTCCCAGTTTCTCTCTGCAGTCCTAAGTCTGATCGTCGGGCTGAAAAATTTCCCGGTACTTCATCTGCGCCGTGATGATTTTCATGACCTCAATGGAACGATTGCACTGCATCTGAAAACGGGGTTTCCTATGGGATTTCAGATGTCTGTCATGTGTATCGGACAGCTTGCCATGCAGACAGTTGTGAATTCTCTCGGTACTGCCGCTGTTGCAGGATATACAGCTGCTTCCAAAGCAGATCAGCTTTCCGTACTCGTAAACAATGCCATGATGACAGCGATCTCCAACTATGTTGCCCAGAACTTCGGTGCAGGGAAAAGAGACAGGATCCGTCAGGGTGTGCGTGCCTGTCTGATCCAGACAGAGGGATTCAATCTAATCATGTGTATCGGCATCTTACTGCTGCGCCACCCGATCGTGCAGATGTTCCTGTCCGCTCCTACAAAAGAAATTTATCATTACTCCGATATGTATCTGACTGTCGTTGCGCCGTTTTATTTTGTCCTCGGGCTTCTTGCCGTTTACCGTACTTCGATCCAGAGTATGCAGAACGGACGCGCCCCTTTCGCGGCCTGCATGATCGAACTCGTCATGCGTATTGCTGCTACTATAGGGCTTTCCGGTATTATCGGTTACACTTCCGTCTGCATCTCCAGTCCTCTTGCCTGGATTGGCGCCTGCTCCCTGCTGATTCCGGTCTATTATAAGATGATGCGTAGAGCTTAACTTTTATTTTTCAGCTGCCACCTGAGCGTATTCTGTTGTCACGAGATCCTCATATGCCACACGTTCGTTCAGTTCTCCTGCATCTTCGAGAATATCTTCCAGAAGTTCAAAACTCTCTTTCTCAAAGATAAGATTTGATTTCCAGGTATCCTGCTCGTAATAACGGTTTACAATGGTGGTAACTGTGTCAAGATCGGTTTCTGCGAACTGCGGAGCAATGACCTGTGCAATCTCTTCCGGAGTATGGCTCTGGACATATTCCATACCTTTCTGGAGAGCGTTTGTGAATTTCTGGATGACCTCAGGATTTTTTTCCATGTAGCTGGTCTTTGCACTGTAAGAAGTGTATGGAACATAACCGGAGTCTACGCCGAGCGAAGCGACAACATAGCCTGCGCCTTCTTTTTCCAGTGCTGTCGCGGATGGCTCAAATTCTACTGTAAAATCAGCAGAGGCATCGCCTGTAAAAGCCGCTGCCGTGGAACCGAAGTCAATACTCTGATCGATGGTCAGATCTTTCTTCGGGTCCAGACCGTTTTTACGGAGGATATATTCAAAGACCATTTCCGGCATACCACCCTTACGTCCGCCAAGAACTTTCTTATCCTTCAGATCTTCCCATTTAAAGTCAGGCATTTCTTCCCTTGCTACAAGGAAATTTCCGGCCCGCTGGGTAAGCTGTGCAAAATTCACTGCCGGGTCGGTCGCACCTCCCTGGTATGCATAGATAGATGCTTCCGCTCCCATAAATCCGATATCCGCCTCACCGGAAATCAAAGCAGTTAAAACTTTATCTGCTCCAAATCCCGTCACCAGCGTCAGGTCCAGCCCTTCTTCCGCAAAATATCCCTCCTCGATTGCCACATACTGCGGCGCATAAAAGATTGAATGAGCAACTTCATTCAACGTAACCTTCGTAAGTTTCTCTTCTTCCCCATCCTTTTTTGCAGCAAAAGCCGTCATCGGCAGCGCAGTCACCGCCAGAACCACTGCTGCCGCCAGCGAAATCCATTTCCTATTTTTCATGCAGATACTCCTTTAGAGACTTCTTCTGTTAGAGTATGCCACAGAATCAGAATTGTGCACAATGTTCCACGGATGATAATTAAAAAATCCCATAAAAAATGGAGATACCTTTTATGATCAATGTCATGACGCCGTATTGTACACGCTGATCATAAGATCTACGGTATTATCCTGGAGCATCATCTGACGGAAGGTAACAACGATTTCTCCCTCTCGGGTAAATTTCACTGAGTTGGAAAGGAAATTTATAATAACCTGGCTGATTCGGAGTTCATCGGTGTACGGATCTCATGTGACATTCTGTTCAGAAATGTTGTCTTGGACTGACTCTCATCTTCTGCCTTTCTGAGAAGTTCTTCATAAAAATTTATCTGTGCATGAATATCTGTAGCATCAGAAAAAGAAAGCATATCATATTTTCCATCCAGAGAACCACTGACAGACATACGGATCCAGCGTCCATCTTTCATCTGAATCTCGTAATACGCAGTATCTTCTCCGTTCCGGCGGTAACATAGACCGGCATACGGTCTTTTCGTCTCAGCACAATACATGCCTAATCCTCTCTGAAATCCATCTGTTTCAGAAAAACATTTTCTCCACCATTAAGTACCGGTTTCTTTTTTACTGATATTTTTGTTCTTAATGCATTTCCTGCAATTACTACTGCAGCCAGCACTTCCACACTTCCAATCACAGCCAGTGAAAAATGACTGCCAAGTGTCGTCAGCATATCTGTGATCATGTCCACGTTTCTTCTATAACTCCTTATCCATACGCATATTTCCGTTTATGTGCTATATCTTTTCTGTTATATACGAAAATCATTCAGATATAAACCTCTATTTCTGCACCATTCTGTATTTTCTATAGCTTGCCGTCCAAACCATTATGTTTTATAATGTTTTTGTCATATTTCGTCAGAATGACAAGGCATCCCGGGCTTTTCGTCAATCTGTCAAGAAACCCCTGAAATCTTTGTAAGGTTCTTCTCTTTATTCTCCAGAGCAAATTCAGTATACTGATAACAGTTCAAAACAAGAGCGAAAAACTTACATAATATTTTGGAGGGAAAAATAATGGCAAGTTTATCTTTACAGCACATTAATAAAACATACCCGAACGGTTTCGAAGCCGTTAAGGACTTTAACCTTGAAATCGAAGACAAAGAATTCATCATCTTTGTAGGACCTTCCGGATGTGGTAAATCTACTACACTTCGTATGGTAGCCGGACTGGAAGAAATCACCAGCGGTACCTTAAAGATCGGTGATAAAGTTATGAACGATGTAGAGCCAAAAGACCGTGATATCGCGATGGTCTTCCAGAACTACGCTCTGTATCCTCATATGACCGTATATGATAACATGGCATTCGGACTGAAACTTCGTAAAGTTCCGAAAGCTGAAATTGATAAAGCAGTTCGTGAAGCTGCAAGAATCCTTGACCTGGAAAAACTTCTTGATCGTAAACCGAAGGCTCTTTCCGGTGGACAGAGACAGCGTGTTGCCATGGGACGTGCTATCGTTCGTAATCCTAAGGTATTCCTTATGGATGAACCGCTCTCCAACCTGGATGCTAAACTTCGTGTACAGATGCGTATCGAGATCTCCAAGATTCATCAGAGACTGGGTGCTACAATCATCTATGTAACACATGACCAGACAGAGGCTATGACTCTTGGTACCAGAATCGTTGTTATGAAAGATGGTGTTGTTCAGCAGGTAGATACACCTCAGAACCTGTACCAGAAACCAGGCAACCTGTTCGTAGCCGGATTCATGGGATCCCCGCAGATGAACTTCCTGGATGCTGAAATCAAAGAAAAAGGTGCTGACCTTGTTGCAGTTATCGGAAAAGACGAACTGGTCATCCCGGCTGCTAAAGCAAAAGCTCTTAAAGACGGCGGCTATGTAGGAAAAACAGTTGTTATGGGTATCCGTCCGGAAGACGTTGCAGATAAAGCTGACGGTTCCATGTCTTCTACAGTTAAAGTTTACGAGCTTCTTGGTGCAGAAGTATTCCTGTACTTCGATGTAAACGGAACTCAGATCACAGCTCGTGTTGATCCAGGCACAAAAGCAAAAACAGGTGATCCGGTTAAATTTGATTTCGATATGGAAAAAACACACTTCTTCGACAAAGATACAGAACTGGTTATCACAAACTAAGATTAAATCAGAATATCAGACCCGGGGCAATTTACCCCGGGTCTTTTTTTCAGAAAACAATTTTCAGAAAGGATGATTTCATGTCCGTACAGAGAACAATACAAAAATATATGGATGACTGGAAACGAATCAGTCATCTGGACTTCTGCCTGCTTCAGGAAGATAATTCTATTTTCGTTACAACGTGTGACCGACGTCTCCCGGCAGAATCTAAACTAGAGGATTTTCGAAACAGCACTGCACTTTGCCTTGCAAATGCTACCTGCTGTCTGTATAAAATAACAGAAAAAGACGAGGGTCTCCTTCTCATCGTGTGGGGAACCGGCGATTCTGTTCCTACGATTGGAGAACTGGCAGTCTGCCAGATTCAGAGCATTCTGGAAAGCCATGCAGAAAAGAACGATAAGAATGCCTTTATGCAGAAACTGCTTCTCGGCACTTATACAGACGTAGAGGCCTTCAACCGTGCCCGTAAACTCCATATCTCATCTTCCGCACGACGTGCTGTTTTTCTGGTAGAAACCAGGCAGACCCGCGATGAGCATGCACTTGCCACCATCAAAAATATTTTCTCTGCCCGTACGCATGATTTCATTACCTCAATCGATGACCGTGGAATTATCGTTGTCCGGGAACTGACTTCTACAGAAACATACGAGGATCTTGAGGATATCGCACATATGCTGGTAGATATGCTCGGAACAGAAGCTATGACGCAGGCCTGGGTTTCTTACAGTAATACTGCCGATGACCTGAAAGACCTCTCTAACGCGTATAAAGAAGCGAGAACTGCACTTGAGATTGGTAAGACATTCTATGCTGAACGCAGTGTATTTGGATATCGGACGCTTGGCATCGGACGCCTGATCTATCAGCTTCCGGTATCTGTTTGTGAGATGTTTATACAAGAAATCTTCGGAGATGAATCTTTGGATTCCATTGACGGAGAGACACTTGCTATTATTCGTACTTTCTTCGAGAATAATCTGAATCTGTCGGAGACGTCCCGACAGCTTTATGTGCATAGGAATACATTAGTTTATCGATTTGAGAAAATTCAAAAACGATTTGGGTTGGATCTTCGCACCTTCGAGGATGCGATGACATTTAAACTTGCAATGTTAGTATCCAGATATCTTCGATATCGAGCCCAACCCTGAAAACCCTTAAGGGGGGAGCATCTCATAGTTGCGAAGGCCGAAGCTCCCCCTCAGGGTTTTATTTCAGGAGCATCAGATGCTCCGGGGGAAGATATAAATATTTCGGAAGATTTTCATCGTGATCATCCCGAAAACTTTCTTTCGATCTCATCCACCAGAGTACAGAGGATGAATCTGTATTTGGGCATTTGACCAGATATTGATGTTCAAATGTAGTCTCTATATAGTCCTGGGCTTCAAATGGAAGCGTATTGGGACCGGGAGTTTCAGTTGGTTGAATCCAATGACCTCGGATAGCTACGTGAGTGGTATCATCTGGGACTTCCTGCGTAGTCTGGAGATTGATTCCCCAATCGATGGCTTCGATTTCGTGGAAGCCCAGTTTACGGACTCTGGAACTGTTTTTGCAGCCGGTGAGACGAGCTACTTCGAGGAGCTGCGGCTGTTCAAACAGCTGTCTTGTATCGCCAAAGATCAGCGTTTTTCCTTCTTTCAAGAGCATCAACTCATTACAGAATCGAAATGCCTCATCACGGCTGTGTGTAACCATCAGCATATCTCCCTGATACTGTTTCAGGAACTCCTGCATATCTTTCTGCAGTACATCCTTCAGATATCCATCCAATGCGGAAAACGGCTCGTCCAGAAGAATCGCCTCCGGTTCTCCGATCATCATTCTCGCGAGGGCAACTCGCTGCTGCTGACCGCCGGAAAGCTGTGCCGGATAACGGTTTTCCAGTCCTTCCAGCTGATATCGTTTAATAAAGTCTCGCGCTTTTTCTTCTTTCTGTTCTTTTGCGCCACGATAACCACACAGAATATTATCTTTTACTGTCATTGTCGGAAACAGTGCATAGTTCTGGAACAGATATCCGATTCGCCGCTCCTGTGGCTTTAAATTGATTTTTTTCTCTGAATCAAAGACTGTTCTTCCGTTGATCACGATTTTTCCTTTATCCGGTGTCTCGATACCTGCAATACAGCGAAGAGTCATACTCTTACCACTTCCGGATGCACCAAGGATTCCCGTTGCCGATGTATTACTCTCAAATTTTGATCTAAGAGAAAAACCTTTGAAATTCTTTTCTATATCTACCTGTATTGCCATCAGATCCACCTTCTACTCTTCATGCCTCTGCCTGAGACGATATTGATCAGTGCCACGATTGCAAACGAGATCACAACGATCACCACAACCCAGAATCCGGCAACATCATAATTTCCCGCTGAAGTCTCTGCTGCAATCGCAACGGATACCGTACGGGTCTTGCCAAGAATATTTCCTGCCAACATGGAAGTCGCACCATATTCTCCAATTGCTCTTGCAAATGCCAGAACCGTGCCGGATGCGATTCCCGGTCCTGCTGCCGGAACGATTACCTTCCAGAAGATCTTCCGATCACTCATGCCAAGTGTCTGACCAGCGTAGATCAGATTCACGTCCACCTGCTCAAAAGCAGCTCTCGCATTGCGGTACATCAGTGGAAAAGCAATGACTGCTGCCGCGATGACACAGCCTTTCCATGTCTGAACTACTTTAAAATCAAAATTTGTCAGGAGGAACTTTCCAAATGGCCGCCTCAGACTGAAGATCAGAAGTAAAAAGAATCCGGCAACTGTCGGCGGGAGCACCAGCGGCATAGTCAGAATCCCATCCCAGACAGCCCTTGATATCGGTTTCATCTTCATGATCTTGCGTGCACAGAATATCCCCAGAAAAAAGGCAATGGTCGTTGCCACTGCACCGGTCTTCAATGAAATCCACAATGGACTCCAGTTAATTTCCTGTAAAAATTCCATTCTTTTCCTGTCCTTCTGTATGTACAAAAAGGGGCTGACATATATGCCGCCCCTTTTGTATGTAATTTTTATGTTGGTAACTATCTGTAGTAAACGATTCGTTATTGTTTACAGAAATTATTTTGCTTCTTCTGCAGTTTCTGTTTCCTCTGCTGTGTCAGCTTCTGTATCTTCTTCAGCATCATCTTTTTTATCATCTGCTTTGTATTCAGCAAATCCATACTCTTCGAATACTTTCATAGCATCGTCTGTCTGAAGGTATGCAAGGAATGCGTCTGCAGCAGCTTTTTCTTCATCAGATGCCTCTGCGTCTACAGTCAGGCCCACCGGATACAGAACCGGTGTTTCCAGAGATCCTTCCGGAGCTTCTGCAATGATATCTACTTTATCTGCAACGGATGCAGCATCTGTTGCATATACAATACCGATTTCATTACTTCCTTCACTTACAGATGCAAGTACGTCTGTAACGTTCTTTCCTTCGTTGATCTCCATCTTGTTTACATCGTCTTCGATTCCGAGGTTCTTGAAAATCTCACGGGAATACTGTCCAACCGGAACATCTTCACCTGCAAGTGCGATGTTCTCAGCATCTGTAATATTTTCGAATCCTGTAACTTTTGTTTCACCATCCTTTGGTTTGATCAGAACGACTTTATTTTCAAGAAGATCAACTACAGAATCTTTCTCTGCCAGATCTTCATCTACCAGAGCATCCATCTGTTTTGTTGCTGCTGAGAAGAAGATATCACATCTGGATCCTTCTTCAATCTGAGTCTGCAGTGTACCTGAGCTGTCTGCATTAAAGAGAATGTTGACATCCGGATACTCCTCATTAAAATCTTTCTGGATCACATCCATTGCATTTGCAAGGCTTGCTGCGATAAATACATACAGGTCTCCGCTTGCATCTGTAGTTGCAGCCTGTACACTTCCTGCACTCATTCCTGCGGCCATAGCCCCTGCCAGCATTACAGCTAATAATTTTTTCTTCATGAATATATCTCCCTTCTTTTCTCTCAAGTGTTTTCAATACTCATGAGAATATTTTAACTGTACTGAAAATTTAAGTCAATTTAACTACTGTAATTTGCAATAGATAATTTTTATAGAACCTCAAAATTTTTTAGTAGTCCCAGTCATCACTACCGCTGTCATAGGAGTCGGAATCGTTTCCTTCATCCGCATAATCATCGCTTCCGTCATCGTAGTCTTCGCTGTCATCGTAGCTGCTATCATCATAGCTTCCACTGTCATAACTGCTGTCATCAGAACTTCCGTCGTCATAGCTGCTGCTATCATCAGAACTGCTGTCATCGTAGCTGTTATCATAATAGCTGCTGTCGTCAGAACTACTGTCATCAGAGCTATAGGTTTCTGCATCACTCTCATCAGAAACATCAGAAGATGCTGTCTGCTGTGAATTTCCTTTTGTATCCTTCTCAGACTTATCAGCAAGGCTTGTGTAGGTCAGATATGCCGTTGATTCCTCTTCGTCATAAGCAAGAGATGCCTTTTCCATATCGCTGAGATCAATACTGTAGATCTGATATGCGTCGCCTTTTGCGGTAACGATCTTCATATCGTAAACAGTTGATGTCGTCGTCTCTGTTGACTCATCTGTACTGTCTGAGGAAACAGAAGAATCATTCGGAGTATAGAACATCTGAACCTGTTCAGCAGCTTTTACAGAAGACTCTGACTGAATCAGGTTCTTACCCCAGTCATCTCCGCCGGATGTCATCAGATAGATTTCTCTCAGGTCATCCTGCAGACCATTTGTCAGATAAATATATTTTGCCTGGGAAGTCTTAACTCCGATCACCTTCGGGGCCGGTGTGGAAGTCGGTACCGGTGTCACAGTTACCGGAACTTCAGTAGGTGTTGGTGTTGCTGCCGGAGTTGGTGTCACTTCAACAACTGCCCCTGAAGAACCACATCCTGCAAAGGCGAGCATCATTGTCATACCAAGTACGAGCATTATATGTTTTGCTTTCATTATTTACCATCCTTTCCGACTTCAAAAAGCCGTCATATCTAAAATTTCTTTTTTGCATTTTTTTATTATCCCATGTATGCCCCCAAATGTCAAATCTGGCTGCCGTTTCCCTCATTCACAGCAGCCAGATTATCATGTAACTTATTTAGTTCATTTTCTATTTTAATTTTTCAAATTATCCGAGGAAATTTCTTCCTACAAAATATCCGAGAACAAGGATACCAAGAACGATACGATACCATCCAAACGCCTTGAAATCGTGTTTCTTGATGTAACTCATCAGGAATTTGATTGCAATAACGGATACAAAGAATGCTACTACAACGCCTGTTACCAGTGTCAGGATCTCTGCCGGTGTAAAGGCAAAGCCAAATTTCACCAGTTTCAGAAGGCTTGCTCCAAACATGACCGGAATAGCCAGGAAGAAGGTAAATTCTGCCGCAACCGTTCTGGATGTACCAACAAGGATACCTCCGATGATCGTGGATCCAGAACGGGATGTACCCGGTACAACAGATAATACCTGGAAGATACCAATCTTAAATGCAGTACCGAAACTTAAATCTTCAAGGGATGTACAGATCGGTTTTCTTCTCTTATTATAATTCTCAACAATAATGAAGATCACACCATAGACGATCAGGGCAATCGCTACAACTACATAGTTGTTGAACTTCTCTTCGATAAAATCATTAAACGGAAGTGCGATCACGATAGTCGGGATGCAGGCTACCAGGATCTTGAACCACAGAATCCATTTGTCTTTATCACAAAACTTTTCAACAAAAGTCAGTACCACGCGGGCAACCGGATTCTTTCGCGCAAGCTGCGCTTTCTTTTTCTTCGGGATCTGTTTTATGTAGAAGGGCCACAACTTACCCCAATATAGTACTACGACCGCAAGGATCGCGCCAAGCTGAATGACTACCAGGAAAAAATCCTTAAATTCCGTTGTCATATCCATCTTGATAAATTCATCTACCAGAATCATATGACCGGTACTGCTGATTGGAAGCCATTCTGTGATTCCTTCTACGATGCCGAGGATCACAACTTTTATAAATTCCAAAACACTCATGTTTCTTTTCCTCTCTGATTTATTTTTTCCAACAGGTCTTAAAGTCTTCTATCCATTTATGAGCAAGCTCATGTGGTTTCAGACCTTTTTACCCTTGTATCAGTATATTACACTTTCGGTGGTTCGTAAACCTTTCAGTGGATTTTAATTGAAAGTTTAACTTTTGTTTAGGTTTTCTGTAACACACAAGACCGGAGAAACAGTATTACTGTTCACTCCGGTCCAAATCCACATCTTATTTTATTTATCTGCTTGCGATCGTTGCAATATCAATCAGTGTCAGGTTGTGAAGGTCTGTATTCTCAAGACTGGTTACAAGTGCTTCTGCTGTATCCAGGCTGGTAAGAACGTTGACACCTGTCTCGATCGCATTTCGACGGATCACGAAACCATCTTTCTGGTGTTCTACACCCTGAGGCGGTGTATCGATAACAACGTCGATCTTATGTCCGAGAATCAGGTCCATAAGGTTCGGTGCAGGCTGTTCCAGTTTATTGGTACGGATTGCCTTAATGCCGTTTTCTTTAAGGACTCTTGCAGTTCCTCTTGTTGCATAAATACGGTATCCAAGTGCCTCAAAACGTCTTGCGATCGGAACAACTTCCTGCTGATCCTCATCTTTAACGGTGATGATCATGTTCTTATATTTCGGAAGTTTGATTCCAGCTCCGAGGAATGCTTTATACAATGCTTCGTTGAAGCTTTCTGCAATACCAAGGCACTCACCTGTAGACTTCATTTCCGGTCCAAGGCTGATATCTGCGCCACGAATCTTCTCGAAGGAGAATACTGGCATCTTGATTGCGATATGTTTTGCTTCCGGCTGAAGTCCCGGTGTATAACCCATATCTTTCAGTTTATATCCAAGGATAACCTTAGTTGCCAGCGGTACGATCGGGATTCCGGTTACCTTGCTGATATACGGTACAGTACGGCTGGAACGCGGGTTTACTTCGATGACATACACTTCTTCACCGCATACGATGAACTGAATGTTGATCATACCGATTACATGAAGCGCCTGTGCCAGACGACGTGTGTACTCTGCGATCGTATCTTTTGCTTTCTGGCTGATGGTCTGTGCCGGATATACCGAAATACTGTCACCGGAATGGATACCGGCACGCTCGATATGCTCCATGATACCAGGAATCAGGATATCTTCGCCGTCGCATACAGCATCGACTTCGATTTCTTTACCCATCAGGTATTTATCTACCAGGATTGGATGTTCCTGTGCGATCTGGTTAATGATTCCAATGTATTCTTCTACGTCCTCATCGCTGACTGCGATACGCATGCCCTGTCCGCCAAGGACATAGGAAGGACGAACAAGTACCGGATAACCAAGCTCATTGGCTGCTTTTTTTGCTTCATCAGCAGTAAATACAGTCTGTCCCTTCGGTCTCGGAATCTCGCATTTTTCCAGAATCTCATCGAAGAGTTCACGGTCCTCTGCGGCATCAACGTCTTCTGCAGATGTTCCGAGGATCTTAACGCCCATCTTCATCAGTGCTTCAGTAAGCTTGATTGCGGTCTGTCCACCAAACTGAACGACTGCTCCGTCCGGTTTCTCAATATTTACGATATTTTCTACATCTTCCGGTGTCAGTGGTTCGAAGTACAGTTTATCTGCGATGTCAAAGTCAGTGCTGACAGTTTCCGGGTTATTGTTTACGATAATTGTCTCGTAACCTTCTTTTTTGAATGCCCAGGTACAATGTACAGAGCAGAAGTCGAATTCGATACCCTGTCCGATACGGATCGGTCCGGAACCAAGAACAAGGACTTTTTTCTTATCATGTGCAGCTACTGCTTCGTTTTCAGTATCCGGTCCGCCATATACAGAATAATAATATGGTGTTGCGGCAGCGAACTCAGCAGCACAGGTATCTACCATCTTATAAGCGGCTGTAATCTTATAGCCCTGACGAAGAGCCTTAATATCTGCTTCTGTTCTTCCACAGAGATTTGCGATCACATAATCCGGGAATTCCATACGTTTTGCTTCAAGAAGGAGTTCTTCTGTCAGAGGCTGAGTCTTAAGAGCCTGTTCCATCTCAACCAGGATTGCGATCTTGTCGATGAACCATCTGTCGATCTTTGTGATTCTGTGAATGTATTCTTTGGAAATATCACGTCTGATTGCTTCTGCAATCTTCCAAATACGACGGTCATCTACAACACCCAGTTCTTCGATCAGCTCATCCTCATCCAGACCTGTGAAGTCATAGGACATGAGGCTGTCCACATGCTGCTCCAGAGAACGGATAGCTTTCATGAGTGCTCCTTCGAAGTTATGGCAGATACTCATAACCTCACCGGTAGCTTTCATCTGAGTAGTCAGTGTTCTCTTTGCAGTGATGAATTTATCAAATGGAAGTCTCGGAATCTTAACTACGCAATAGTCAAGCATTGGCTCGAAACTTGCGTACGTTTTTCCGGTAATAGCATTCGGAATCTCATCCAGTGTATATCCCAGGGCAATCTTTGCTGCAACCTTCGCGATCGGGTAACCGGTAGCCTTACTTGCCAGTGCGGAAGAACGGCTTACACGAGGGTTTACTTCGATTACACAGTACTCGAAGCTTTCCGGATGAAGTGCATACTGTACGTTACATCCACCTGTGATTCCAAGTTCTGTGATGATGTTCAGGGCAGATGTACGGAGCATCTGATATTCTTTATCGCCCAGTGTCTGGGAAGGAGCAACTACGATAGAGTCACCTGTATGTACACCAACCGGATCGATGTTTTCCATGTTGCAGACTGTGATGCAGTTTCCTGCACTGTCACGCATTACTTCGTATTCGATTTCTTTCCATCCTGCGATGCAGCGCTCTACCAGAACTTCACCTACACGTGAAAGTCTGAGGCCGTTTTCGAGGATTTCTCTGAGTTCATATTCATTATTAGCGATACCACCGCCGCTTCCACCAAGTGTGTAAGCAGGGCGAAGAACAACCGGATAACCGATCTTTTTTGTGAAGATCACACCGTCTTCTACGGTTGTTACCACCTTGGAAGCTGCAACCGGTTCACCGATCTTTTCCATGGTGTCTTTAAATTCCTGACGATCCTCAGCCTTCTTAATAGTCTCAGCTGTGGTACCGATCAGACGTACGTTATGTTCTTTAAGGAAGCCTTTTTCTTCGAGTTCCATTGCAAGGTTCAGACCGGCCTGTCCACCAAGTGTCGGAAGTACGCTGTCCGGCTGTTCTTTCAGAATCAGCTGTTCTACTACTTCTACGGTAAGTGGCTCGATGTAAACTTTATCTGCAATGTCTTTGTCTGTCATAATTGTAGCCGGGTTGGAGTTCAGGAGTACAACTTCCATGCCTTCTTCTTTCAGAGAACGGCATGCCTGTGTACCTGCATAGTCAAACTCTGCTGCCTGGCCGATGATAATCGGACCGGATCCAATTACAAGAACTTTATGTATATCTTTATTTCTCGGCATGATCTGTTCCTCCCATCATTTCCATAAATCTGTCAAACAGGTAGCTGGAATCCTGCGGTCCAGGGCAGGCTTCCGGATGGAACTGTACAGTAAAGATGTTTTTGCCTTCGTAAGCCATTCCCTCATTTGTGCCATCATTTACATTAATAAATGCAGGTTTCGCGATACCTTTTTTCTCAAGTGCTTCTGCATCAACCACGTATCCATGGTTCTGAGAAGAAATATAAACGCGTCCTGTTGCAAGGTCCTTAACCGGATGGTTTCCACCTCTGTGTCCGTATTTCATTTTATGTGTATCGCCGCCTGTTGCAAGAGCCATAAGCTGATGTCCGAGACAGATTGCGAAGATCGGCACATCTGACTCATAGAGTTTACGAATTTCTTCTATAATAGTAGTGCATTCCTTCGGATCTCCAGGGCCGTTGCTGAGCATGATTCCGTCCGGATTCGCTGCAAGAATTTCTTCTGCCGGTGTAAGTGCCGGATAAATGGTAACTTCACATCCTCTTTCATTCAGAGAACGTGCAATGTTACGTTTTGCGCCAAAATCCATCAGTGCAACTTTCGGTCCATTTCCCTTCAGTACTTCTTTCTCACGGCATGTAACTTTTTCAACTACTTTTCCGGTTGTATATGCTTTTAAACGGGGGATTATTTCATCTAAGTCATAATTTTCGTTGACAGTGATCATACCATTCATGGTACCTTTTTCACGAAGAATTTTTGTGAGAGCACGTGTATCAATGCCTGCGATACCAGGTATGTCATGCTTTTCAAGAAAATGCTGAATCGTATCCACGCTTCTGAAGTTACTAGGGATACGGGATAATTCACGAACAATAAAACCATCAATCCAAGGTTTCCTGGACTCCTGGTCCTCATAACAGATACCATAATTACCAATCAAAGGATATGTCATGCAGACAGCCTGTCCTGCATACGATGGGTCAGTCATTACTTCAAGATATCCGGTCATGGATGTATTAAAAACAATTTCGCTGATGACTTCTCTTGTTGAACCGATGCTGGTTCCTTTAAATACATGGCCATCTTCTAGTATTAGAAATGCTTTCATATAATCTCCCTTTCTGTTTTTATCTAAATCTTCAAGATTGTATCATAAGTCTTTCTATTTTTCAACAGATTAAAGTGCTAAAAATAATTAAGTTGTTCTAAAAAACTTTGTTTGAGTTAATTGTCTGAGTTGAAAGGACAACTAAAAAAATTAAAACTATTTTTGATTTTACTCTTGACATTTTATTGCCTATAGGTTATGATAATCAGGCAGTCGG
>CAVFJK010000167.1:0-2644 GCA_963622815.1 Ruminococcus bicirculans (ex Wegman et al. 2014)
ACTAAGGATCTTGTGAGCATTGCGCTCGTGTGGGTTCAAGTCCCATCTTCCGCATAATATTAAAAAAGGTATTGACATGAGTCAGAACTTTGGGTATAATATCTGTTGTCGCGAGGAAGTCGATTTCCACGAAATGCGATATGCGGAAGTGTCGGAACTGGCAGACGAGCAAGACTAAGGATCTTGTGAGCATTGCGCTCGTGTGGGTTCAAGTCCCATCTTCCGCATAATATTAAAAAAGGTATTGACATGAGTCAGAACTTTGGGTATAATATCTGTTGTCGCGAGGAAGTCGATTTCCACGAAATGCGATATGCGGAAGTGTCGGAACTGGCAGACGAGCAAGACTAAGGATCTTGTGAGCATTGCGCTCGTGTGGGTTCAAGTCCCATCTTCCGCATGCAGAGCCCTTGATAATTCAAGGGCTTTTCTTTTTGCCCGGACAGGGCTTTTTGTTTTATGCAGATATCTCGAATTGTGTTTAGGAATGTCGAAAAAATTTATCTGGATGTTTTTTTGAAAAAAAGAGGAATTTGCGACTTGACACAGAATATAATTAATAAGAGGTATTTTTGTCATTCTGTGGAGGATGCGCCTATGAATATCAGAGAAAGCATGGAACAGAGAGAACTGGAACTTTTAAGCCCTTATGCAGCACACAGTGGCCATTCCAGAGGCAGAGAGCGGCAGGAGGAAGAATGTGATGTCCGGACAGTTTATCAGAGAGACCGAGACCGTATTCTGCACTGTAAGGCATTTCGGCGAATGAAAGATAAGACGCAGGTGTTTCTTGCACCGCAGGGAGATCATTACAGGAATCGTCTTACACATACTCTGGAAGTTTCGCAGATCGCACGAACGATCGCGAAGGCTTTGCGTCTGAACGAAGATCTGGTGGAGGCAATCGCGCTGGGACATGACCTGGGACATACGCCGTTTGGACATGCCGGTGAGAAAGCCCTGAATGAGATCCATCCCGGTGGATTTGCACATTATCGTCAGAGTATCCGGGTCGTACAGATTCTGGAGAAGAACGGGGAAGGGCTGAACCTTACATGGGAAGTAAGGGATGGTATCCTGAATCACCGGATCAGCGGAAATCCGGCTACGCTGGAAGGTCAGGTAGTACGGTTGTCCGATAAGCTTGCGTATATTCATCATGATATGGATGATGCGCAGCGGGCCGGAATTATCACGGAAGATGACATACCGGTAACGCTTCGGATGTTACTGGGATATACAACACGGGAACGTTTAAATACGTTTGTACACGATATCATAGAGAGCAGTATGGAGAAAGAACATATTGAAATGTCGCCGGAGATTTATGAGGCGATGATGGATCTGCGAAAACTTATGTTTCAGAATGTGTACGATCATCCCGGAGCAAAAAAAGAAGAGAAAAAAGCTATCAAAATGTTGAAAAAGCTTTATATGTATTATATAGAAAATCCGGATGAAATGTCAGCGGAATACAGACAGCTGATGCAGAGAGGCGAATCGAAGGCACAGGTTGTCTGTGATTACCTGGCTGGCATGACGGATCAGTATTCCATGGCGAAATTCAGAAAGATCTACATACCGAAGTCGTGGGAAGTGTACTGATAAATATAAATGACAGAGGAGGCTGGGTATGCGTTATTCAGACGATATCATTGAGGAAGTCCGACAGAAAAATGATATTGTAGATGTAGTATCGCAATACGTGAAACTGACAAGGAAGGGCAGTTCCTATTTTGGACTGTGTCCTTTTCATAATGAGAAAACTCCTTCTTTTTCTGTAACACCCGGTAAGCAGATGTATTATTGCTTTGGCTGTGGTGCAGGCGGAAATGTATTTAATTTTATTATGGAATATGAGAATTATTCGTTTGGAGAGGCTCTGAAGCATCTTGCAGACAGAGCGGGAGTGGAACTTCCGAAAATCGAATATTCCAAAGAAGTGAGAGAAAAAGCAGAGCAGAAGGCAGAACTTCTGGAAATCAATAAACAGGCAGCGCAGTATTATTATTATCAGCTTCGTACAGAAGGCGGAAGGCAGGGTCATGAGTATCTTGCCGGACGTCAGCTGAGTGAAGAGACAATGCGGAAATTCGGGCTTGGGTATTCGGATAAGTTCGGAAGCGGTCTGTATAAATATCTGAAGTCAAAAGGCTACAGTGATGAGAGACTTCGGGAATCCGGTCTGTTTAATGTGGACGAACGCCACGGAATGTATGATAAGTTCTGGAACAGAGTCATCTTTCCGATCATGGATGTCAATAACCGGGTGATCGGATTTGGCGGACGAGTTATGGGAGATGGGAAACCGAAGTACCTGAACTCGCCGGAGACGAAGATTTTTGATAAAAGCCGTAATCTGTATGGATTAAATATTGCGAGAACAACGAGAAAGAAGTATCTGATCCTGTGTGAGGGATACATGGATGTAATTTCCATGCACCAGGCAGGATTTACGAATGCAGTTGCATCGCTTGGAACGGCACTG
Source organism: Ruminococcus bicirculans (ex Wegman et al. 2014) (assembly GCA_963622815.1). Classification (GTDB taxonomy): domain Bacteria; phylum Bacillota; class Clostridia; order Lachnospirales; family Lachnospiraceae; genus Blautia_A. The sequence continues at coordinate 2,489 of CAVFJK010000167.1, forward strand.
ACCTCAGGTCATGCCAGTCTTCTGAAGCGTTATACGCAGGAAGTTCTTCTTCTCTACGACAGTGACGAGGCGGGTATCCGTGCTGCGCTTCGAGGAATTCCAATCCTCCGTGAGGCCGGAGTGAATTCCAGAGTCGTTAATCTGAAACCATATAAG
>CAVFJK010000167.1:2654-3322 GCA_963622815.1 Ruminococcus bicirculans (ex Wegman et al. 2014)
CATGGGACCTGAAGCCTTTGAAGAACGGCTGAATCAGGCATCGGACAGCTTTATGTTCCGTGTAAGTATTGCGGAGAGTGAGTTTCCGATGGTGGAGCCGCAGGGACAGAATCGTTTCTTTGAACGATGTGCGCAGATGCTTCTGGAACTGAAGGATGAACTGGAAAGAAATCTTTATATAGAAGCAATTGTTAAGAAATACCGGAGTCAGTATGGAGTCAGCGTGGAAGATCTCAGAAAGAGAGTGAATACGCTGGCCCTGAAAGGAACTCCGGCTGAGAATCGGATACAGCCAAAGAGCAGCAGTATGCAGAATAAGAAAAAGAAGGAATCTGCGTCTGATCAGGCACAGAAACTGATGCTTACCTGGCTGGTAACCTATCCGAATATTTTTGATAAAGTAGCGCAGTATCTGACACCGGAAGATTTTATCGTTCCGTTATACAGAGAAGTAGCGCAGATGCTGTTTAAGCAGAGAGAAGAGGGTCAGGTAAACCCTGCGAGACTTCTCAATAGCTTTACAGACAGCGAAGAACAAAGAGAAGTGGCATCGCTTTTTAATGCAACGATCCATCTGGAGACTCAACAGGAACAGGATCAGGCATTTGCAGATACGCTTCTTCGGATCAAAGCCGAGAGCCTTGCCGAGAGGAACCGGAACTGGGATC
>CAVFJK010000168.1:0-22839 GCA_963622815.1 Ruminococcus bicirculans (ex Wegman et al. 2014)
ACGGTTTTCTTCGCAGCTACTTTTTTCGTACTTTCTTTTTTTGCAGCTGCACGACGGGTAGTCTTTTTAGCTGTCTCTGGTTTCTTCGCTGCTACTGCCAGTTTCTCCGGTTTCTTTCCCGGAGCACAGGAAAAGATTGCTACGCCCAGTGCCGGAATCTTAAAGGTTACAGAATATTCCCTCTCATCGCATTCTGCCTGCTTACAGGTCTTTGCTCTTAAGTTTACCGTTCCCTGTCCGCCGTATTCCTTACGGTCACTGTTAAAAATTTCTTTATATTTTCCATAGAATGGAACACCGATCTGGTAATTATTATACGGAACTGCTGCAAAATTGCATACAGCAAGGAGTGTTTCTTCCGGATTCTCTGTCTTACGAAGGAATGTCAGGACATTTTCTTCATATTTCATAAGCTGAATCCACTCAAAGCCCTCATAATCATCATCCATTACAGCCAGTGCCGGCTGAGAAACATACAGTACGTTCAGATCATGGATAAATTTCTTCATCTCATCAGAGAGTTCTTTATCCGGTGCCATCATCTTGCATCCCGGATGCAGCATCATATAAGAATAAGCTGCACGAATCTGACTCAGTTTCTGTGCCTCATTCCCCGGAAGTTTCTCCATAAAGCTCTTCTGATCTCCGGTCTCTCTGCTTCCAAGCGAAAGTACAAAATGCTCACAGTACGTATACAGCATGGAAAGTGTCAGCTGGTCATGCACATACTGGCGCTCGATCGGATCCTTTGAGAGATAATTCAGGAAATCTCCCGCCCAGTTATTGTTCCATTTATAGGAAAATCCGATGTTGTCATCCTCAACACTTCCGGTCAGTTCTGACCACAGGCCATCTTCCTGCACAATCGTTATTGTTCCCGGAAGTTTCTTATTCAGAATGGAATTCAGATGTTTCAGGAATTCCACTGCTGCCAGATTTTCATTTGTTCCATAGATATTCGGTCTCCACTGTCCATACTCTCTTCCATAATCCAGATACAGCATGGAATCCACATCATCCAGTCTCAGTCCGTCTGCATGATAGAGTTCCAGCCAGTAAAAAGCGTTTGCAAGAAGGAAATCTTTTACCATCGGACTCTCAAAGTTAAAGAGGAGTGTTCCCCACATCGGGTGGATTGCCATGGACGGATCCGGATTCTCATATAACGGAGTTCCGTCAAACAGTTCCAGACCACCTTCCTGTCTCGGAAAATGAGAAGGTGTCCAGTCAAGGATCACACCGATATTTTCTTTATGAAGCGCATTTACAAGCTTCTGGAAATCCTGTGGAGCACCAAATCTTCTGTCCGGTGCATAATAAGCAAACGTACTGTACTCCCCGGCTTCCTCATCCAGATATTCCATAACCGGATGAAGTTCTACATGCGTGTATTTCAGTTCTTTTACGTAAGAAACAAGTTCCTCTGCATTTTTCCATTTCGAAAGGCTTGTTTCATAAATCGAAATTGGCTGTTTACGGTCACTGAATCGATGACGCTCAGCCATCCATTTTTCATCATTCCACTTAAAATCGTTTAAGTCTGTCACAACCGATGCGGATGCCGGTGGAAGTTCCGTTTCTGCTGCATACGGATCGGATTTCAGCTGAACAGCACCGCCTTTCAGTTTCATTTCATATTTATAGATTTCCCCGACTCCCACACCCGGAATAAACAGTTCAAAAATACCGGACATTGGCATGCGGTGCATCATATGGTATCTTCCGTCCCAGTTATTAAAATCGCCGACTACGCTGACACGGAGTGCATTCGGTGCCCACACTGCAAAACTGGTTCCGGAAACACCATTGATTTCCATCGGATGTGCACCCAGTTTCTCATATGCATGATAATAAACGCCTGCGCAGAATGCTTTTTCTTCCGCTTCTGTGATCTGAACCGGAAATGCATACGGATCAAAAAATGTCTTCGTTTCTTTTCCTTTTGTGATGCGATACTGATATGCAGGAATCTTTCTTCCCGGAATCATGGCTGCAAAATATCCGGCATCATCCTGTTTCTCCATCTCGTATACTTTTTTATCTACAAGGACTTCTGCCTTCTCTGCATCCGGAAAAAATCCCTGAACAAGAATTCCATCAGCCGTAAGACGCGGTGCCATCAGGTCTCTCGGTGCAGCTTCTTCCGCATAAACAACTGCCTCTATCTCCGGCCAGTCCATATATTCATATACTTTACTTTCCATAACCTCATGCCTCCATTCTGAAATACAAGTTACTGAAATTGTATCCCTTTGTTTTAGTTTAGCATTTTTTATGATAAAAATAAAGAATATAACGAATTTAGTTTGACAAAAACGCCTCTCTACGATAAATTGATTATATCATGATGCATTTACGGAATGTATCCAACAACGCTTTATAAGAAACAAGGAGGTCTTTTGATATGGAAAAAAGACAATTTGATGTAACGGCTCTCGGCGAGCTTCTTATTGACTTTACTGAAAACGGTTCCAGTTCCCAGGGGAATCCTCTGCTGGAAGCAAATCCAGGTGGTGCTCCATGTAATGTTCTCGCTATGCTGGAACGTCTTGGCAAAAAAACTGCTTTTATTGGCAAAGTCGGCAAGGATATGTTTGGAAATCAGTTAAAGGATGCAGTTGAAGAAGTTGGCATCAACACAAGAAACCTGATCATGGACGAGACCTGCCACACCACTCTTGCATTCGTACATACTTATCCTGATGGTGACCGGGATTTTTCGTTCTATCGTGATCCGGGTGCAGATATGATGCTTACGAAAGAGGAAGTACAGAAAGAACTGATCGAATCTTCCCGCATCTTCCATTTTGGAACCCTTTCTTCTACACATGAAGGTGTTCGCGAAGCTACCCGTCATGCAATCGACCTTGCTAAAGAAGCCGGCTGTATCATCACTTTTGATCCGAACCTGCGTCCGCCACTCTGGAAATCTCTGGACGATGCAAAAGTTGAAATCGAATATGGTATGTCAAAATGCGATGTTCTGAAAATTTCTGACAATGAAGTAGAATTCATGTGCGGAACCACCGATTATGACAAGGGTGCTGCCATGATCCAGGAAAAATACCATATTCCGCTTATCCTCATCACCATGGGAAAAGACGGAAGCCGTGCATACTATAAAGACATGCGTGTGGAAGCGGCTCCATTCCTTCAGGAGAATACGATTGAAACTACCGGTGCAGGCGATACCTTCTGTGCAAGTACTCTGAACTATGTACTTGACCATGGTCTTGAAGATCTCACCGAAGATAACCTGAAAGACCTTCTTACTTTTGCAAACGCAGCTGCATCCCTGATCACTACTCGTAAAGGTGCTCTGAGAGTGATGCCGACCTGCGAAGAAGTGGAAGCTTTTATCGAAAGCCGTAAATAAATTTTATTCTTATGCATAAAGAAATCCCGGACGATTCGTTTTGAGTCATCCGGGATTTTCTGTTCTGTCACAGTTTATGATTCTTATTTAATTACACGTACTTTGGATACGCCTTCGATTGCTCTCAGCTCATCCAGAGCTTCTTTGGATGCTGCACTTTCCAGGTCGATGATGGTATATGCATATCCGCCACGGCTCTTGTTTGTCATATCTGCGATGTTCAGCCCCTCACTACCAAGGATCTTAGTAAACTGGCTGATCATGTTCGGGATGTTCTTATGAGCGATAGTGATACGTCCGACTGCCACGCAGGTTCCCATGTCGCAGTTCGGGAAGTTTACGGAATTTTTGATGTTTCCGTTTTCAAGGAAATCTCTGACTTCTTTGACTGCCATAACTGCACAGTTTTCTTCGGATTCCTCTGTGGATGCGCCAAGATGTGGCGTTACGAGGATTCCCGGTCTGCCTGCTACGGTTGCATTTGCAAAGTCTGTTACGTATTTTTTAACCTTACCGCTGTCAAGAGCTTCTACAAGGGCTTCTTCGTCTACAAGAAGGTCTCTTGCGAAGTTCAGGAGAACGACACCGTCTTTCATCTTTGTGAAAGCTTCTTTGTCGATCATCTTACGTGTATCGTCTGTAAGCGGTACATGGATGGTGATATAATCGCACTGGCTGTAGATCTCATCCAGGGATTTGCTGTGTTTGATGGTTCTGGAGAGGTTCCATGCTGCGTCGATGGAGATAAACGGGTCATATCCGTAAACTTCCATTCCGAGATGTGTTGCAGAGTTTGCAACCATGGCTCCGATCGCACCAAGACCGATGATACCAAGTTTCTTACCGCTGATCTCACATCCTGCAAACTGTTTTTTCTGTTTCTCAGCAAGTTTATCGATATGTTCTTTGTCTTCTTCGTGTGCTACCCACTCGATACCACCAACGATATCACGGGAAGCAAGGAACATTCCTGCAAGAACAAGCTCCTTAACACCGTTTGCATTAGCACCTGGGGTATTAAATACTACGATACCTTTTTCTGCGCATGCATCAACCGGAATGTTATTGACACCTGCACCTGCGCGGGCGATGACTTTCACATTTTCCGGAAGCTCCATGTCATGCATCTTTGCACTTCTTACAAGAACTGCATCGGCATCATTCATTTCTTCTGTCTGTTTATATTCCTCACCAAACAGGCCAAGACCTGTCTGGGAGATTGGATTGAGGCATTTATACTGGAACATTATGCATTTTCCTCCTCGAATTTTTTCATGAATGCAACGAGGGCTTCTACGCCTTCTTTTGGCATTGCATTGTAGATGCTGGCACGCATACCACCTACTGTTCTGTGTCCTTTAAGATTTACAAGGCCTGCTGCTTTTGCTTCTTTAACGAATTTCGCATCCATGTCTTTATCACCTGTAACAAAAGGAACATTCATCAGAGAACGGGAAGCCGGCTCTACTGTACCTTTGAAGAGTTTGCTCTGATCCAGATAATCATAAAGAATTTTTGCTTTTTCAATGTTTCTCTTCTGCATTTCTTCCAGTCCACCCATAGCTTTCAGCCATTTGAAGACTTTACCGCATACATAGATGCAGTAAGCGTTCGGTGTGTTGTACAGGGAACCTGCATCTGCATGTGTCTTATATGTAAGCATGGTTGGTGTTCCCGGAAGAACATCCTCTGTGATGAGGTCTTCACGGATGATCGCGATTACCATACCTGCAGGTCCGATGTTTTTCTGAACGCCACCGTAGATGATGCCGTATTTTGTTACATCTACAGGCTCAGATAAGAAGCAGGAAGAAACGTCTGCTACCAGAGTTTTACCTTTTGTATTCGGAAGAGTTTTATATTTTGTTCCGTAAATTGTATTATTTTCACAAATGTATACATAATCTGCATCCGGGCTGATCGGAAGATCACTACAGTCCGGAATATAGGAGAAGGTTTTGTCCTCGGAAGATGCGATCTTGTTTACCTTTCCATATTTCTGTGCTTCCTGATATGCTTTTTTTGCCCACTGACCGGTAACGATGTAGTCAGCGACTCCGTTTTTCATCAGGTTCATCGGAATCATGGCAAACTGCTGAGAAGCACCACCCTGAAGGAATAATACCTTATAGTTATCCGGGATGTTCATCAGGTCTCTGAGATCCTGCTCTGCATCATCGATGATCTTCTGGAATTCAGGACTTCTGTGACTCATCTCCATAACGGACATGCCACTTCCCTGATAATCCATCATCTCCTCTGCTACTTCTTTCAGCACAGGTTCCGGCAGTACAGCCGGTCCTGCAGAAAAATTATACACTCTGCTCATTGTTCTTCATATCCTCCTCGTCAAAAACTTCATTCAGACTTGCGCCTGCTGCTACCATCGGGAACACGCTGAGATCCTCATTGATCCAGCAGTCCAGTACTACAGGTCCGTCTGTTGCGAGAGCCTCGCGGATTGCCGGCTCTACTTCTTCCATCTTCGTAACACGGATTGCTTTCGCGCCCATGCCCTCAGATATCTTCACAAAATCCACGGCATCGTCAAGGACGGTGTGTGAATATCTGTGTTCATAAAATAAGGTCTGCCACTGACGTACCATACCCAGTACATGATTGTTCATGACAATCTGTAAAAGCTGTTTATGGCAGCGTACTGCTGTTGCGATCTCATTCATGTTCATTCGGAAACAGCCGTCACCACCAATGTTGACAACTGTTTTGTCCGGTCTTCCCATCTTTGCACCGATTGCAGCTCCAAGTCCGTATCCCATCGTTCCGAGACCACCGGAAGTCAGGAAGGTACGAGGTTCTTTGTACTTGAAGTACTGTGCGGTCCACATCTGGTGCTGGCCGACATCTGTTGAGATAATTGCATCACCATTCGTGATCTCATAGAGTTTCTCTATAATGTATGGTCCGGTAAGCTGGCTATGATCATAAGTCAGAGGATATTTTGCTTTCATCTCCCCGATATGTTCAAGCCACTCCGGATGCTTTTCTTCCGGAATCATTTCCAGAAGTCTGCGGAGAACTTCTCTTACATCTCCGACAACAGACGCATCTACCACAACATTCTTATTAATCTCTGCCGCATCCACATCAATCTGCAGAATCTTTGCCTGTTTTGCAAAAGTCTTTGCATTTCCTGTAACACGGTCACTGAAACGTGCACCCAGAACGATCAGAAGGTCGCACTGTGTCACACCAAGATCGGAAGTTTTTGTTCCATGCATACCGAGCATTCCGGTATACAGTGGATCTTCCCCTGAAAAAGCACCTTTTCCCATAAGGCTGTCACAAACCGGTGCCTGAATCTTATGCGCCAGTTCTCTTACCTCTTTAGAAGCGTCGGAGATCACACATCCGCCGCCGACAAAAATATACGGTTTCTTTGCTTCCTCAATCATCTGTGCAGCAGTTTCCAGATCTTCCTTACGAATCGTCTCTACTTCACGATTGATCGTAGCAGGACGACGAGGAGAATATTCATAAGTTGCTGCTGTCACATCTTTTGTCACATCTACCAGTACCGGGCCCGGACGTCCGCTCTTTGCAATATAGAATGCCTTACGGAGCGTATCTGCCAGCATGGAGATATCTTTTACGATAAAACTGTGTTTTGTGATCGGCATAACGATTCCGGTAATGTCAACTTCCTGGAAAGAATCTCTTCCCAGAAGCGGTTTTCCTACGTTTGCGGTGATTGCTACGACCGGAACGGAATCCATGTAAGCGGTAGCAATACCGGTAACCAGGTTCGTAGCTCCAGGTCCTGAAGTTGCCAGGCATACTCCGACTTTACCTGTAGCACGGGCATAACCGTCTGCCGCATGAGAAGCACCCTGTTCATGAGAAGTCAGAACATGATGGATCTCATCACTATGTTTATAGAGAGCATCATAGACATTCAGGATTGCTCCGCCCGGATAACCGAAAACAGTATCTACTTTCTGTTCTTTCAGGCATTCAATGATGATCTCTGCACCTGTAAGCTGCATTGTATTTCCTCCTGTGTTTATCTAAAATTCATTCTTATCCTAATGCAAATAGATTATTTTGCTTTCGGCACTTCAAGGATTGCTCCTCTGTTTCCGGAGGTAACCATTGCAGCATATCTTGCAAGATATCCGGTTATGATCTTTGGCTCACGCGGCTGCCATTTTGCTTTTCTTGCTGCCATCTCTTCATCAGAAACTTTCACTTCCAGTTTCAGTTTCGGAATATTGATGCTGATGATATCGCCTTCTTCAATCAGCGCGATCGGTCCGCCTACTGCTGCTTCCGGTGAAACATGTCCGATGGAAGCTCCACGGGATGCGCCACTGAAACGTCCGTCTGTAATAAGGGCTACAGAAGAACCCAGTCCCATACCTGCGATTGCGGATGTCGGGTTCAGCATCTCTCTCATTCCAGGGCCGCCTTTCGGTCCTTCGTAACGGATAACAACAACGTCTCCGGCTACGATCTTACCACCTTTGATTGCTGCGATCGCATCATCTTCACTGTCGAAGACTCTTGCCGGTCCTTCATGAACCATCATCTCTTCTACGACTGCGGAACGTTTTACTACACCGCCATCCGGAGCAATATTTCCTTTCAGTACTGCAAGACCACCGGTCTGGCTGTATGGATTATCGATTGGACGGATAACTTCCGGATTAAGGTTTACACAGTCTTTGATGTTTTCGCCTACTGTTTTACCTGTTACTGTCATGCATTCTGTATGGAGAAGTCCTTTTTTATTCAGCTCGTTCATTACTGCATAAACACCGCCTGCCTCGTTGAGGTCTTCCATGTAAGTCGGGCCTGCCGGTGCAAGGTGGCAGAGGTTCGGAGTCTTTTCACTGATCTCATTTGCGAAGCTGATATCAAAATCCATTCCGACTTCATGAGCGATAGCCGGAAGATGAAGCATACTGTTTGTGGAGCATCCAAGTGCCATATCTACAGTCAGTGCATTCAGGATTGCTTCTTTCGTCATGATGTCTCTCGGACGGATGTTTTTACGGTACATTTCCATAACCTGCATACCTGCATGTTTTGCAAGACGGATACGCTCGGAGTATACAGCCGGAATGGTTCCGTTTCCACGAAGTCCCATACCAAGAACCTCAGTCAGACAGTTCATGGAGTTTGCTGTGTACATACCGGAACAGGATCCACATGTAGGACATGTTTTATTTTCAAATTCTGTCAGTTCGTCTTCTGTGATTTTTCCTGCTGCATAAGATCCAACAGCTTCGAACATACTGGAAAGACTTGTTTTATGACCGTGGATATGGCCTGCCATCATCGGGCCGCCGCTTACGAATACGGTCGGAACATTGATTCTGGCTGCTGCCATCAGAAGTCCAGGTACGTTTTTGTCACAGTTTGGAACCATAACAAGGGCATCAAACTGATGAGCCATTGCCATTGCTTCTGTAGAATCAGCGATCAGATCTCTTGTTACAAGAGAATATTTCATTCCGACATGTCCCATTGCAATACCGTCACAGACAGCGATTGCCGGGAATACGATCGGTGTACCGCCGGCCATTGCAACACCCTGTTTTACGGCTGCTACGATTTTATCAAGGTTCATATGTCCAGGAACGATCTCATTATAGGAACTTACGATTCCGACTAACGGACGGTCCATTTCTTCTTTTGTTAATCCAAGGGCATTAAACAGGGAACGGTGAGGTGCCTGCTGTGAACCCGTTTTTACTGCATCACTTCTCATTTTATTATCTCCTCTTTATTTTTTGTCCGATACCAACGGATTGTTCCGTGCATAGCACTCCCACAATCCTGCCCGACATTCGCATATCGCGGGATTATCATACCGCTGCTGCGATCAGGTCTCCCATTTCTTTTGTTCCGACAGCCTTGTATCCGTCTGACATAATGTCACCGGTACGGTATCCGTCTGTCAGTACTTTCTGTACAGCTGCCTCTACTGCATCTGCCTCTTCGTCAAGATTCAGGGAATAACGAAGCAGCATTGCTGCAGAAAGGATCGTTGCGATCGGGTTTGCTTTATTCTGTCCTGCGATATCCGGTGCGGAACCATGGCTTGGCTCATACAGACCAAATTTTGTTTCATTCAGACTTGCAGAAGACAGCATTCCGATGGAACCGGTTACCATACTTGCTTCATCTGATAAGATATCACCGAACATATTCTCTGTAAGGATAACATCGAACTGTGCCGGATCATGTACAAGCTGCATTGCGCAGTTATCAACCAGCATATGCTCCAGTGTTACTTCCGGATAATCTTTTGCAACTTCTTCTACAACTTTTCTCCAAAGTCTGGAAGAATCAAGTACATTCGCTTTATCTACACTTGTGACTTTCTTTCTTCTCTTCATTGCGATATCAAATGCTTTGATCGCAATACGGCGAATCTCATTTTCATTATAAGAAAGTGTATCAATTGCTTTCTTTACGCCATCTTCCTCAACAGTCTTTCTTTCTCCGAAGTAAAGACCGCCTGTCAGTTCACGGACAATGATCATATCAAATCCGTTATCTCCGATCACTTCTTTTTTAATCGGGCAGGCCTCTTCGAGTTCTTTATAAAGGTATGCCGGACGAAGGTTAGCAAAAAGATTTAATGCCTTACGGATAGCAAGAAGTCCTGCTTCCGGACGTTTTGAAGGCTCCAGTTTATACCATGGGGATGTCTTTGCATCACCACCAATAGAACCCATCAGAACTGCATCAGAAGCTTTTGCAGCAGCAATTGCCTCATCGGTAAGCGGTACGCCGTGAACATCAATGGATGCTCCTCCGAGAAGTACCTCTGAATATGTAAATGTGTGATGATATTTCTCACATACTTTATCAAGAACTTTTTTTGCTTCACTGACGATTTCCGGTCCGATTCCATCCCCCGGAATCAATGCGATCTTATATTCCATCTCTTCATTTCCTCTCTCTGCAATCACACGAATCTTAAGCAGAGTCCTTTCCTTATGGATATTGTTATTATAATAACGCACTTTTTTACACTTTTCAACCCTTTACTACATAAAAGTTAGAACGTATTACAAGTGCGAATTTAACTTTATCAGGATTTATAAAAAAAGAAGTGCCGCATCTGACGCAGCACTTACTTTCTTATTTGCAGTTATGCGGATGCCTGTTCTGCCTTCTCCACTTCTGCAATAGCCTGTTTTCTCATTGGGATACGGCAGTTCTTGTTATTGCCGAATTCTACGATTACATCTTCTTCTGTCATGTCGATGATTACTCCATAGAAGCCGCCTGTGGTAACGATGCTGTCACCAACTTCCATGCTGTTGAGCATTGCCTGAAGTCTCTTCTGCTCTTTCTTCTGAGGACGGATCATCAGGAAGTACATAACTCCGAAGATAACAACCATCCATAAGATCATCATACCCATGCTTGCGGTACTGCTTGCTGTGCTGCTCATTTACGATTCCTCCTGTTTCTACTTACGTTCCTGCTCTTCAGGAACACTACCTACTATCATACACAAAAAAGCCTGTTACTTCAAGTGTTTTTCGGCATTTTGTGTGATTTATGTCTATAAGATATGGTTCTTCTTTTATTTCTGCTCGCCGGCTGCAAAGCCTTCGAGACGCATCTTCTTATATTCGCTGAATCTGCCTTCGTCGAGGGCATCACGTATTTCTTCCATCATATGATTATAGAAATACAGGTTATGCAGAACGCAGAGACGCATTCCAAGCATTTCTTTCGCTTTAAGAAGGTGGCGGATATAAGCTCTGCTGTAATGACGGCATGCCGGACAGCCGCAGCCTTCCTCAATCGGGCGGGTATCAAGCTCATATTTTGCATTAAACATATTCATCTTGCCGTGGTTTGTATAGACATGACCATGGCGTCCGTTACGGCTCGGATATACACAGTCAAAGAAGTCGATTCCTCTCTCTACACTCTCAAGGATATTTGCCGGAGTTCCAACGCCCATAAGATACGTTGGTTTATCCTGCGGAAGGTATGGTACAACTTCATCCAGGATACGATACATTTCTTCGTGTGTTTCACCTACAGCAAGACCGCCGACTGCATAACCATCAAGATCCATCTTCGCAATCTCTTTTGCATGTTCAATACGGATATCTTCATAAACGGCACCCTGATTGATACCAAACAGAAGCTGTTCTTTATTAATAGTATCCGGTAGGCTGTTAAGGCGTGCCATTTCTGTCTTACATCTTGCCAGCCAGCGTGTGGTACGCTCTACAGATTTCTGTACATAGTCTCTGTCTGCCACACTGCTCGGGCACTCGTCAAATGCCATAGCGATCGTAGATCCGAGATTGGACTGGATCTGCATACTTTCTTCCGGTCCCATAAAAATCTTATGTCCGTCAATATGTGACTGGAAATGTACCCCTTCTTCTTTGATCTTACGAAGTTTTGCAAGGGAAAATACCTGAAATCCGCCGGAATCGGTAAGGATTGGTCTCTCCCAGTTCATAAACTTATGAAGACCGCCGAGCTGCTTTACAATCTTATCGCCCGGTCGAACATGCAGATGGTAGGTATTGGAAAGTTCCACCTGTGTACCGATCTCATAAAGATCCTGTGTAGAAACTGCACCTTTAATAGCACCGATCGTTCCTACGTTCATGAATACAGGAGTCTGGATCGTACCATGTACGGTCTCAAACTGTGCACGCTTCGCACGTCCCTCCGTTTTCATTAATGTATATTTTGCCATGTTTGTTCCTCTTTCTGTTCTTGTATGGTATTACATTTGGTTCTAAGTATAGCAGACGGAATAAGAATGGTAAAGAAAAATGTTTCTCACACTGCATCTGCAAATGCCGCCCGGTAATACGGATCCAGGGCATACCATTCTTCTTCACTTGCGATATCCCTCGCTACGAGAGCAATCCCTGCTGCTTTACATCTTACCAGTGCAGCCGGAGAAATCTTTCTTGCATAGTCGCTTACAAAAACTGTATTCCTTCCGGTCTTAAGATTCTCGAGTTTCGCAAAGACAGCCTCTGTGATGCCAAGATTCTCACTGCCCGGCAGAACGATTCCTATATCCGCTGTCGGTGCGATTTCTTTCATCCAGAGCATATAATCATAGTCAAACGAAAACCAGGAAACATTCTGCTGCATGCCTTCTGTGCAGACAATCTCATATAATCCCTGTATATCTTCATATTTTACCGAAGATTCTTTTTTCAGTTCGATATAAGGATGTACCTGATTTTCCCTGCAGAATACAATAAATTCCTTAAAATCCGGAATCTGCTCTCCCGCATACTCTTCACCCATCCAGGAGCCAAAGTCATACGATCTTACATCCTCATAAGTCATTCTGGAAAGATAGCCTTTACCATTCGATGTTCTGTTTATCGTTGAATTATGCAAAAGCACCGGAACCTTATCCGAAGTAAAGCGGACATCCGTTTCAATCGCCCTGTAACCATTTGCAACTGCCATTCTGAACGAAGCAAATGTATTTTCCGGTGCAGCCGTTTTATATCCCCGATGTCCGATCAGATACGCATTCGGTTTTGGAACCGGAGTAGGTGATGGCGTTGGCGTCACTGTCGGTACCGGTGTTGCTGTCGGCACTGGTTTCTTCTGAGGAACCTGCACCTTAACGACACAGGTATACTTCTTTTTATTCTTTCCCGTTGCCGTTATCCTGACCGTTCCGCCACTTTTCGCCTTAACCGTACCGGAAGACGATACCGTAGCAATCTTTTTATCAGATGACGTCCATTTAACCGCCGTCGTACCCGTCAACTTCAACTTTAACTGCTTTCCCGAAGTAAGCGTTACACTCTTCTTATTGATATAAGGGTTCTTCACCACAATCTTAATTTTCTTTACGACCTTCTTACCCTTTACTTTTCTCGTGCCTTTAATATAAGCAGTTCCGGCCTTAAGAGCCGTGATCTTCTTACCCTTCACCCTCGCAACTCTCTTATTCGTACTGCTCCACTTATAATTTCCCGACACATTGACCCTGTACGACTGCCCGACATAGAGAACCTTCGTCCCCGCCCATGCCGTCACCGACATACAGAACATCAACATAACCGCCAATAATACAATTACAATACTTCTCTGTTTCCTTCCCATTTCCGACACTCCTACACTGCCATATTATTTTTCTCAATTATCTCACTTTTCCCAATTTCAGTCCATAAAAAATTCCAACAAAAAAGACAAAGCACATTTCTATTATGTATACCTTGCCTTTTTCTTAAATATTTTCCCCAATCCCCTTCTCCACACCTCTACCGCGTGACCAAGAAGGGGGTTCTTAGGGGGGAGCTTCGGCCTTCGCAGACTGTGAGATGCTCCCCCTCAGATATCCTTCGCAGACTGTGAGATGTTCCCCCTCAGGGTTTTTTATTTGTCAAATACCGATGGGCTATCAGGGAAATTCCCTGTTGAGATTTTTCTGTGCTGTAGAAAGCATCAGCTTTATACGATTCAACTGATTAACCTCACTTGCCCCCGGGTCATAATCAATCGCCACGATATTTGCCTCCGGATGTTCTCTTCGAATCGCCTTAATAACGCCTTTACCAACAATATGGTTCGGCAGGCACGCGAACGGCTGAATACAAACGATATTCGGCACATCGCCGTGGATCAGTTCCATCATCTCACCGGTCAGGAACCATCCTTCACCTGTCTGGTTACCAGGAGATACGATCGGCTCAGCCATCTTCGCCAGATCTGCAATATTTGCAGACGGAGTAAAGTGACGGCTCTGCACCAGTGCTTCATTCATCGGCTTACGGAGCCACTCGATTGCCTTGATTCCCCAGTTTGCGATCGTAGCTTTATTCTTCTTAAATCCAAGGAACTCACATTTAAAGTTCTGATTATAGAAGCAATAATTAATAAAGTCAATCAGATCCGGGCAGACTGCCTCGGCACCTTCTGCTTCCAGAAGCTCTGCCAGATGATTGTTTGCCGCCGGAAGGAATTTAACAAGGATCTCTCCGACAATACCAACCCGTGGCTTTTTCTCTCCGGTGATCGGAATCATATCAAACTCATGTACCATCTCATGACACATCTTCTTAAACTGGCCATGACTGACACTGCTGCCTTCCAGGAATGAAATAACTCTCTGTTCCCAGATCTTATGTTTACGGTTGACGATTCCCGGTTCGACCTCGTACGGACGCATACGGTACACGCACTTCATCAGAATGTCTCCGAATACGGCACCATAGCAGATACGTTTGATCAGAGGAAGCGTCAGTTTGAATCCCGGGTTACTCTCCAGACCGCTTAAGTTAATGGAAATAACCGGAACCTGTTCCATCCCCGCCTTTTTAAGGGCACGACGGATAAATGCAATATAGTTTGATGCACGGCAGCCACCACCTGTCTGGGACATGATAACAGCTGTCTTATTCAGGTCATATTTACCGGAAAGAAGGGCATCCATAACCTGTCCGACTACCATCAGGGACGGATAGCATGCATCATTGTTTACATATTTCAATCCTACATCAACGGCATGCTTATTATCATTCGGAAGGACTTCCAGATGATATCCGCAGGTATTGAATGCAGCCTGCAGGATTCCAAAATGGAATGGTGACATCTGCGGACACAGGATCGTATAATCCTTACGCATCTGCTTTGTAAATACAACCTTCTCGATCGAAGACGGTTTGATCTCACGTTCTTTATGCTGTGCATCTTTTGCACGGAGCGCTGCAAGCAGGGAACGTACACGGATACGTGCCGCACCAAGGTTATTTACCTCATCGATCTTCAGGCAGGTATAGATCTTACCGCTGCCATCCAGTATCTCATAAACCTCATCCGTTGTAACTGCATCCAGACCGCATCCGAAAGAGTTCAGCTGAATCAGATCCACATTATCCTGCTTCTTGACAAAGTTTGCTGCCGCATACAGACGTGAATGATACATCCACTGATCATTGACACGGATCGGACGTTCTACTTCTGCAAGATGAGAAACAGAATCCTCTGTAAGCACTGCAATACCATAGCTGTTGATCAGATCCGGGATACCATGATGGATCTCCGGGTCAATATGGTACGGACGACCGGCAAGAACGATTCCTCTGCGTCCGGTCTCCTTCAGATACTGGAGAGTTTCTTCACCTTTCTTCTGTACATCCTTACGTGCCTGTGCAAGTTCTTCCCATGCCGCATGTGCTGCTGCCTTTACTTCGTCTGCCGGAATATCTTTAAATACCTCAACCAGACGGTCCGTCAGGATTGCTTCGTTCGTGAATGCCATAAACGGATTCATGAATTTAATGCTCGGGTCTTTCAGCTCATCCACGTTGTTCTTAATATTTTCTGCATAAGAAGTAACGATCGGGCAGTTATAATGGTTGACCGCATCCGGGAACTCATTACGCTCGTATGGAATACAAGGATAGAAAATAAATTTCACACCTTTTTTGATCAGCCAACTCACATGACCGTGCGCCAGTTTTGCCGGATAACACTCAGATTCACTCGGAATGGATTCGATACCAAGCTCATAGATTTTTCTGGTAGAAGTCGGTGAAAGTACCACTTCGTATTTCAGCTTCGTAAAGAAGGTATACCAGAACGGATAATTCTCAAACATATTCAGTACACGAGGAATACCTACCTGACCTCTGGTCGCCTGATCCGGGCTTAACGGCTCGTAAGAGAACAGTCTCTTGTATTTATATTCATAAAGATTCGGAACATGATCTTTGTTCTTTTCTTTACCAATTCCACGTTCACAGCGGTTACCGCTGACAAACTGACGGCCACCGGTAAATTTATTGATAGTCAGACGGCAGTTATTTGTACATCCACGGCAGTTTGCCATAGAAGTGGTATATTTCAGTTCATTGATCTTATCGATGGAAAGCATGGTTGTTTCTTTTCCATCTTCATAACGCTCTCTCGCGATCAGAGCCGCGCCGAACGCGCCCATGATACCGGCAATATCCGGACGGATCGCTTCGCAGTTCGCAATACGCTCAAAGCTTCGAAGAACCGCATCATTATAGAACGTACCACCCTGTACAACGATATGTTTACCAAGCTCTGTCGCATCAGAAACTTTGATAACTTTATAAAGAGCATTCTTGATAACAGAATATGCAAGACCAGCAGAAATATCAGATACCTCTGCACCCTCTTTCTGTGCCTGTTTTACCTTGGAATTCATAAACACGGTACAACGTGTTCCAAGATCGATCGGGTGTTTTGCATAAAGGGCTGCTTTTGCAAAATCCTGTACGCTGTAATTCAGAGATTTCGCAAATGTCTCAATAAAGGAACCACAACCGGAAGAGCATGCCTCATTCAGCTGTACACTGTCGACTGTCTGGTTCTTGATCTTGATACATTTCATATCCTGACCACCGATGTCCAGGATACAGTCTACTTCCGGATCAAAGAACGCTGCTGCATAGTAATGAGAAACAGTCTCAACTTCTCCTTCATCGAGCAGAAGAGCTGCTTTGATCAGCGCTTCACCATAACCGGTAGAACATGCATAGGCAATCTTTGCACCCTTCGGAAGTTTTGAATAGATTTCCTGAATCGAACGGATCGCGGTCTTCAGCGGACTTCCGTTATTATTGCTGTAGAAAGAATACAGAAGGCTTCCGTCTTCTCCTACCAGTGCAGTCTTAGTTGTAGTGGAACCTGCGTCAATACCAAGATAGCAGTTACCCTTATAGGACGCCAAGTCACCTGTTGTAACCTTATAAGAAGACTGGCGTTTATTAAATTCCTCATAGTCCTCTTCTGTCGCAAACAGCGGCTCCATACGCTCTACCTCGAAATCCATTTTAATGGAATGACGAAGTCTGTCTTTCAGTTCTATCAGAGAAACCGTAACATCTTCCTTTGCATTCAGTGCAGAACCGATTGCTGCAAACAGATGAGAATTCTCCGGTACGATCGTATGTTCATCATCCAGTTTCAGAGTACGGATGAACGCTTTTTTTAATTCAGAAAGGAAATGAAGCGGTCCACCAAGGAATGCCACATGTCCACGGATCGGCTTACCACATGCCAGACCGGAAATCGTCTGGTTTACAACTGCCTGGAAAATAGATGCTGACAGGTCTTCTTTTGTCGCACCTTCATTGATCAGCGGCTGGATATCTGTCTTTGCAAATACACCGCAGCGGGCAGCAATCGGATAAAGGGCTTTATAATTTTTTGCATATTCATTCAGGCCAGGTGCATCTGTCTGAAGCAAGGATGCCATCTGGTCAATAAAGGAACCTGTACCGCCGGCACAGATACCATTCATTCGCTGCTCGATATTTCCGCCTTCAAAATAGATGATCTTGGCATCCTCACCGCCAAGCTCAATAGCAACATCTGTCTGCGGAGCCATTTTCTGCAGGGATGTAGATACGGCAATAACCTCCTGCACAAACGGAATCTCCAGATGGTTAGCCAGTGTCAGTCCACCGGATCCGGTAATGACCGGACAGAGTGTCATCTCTCCAAGCTGTTTCTCTGCTTTTTCCAGAAGATCTGCCAGTGTCTCCTGAATGTTTGCAAAGTGACGCTCATAATCCGCAAACAAAAGTTTCTCATTTTCATCAAGAATCGCGATCTTTACTGTAGTAGATCCGATGTCAATTCCCAATGTATATGTACTCAATAAATCGACCTCCTCGTCAAAACTGTATATCTACAGATATGAATATAACGTGTTCTTTCTTATTAAAAGTATTTTTTCGAAATCGAATTCCGTAACATTATACGACAAAGTTTTACAAATGACAATGACCAACTTCAGGAATTTGTTACTTACCGTTCCTCTCCTGAGTCAGTCGCAGAAAAAAGCACCTCCGAAACCATTTCGGAAATGCTCTTAAACCTGCTATCCTATTTTATCTGTGAAATTTATTTGCAATTCTTACAAGATAAGCTCCGCCAGGCATTCTGGAAAGTCTTTCAGATGCAGTCTTATCAACCAGAATATAAACCAGGAAATACGCTGCAGCTGCCAGAATAATGGATACACCAAGGCAGATGATATTGGATGGCAGGATCGCATGCAGTCCATAATAAACAACTGCTGCCACAACACCCATCACTGCCGAAGCGATCAGCGGGCTTACATAAGCTGCCTTCCACGGATTCTTATAATCCAGATATTTCTTCATAAAGAAATCATTCATCACACATACAACAATCGCATAAACGATCATGGCAACCAGTAATGCATAAATGCCAAGATCCGTGAACATCAGAAGTGCAACGACCACAACCACGTCAACGACCAGTGCAACAGCTGCCGTGATCATCGGAATCTTCGGTTTACCGATTCCCTGCAATACGCCATTTGAGATATTGGACATTCCATTCAGAAGGATCGTAAAGGAACCCAGCATCAGAAGCTTACCAGCCACACCATTCGTTCCGCCAAAGAGCAGGGAGACGATCGGCTGCGCAAGCACTGCAAGTCCCACTGCACATGGAATAGAGATGAACATAGAGAGCTGTACGGTCTGATCCACTCTTCTTCTCGTCTCATCAATATCACCTGTCGCATACAATGCAGAAACCTCCGGAATCATGGAAGTCGGTGCCGCACTGGAAAGTGTCAGCGGAATGTTGATGATACTCATGAAATATGTCGCATACTCTGCATATAACATGCTGATCGTATCCGCATTCACTCCATGTTTACCCATGATCTCGGAATACAGGACACCGTTCAGATAACCGTTAATGTTATAAATAAAGGAACTCAGGATGATCGGAGAAACGATCAGAATAATCAGTTTCAGAATTTCTCCATAAGACTCTGCTTCATGATAATGGTCATGTGCAACCCTTCTCTTAATGGCCCTTCGATTCACTCCATAAACAAGAAGCATAAACAAAAGCGCAATCACAACGCCTGCCGTTGTACCGACCGTAGAACCGGCTGCACCCCATTTTGCAACGCTTCCGTCACTGCCATCCGCAAAATATTTAATAAACATCCATGCAGCAATCAGGCTGACTGCCGCATTAAAGATCTGTTCCAGAATCTGCGAGATCGAGGTCGGCATCATATTACGATATGCCTGAAAATATCCTCTGTACACGCCAAGGATTCCGGAAAGAAAAATAGTCGGTGACAGGATCTGGAGTGCCAGGACTGCGTTCGGCTGGTTACTCGGAATGATGAACCTTGCGCCAAACAGACATACAAGCGCCACGATTCCACCCACGATCGCCGCATAGATCAGTGATCCATGAAAGATCTTCTGGGCGTTTTTATAATCTTTTAAAGCTATTCGTTCTGAGATCAGTTTTGAAACTGCCTGCGGAATACTGAAGGATGCAATCATCAGAAGAATCATATAGGCATTCTGGGCAAGACTGATATATCCCATTCCCATATTGCCTACGATTGAAGAAAGCGGGCTCTTATAGAGAAGACCAATGACTTTTGAGATCATTGCCGCGATCATCAAAAAAGACGCATTTTTTACTAAGTTATTCTTCTGGTTCATGTTTACTCCTTAACTTCCTGTTGTGCCTTATTTTCGATCTGCCAGTCGATCGGCTCCAGACCATTCTGAATCAGAAATTCATTTGTCTTACTGAAATGCCTGCATCCGAAGAATCCCCTGTACGCCGAAAGCGGACTCGGGTGCGGTGCCTCCAGAATCAGATGTTTCGGATTATTCAGCATCGATTTCTTCATCTGTGCCGGACGTCCCCAGAGCAGAAAGACAATCGGACGGTCCTGTTCGTTTAAGATTCGGATCGCTGCATCTGTAAACTGTTCCCAGCCGATACCTCTGTGAGAATTTGCCTGATGTGCACGTACGGTCAGAACCGTGTTCAGCATCAGGACGCCCTGTCTTGCCCATTTTTCCAGATAACCGTTATCCGGGATATAGCAGCCCAGGTCATCATGAAGTTCCTGGTAAATATTCACCAGTGACGGCGGGATCTCAACATCTTTCTTTACAGAAAAGCAAAGACCATGCGCCTGTCCGTCATTATGATACGGATCCTGTCCGAGGATCACGACTTTTACCTGACTCAATGGTGTAAAATGAAATGCATTGAACATATCATCCGCAGGTGGAAAGATCTTACTCGTCTGATATTCCTGCATGACTGTTTTATATAATTTCGTATAATATGGCTGATGGAATTCACCTTTCAGTGCTTCCAGCCATTCTCCTGATAAAGGAGCCATGTTCCCTTCACCTCTTATCTTCTTACGGAAATTCCTCTTTCTGCCAGGTAATCTTTTACCTCGCTGATCTCCAGTTCTTTATAGTGGAATAAAGATGCTGCAAGAGCCGCATCTGCGCCTCCCTCTGTCAGTGCATCATAAAAATGTTCCAATGTACCTGCACCGCCGGATGCAATGACCGGAATGCTGACTGCATCAGAGATTGCACGGGTCAGTTCAATATCATAACCCGCCTTTGTTCCGTCACAGTCCATACTGGTAAGAAGAATCTCACCGGCGCCAAGCTCTTCTGCTTTCTTCGCCCATTCGATTGCGTCAAGACCTGTATCCAGTCTTCCGCCATGCTTATAGATATTCCAGCCGCCATCCGGTCTTCTCTTTGCATCGATTGCAAGTACCACGCACTGGCTTCCGAACTTCTCAGCAGCCTCACGGATCAGTTCCGGACGGTCGATTGCTGCGGAGTTTACCGATATCTTATCTGCACCTTCACGAAGAAGCTTCTTGAAGTCATCAACTGTACGGATCCCGCCGCCAACCGTAAACGGAATAAATACACAGGCAGCTACTTTACGTACCATATCGACTACTGTATCACGTTCTTCACAGGATGCCGTGATATCCAGAAAAACAAGCTCATCCGCGCCGGCTGCATCGTATGCCTTTGCAATCTCAACCGGATCTCCCGCATCTTTAAGGTCCACAAAATTAACACCTTTTACGACCCGGCCTTTATTGACATCCAGGCAGGGAATGATTCTCTTTGTAAACATATCAGTTCCCCTCCTTCTCAAGCTTCGCAAAATTTTCCAGGATCTTAAGGCCATATTTACTGCTCTTCTCCGGATGGAACTGACACGCAAATACATTTCCCTTTTCAACAGAAGCATGAATCGTTGTGCTGTAGTCCGTTACTGCTTTTACGATCTCAGGTTCTTCGGCCTTAAGATAATAAGAATGTACAAAATATACATACGTATTTTCCGGGATATCCTTAAACAGTCTTCCATTATTCTCAAGATGCAGAGAATTCCATCCCATATGCGGAATCTTTAATCCCGGAGACGGTGGAATACGTAAAATCTTACCTTTCAGAATTCCAAGTCCCTCCACACCCGGAGTCTCCTCGCTGCTCTCAAAGAGGAGCTGCAGACCTAAGCAGATTCCAAGAAACGGGGTATTATTTTTTATCATATCATTAATCACCGGAACCAGATGATATCTGTGCAGATTTTCCATTGCCTGTCCGAAGCTTCCAACACCCGGAAGAATGACTTTATCTGCCTTTAAAAGCACCTCCGGGTCTCTGGAAACAACGGTCTCCTCACCGAGGTATGCAAGTGCCTTTTCTACGCTGCGGATATTACCGGCGTCGTAATCGATAATTGCTATCATTTGTCTCTCACATCCTGTCTTTTGATTCTATTATTACTGTTCACAGTAACATTCTTTTTACTCATTAGTTCAGTATAACCCAAAAAAAGACAGATGCAAAGCTATTTCTTTACATCTGTCCCGATTTGTGCTGTTTTACTGATTCTTTCTGTCCAATGTGAACCAGAATTCTACACCATTATCATAATTCTGCACTCCATACTGCTGATGAAGGCCCTCCATGATTGCTTTAACGATCGATAATCCGATACCGCTTCCACCATATTCTCTGGTACGGGCTTTATCTACCTTATAAAACTTATTCCAGAGATTCGGGATATCTGCCTCCGGTATTGGTGTACCGGTATTAAATACAGTTACTTTCACATGGTCGTCCTCTGTCAGGACACGGATCTCAATCTCTTTCTCTCCATCCAGATGATTCAGTGCATTGCTTGTATAATTCGTCACAACTTCTTCAATCTTAAACTCATCTGCCCATACATAAACCGGATCTTTCACCTCAAAGCTGACCTTCGCTTCTTTCTGCTGGATCATGATATCCATAGACTGCAGCACACCCCGGATCAGGCTGATGATATCAAACCGTTCAACTGTCATTTCATCCCTGCCGGATTCCAGCTGATTCAGTGTCAGAAGGTTACGGACCAGTTTATTCATCTTTGATGCCTCATCCATAATGACATCACAGTAGAACTCCCGGCTTTCCGGATCATCAGAAATGTTTTCTTTCAGACCTTCTGCATATCCCTGTACCAGAGCGATCGGCGTTTTCAGTTCGTGCGAAACATTATTCAGGAACTCCTGTCTCATCTGGTCTATTCGCTCTTTATTTTCAATGTCCTTGTGAAGTTCGTTATTTGCGGATTTCAATTCTGAGATTGTTTTTTCCAGCTGT
>CAVFJK010000168.1:22849-23437 GCA_963622815.1 Ruminococcus bicirculans (ex Wegman et al. 2014)
CGATTGAAGTTTTCACCCAGTTCATCAATCTCATTTCCCGCGTGACTCTGATATTTTGCCTCAAAATCCAGCTCGCTCATCTTTGTAGAAAGTAATGTCAGCTCACTGATCGGGCGCGTAATGCGTTTTGTCACAAACCAGATCACCAGACCACTGACCAGAATGATCATGATGCCAACATAAAAATAGAATTTATTGGATATGGAAACACTTTCACGAATACTTTCCAGCGGTGAACGGATCAGGAAGTAGCAGCCGTTATCCAGTTCTCCCCAGCTTTCTACATATTCCATTCCCGCAAAACGGTCACTCACCTGCTGGATCACGTACTTATCATTTTGCAGAAGTGTCTTCGCATGGTCATCTTTCTTCTGGTCAAGGTCATAAACATATCCAACCAGCCTTGCATCCAGAAGATCTTCATTACTTCCGACAGAGCAGACCGTCTGTCCATCCGCCGTGATCACGATCCAGGTAAGGTTATTCTCCGAACTGCCTTTAAACATCTCATCAGAAATCTCTGCATTACAGTTTCCGTCCGAATCTGTTGTCATATTTAAATCTTCCAGACTCTTTACCGCCTCCTGC
>CAVFJK010000169.1:0-3519 GCA_963622815.1 Ruminococcus bicirculans (ex Wegman et al. 2014)
AATATCCTTCTTGATATTTTTCATGGAATGATTGAAGAAGACAATCTTGCAGAAGCAATAAAAACAGCCGGAGATCATCTTGGACATTACCACATGGGAAGCAATAACAGACGTCCGCCGAGACCAGGATTTCTTCCATGGAAAGATGTCTGCCAGGCATTAAAAGATATTAATTATGACAGATGTGTTTCCTTTGAGCCGTTGGTAAGGACCGGAGGTACTGTGGCACTTGGCGGTGGCAATGTATGGCGTGAAATGCTTCCAAAGGAAGCGGATGATAAAATGCTGGATGATATTTTGATTGAGTCACTGAACTTTATTAAAGGTATGTTCTGATTCGGCACAAAACGGGGGTGACTATATGGAGAAGTATTTTATTGGGATTGATTCCGGCACATCCGGGATTAAAGCGGTACTGTTTGATCTGAAGGGAAACGAACTTGGACAGAAAGCCTTTCCGTTGAAAGGTATATTTCCAAGGGAAGACATGTACGAAGAAGATATGGTGGAAATATGGGATAAAGCAGTGAAGTGTGTAAAAGGTGTCACTGAAGCGTTTCCGGATAAAAAAGTTGTGGGGATTGGTATTACTGCACAGGGGGATGGCCTGTGGATGGTTGATGAAAATATGGAGCCGGTAAGAAACGGATGCTGTTTCTGTGATGGAAGAGCAGCAGAAATTGTGGATAGATGGGTGGAAGACGGCACATGTGACAAACTGTTTGAAATTACAGGAACCCGTATTTTTACCGGAAATCAGAACGGAATCGTAAAATGGATGGAAGAGCATGAGCCAGAGAATCTGGATAAAAGCAGATGGCTTTTGCACTTAAAAGATTATCTTTTTTACAAATTTACAGGAAAAATAACGACAGATGCAACAGATCAGTCACTGATTTTTCTTGACCCTAATAAAAGAGATTATATTGATGAAACATTTGAAATCTGTGGAATCGAAAAATATAAAGACAAATATCCGTCAGTACTTTCTGCAAAAGAAAATGCTTTTCCGCTACAGAAGAAACTGGCAAAAGAATTAGGGTTAAGCGAAAACGTTATTGTCACATCAGGACCGATGGATGTCAGCGCATGTGCACTTGGAAGTGGCGTAGTCGAAAACGGGCACTGCTGCTCAATCATCGGTACAGCTGCACTTCATGAGATGGTGATCGACAAACCACTGCAGGATAATATTAAGGCAGGAATGACCGTCTGCCACGTAATGGAAAACAGATGGCTGAGACTTATGGCTTCCCTTGCAGGTACACCAAATTTGGAGTGGATGCTCAATAATTTCGGTGGAACACTGAAACAGCAGGCAGCCGAAAAGAATATGAACATCTATGATTATATGGAAGAACTGATCGAGACAGTACCAATCGGATCAAGAGGTGTCATGTATCATCCGTACCTGCTTGCAGGAGGAGAACGTGCACCGTTTACCGATTCCAGAGCGAGAGCAAGTTATACAGGAATCAGTGTACGGCATACAATTGTGGATATTGTTCGTGCGACTTACGAAGGTGTTGCTTTTGCGATGCTTGACTGTTATCAGCATATGCCACAGGAAATCAAACAGGTGACGTTATGTGGTGGTGGAGCAAAGAGCCCGGGATGGAGCCAGATGTTCGCTGATATTCTTGGCAGCAGAATTGTTACAGTAAAAGGCAATGAACTGGGAGCAAAAGGCGTTATCTTAAATAATGCGGTTGTACAGGGATATTATAAAGATTACAAAGAGGCTGTCAATGCAACTGTTGAAATTAAAAAGGTATATGAGCCGGATATGAAAAAACATGAGGAATATATGAGATTCTATCCGCTATATAAGAAAACATATGAACAGTTAAAGAAAACCTGGAAACTCAGGAGTTCTCTTGTTGGAGAGGAGTGAAAAAAATGCTCTATGGAAAAGAGAGAAAAGATATCATTCGGATCTGTCTTGAAATGCAGGAGAAAAAATATTTTCTTGGTACCTGGGGGAATGTAAGTATTCGTGTTGGAAATCATATTATTCTGACACCCAGTCGGATAGGTTATAATGAGATGACACCAGAAAGTCTGGTAGTTATTGACCTGGATGGAAACATTGTAGAGGGAAACAATCGTCCTACTTCGGAAAAAGAAGTGCACAGACAGATTTATCTTCGAAGAAAAGATGCGGGAATGATTATTCATGCACACACGAAGAAAGCAATGGCGGTTTCTGTTCGCAAGATCAGAGAAGTTCCATGCCTGGTAGAAGAAATGTCACAACTGATTGGCGGTGGGATTCCAATCACCCCACAGTACATTCCAGCAGAACAACATTTCCAACTTGGAACAGCGGCAGCAGAAAACATTGGGAACAAAAACGGAGTGATACTTCGAAATCATGGACCGGTGGCAGTTGGTCGAAATCCAGAGGAAGCTGTTCTGATGGTTGAGGTAATTGAGAAAGCGTGTGAGATCTTTCTGGATCAGGGGCAGATGTTTTATTCAGTGATTCCACAGTGTTATGTGGATTCAGAGAGATACCGATATTTATACAAATATGGAAATGAAAATACCTGATATTTCAGCAGAAATAAGAAAAAAGAAGTCTATGAAATGAATGGAAAAGAGGTTATAATGGAATAGATAGGTTTGAATTCAATAGTGAGAAGAAAGAATTTAAGGTATGAAACGAACGGACAGATTAGCAGAAATAAAGAAAATGGTTGCAAAACAGGGCAGAATCGAATTGACGGAATTGAGCCAGCTATTTGAGGTATCGGTTGTGACGATACGTAAAGACGTTGAAATCCTGCAGGAACGTAATTGCGTGAAGCGGGTGCATGGAGCGGTGGTTTCGCTAGAACAGCAGGACATACCGGAAGAAGAAAATGACAGCATTATGGGGATTCCTCTTGTTAATGTTGCTCTGAAGGAAAAAATTGGAAAAATAGCTGCTTCCAGAGTGAATGGTTCCAGTTGGATTTTCATAGGTCAGGGAACTACCTGTTACTATGTTGCAAAAGAACTTGCCAGGCTTGAGACTGTGAATGTATTGACAAATAATTTGATGGCGGCTCAGGCACTTGCAAAAAATGAAAGGGCAAATGTAATAGTAACGGGCGGAAATATGATTAACAGTCATTTATATGTAGCCGGAGAGATGTTCATGCGGAATCTTGATAATCTGTATATTTCTACAGCGTTTCTTGGTGTCGGAGGAGCGGATATGCAGGCAGGATATACAGTGAATTATTCGACAGAGCTTACTGTGTTTGAAACGATACAGAAACTAACGGATAACCTTATTATTGTTGTAGACTCAACTAAGTTTGATAGGACGACGTTCCTGTCGCTTGGAAAACTGGAATATGCAGATATGGTGATCACAGATGATGCCATACCGGAAAAGTATGAAAAATATTACAGAGAAAATGGAGTGACGGTTTTAAAATCGATGGATATAAAAAAATGAACAGGTTTGCGGAACCTGTTCGTTTTTTTTCGATTGTTTTACTGTAAAGATGTGGGTAAAAGCATGCTGTT
>CAVFJK010000170.1:0-4594 GCA_963622815.1 Ruminococcus bicirculans (ex Wegman et al. 2014)
AATCAGACCTTCCCTTACCGCCTCTTCCCCTTCCAGAAGTGTTCCCACATCCTTGACCAGCTGACTGGTGTCCAGCATCAGTTCCTCCAGCCGCTCCTGTGACGCTCTGGAATGCGCCGCAATAAATCCCGTAATACGATCCTGAATCTTCTCCATATTCCGATACGTCTGCGCAACACCAATAAACATCCCGCTCGAACGCACAGGATGAATGACCATCGTCGCACTCGGCACAACAAAAGAATAATCTGCCGATACAGCCATCGGCACACCGATTGAATGGCCGCCGCCAAGTACCAGCGACACTGTCGGAATACTTAAAGAAGCGATCATCTCCGCAATGGCAAGTCCCGCCTCGACATCTCCGCCCACCGTATTCAAAAGGATCAGAAGTCCCTCGACTTCTTCGTCATCTTCGATCATCGCAAGTTTCGGCAGAACATGTTCATATTTCGTCGTCTTACTCTGAGACGGTGCTGCATCGTGCCCTTCCACTTCACCGATGATTGTCAGAAGTTCGATCCGATGCCTCTTTGCATTCTGATCAAGCATCAGTTCTCCCATTTCTTTAATCTGATCATTCTGTTTTTCTTCTTTATCCAATGCCTGCTGTTTATTATTTTCGATTCCTTTTTCGGACATAAAAAATACCTCCATGAAATTTGAAAGTTCATGAAGGTATTTTATGTCAGATTATTGATTCTTATACATCAGATCACATCTCTGAAAGATCATTCATTCCAGTTTGTCCAGACATCTGTGACATCATCATCCTCATCAAGAAGATCCAGTGTTCTCTGCAGGTTCTTGACATCTTTTTCATCTGTCAGATCAACGTATGTCTGCGGAACCATGGCAACCTGAGCTTCCACCATCGGAATGCCGGCTTTCTCCAGAGCTTCACGTACAGCACTGAAATCATCCGGAGCTGTCAGAACTTCAAAGCTGTCTTCTTCTTCGTTGAAGTCTTCTGCGCCAGCATCAAGAGCAGTCATCATCAGCTCATCTGCATCCATCTCACCGCATTCGTCTTCCAGCTCTTCTTTATCAATGATGATCTGACCTTTCTGGTCGAACATAAAGGATACACATCCCTGAGTTCCGATGCTTCCGTAACCCTTTGTAAATGCGTTTCTTACATTACTTGCTGTACGGTTCTTATTGTCAGTCAGAGTCTCAACGATGATTGCAACACCATTCGGGCCATATCCTTCATATGTAGCACGCTCATAACTGTCTGCGGAATCAGCACCTGCTGCTTTTTTGATACCACGCTCAATTGTATCGTTCGGCATGTTGTTTGCTTTTGCTTTTGCGATAACATCACGAAGTTTGCTGTTGTTATTCGGGTCCGGGCCGCCAGCTTTAACAGCCATAACGATCTCACGACCGATCACGGTAAATACTTTACCTTTTTTTGCGTCATTTTTTTCCTTTTTGTGCTTTATGTTTGCGAATTTTGAATGTCCTGACATTTCTCACTCTCTCCTTTTGTTTCTTTGTCATTTATTTTTTCGGCCCGCACTCTTCCGATGGTTCTGTTTCCAAGGGAAAGGATCTTAAATCTGTAGCCGTTTGCAACAATTTCTTTATCCAGATCTTCTCTGGATGGGATATGTCCCAGAAGCTCCGTCAGATAACCGTTCAGCGTTTCCATCTCCACATCGCCGAAATCAATATCCAGTTCCTGCTCTACGTCATCCAGGCTGGCCAGTCCGTCAATGATGATGCTGTTATCTACCTGAGTCCGGAATGTATCCTTACTTTCATCGTATTCATCAAAGATATCTCCTACAATCTCCTCAAGGATATCTTCCATCGTCACAATCCCCGCGGTCTGCCCGTACTCGTCCAGAACAACTGCCATATGTACCTGTCTGGCCTGCATGGTACGGAAAAGCTGTCCGATGTTTCTGGTCTCCGGAACAAAAGTTGCCTCCCGGATCAGTCCCGGAAGTTCTTTTAAAGGTTTATATTTTGCCCACGGATTCTGTGTATAGAATTTCAGTGCATCTTTATAATGGATCAGTCCGCGAATATCATCCATATCTTCTCCACAGACAGGATACCGGGAATTTCCCTCCTCCATCATGTGGTCCACAACATCCTTAAGCAGATCATCCATCGCAAAAGCAGCCACACTGCTTCTGTGCGTCATAACTGCACCGACTTCTTTATCTTCAAAATCAAAAATATTCTGGATCATCTCTGCTTCATCTTTCTGGAGAACGCCCTTCTCATGGGCTTCATCCACCATTGAGATGATTTCCTTTTCTGTGACGGCCTCTTCCTGCTTTCCGGTAAAAATATGC
Organism: Ruminococcus bicirculans (ex Wegman et al. 2014); assembly: GCA_963622815.1. Classification (GTDB taxonomy): domain Bacteria; phylum Bacillota; class Clostridia; order Lachnospirales; family Lachnospiraceae; genus Blautia_A. Next base: position 2,313 of record CAVFJK010000170.1, read on the forward strand.
CGCAAATGCTCAAAAAAGACTGTGATCCAGTCTATAATCTTCGCCGGCCCCGTACGGGGCAATCGACTGCCATCGTCCATTTGTATCTGTTCCTTCCGTAATCTGTTATTTACACCGATATAAATCAGTAAATCAGCATAATTACTGATAAAATATAGCACTTTAGATTCTGTTCGTCAAGGATAACCGCCTAAAAAGTAAGCTCAAGGCTGATTTCAAGGGCATGATTGACCCGATCCAGCATTGTCTGGTCGAGATGACATACCTTATCCTTCAGCCTTTTTTTATCGATCGTACGCAGCTGCTCCAGCAAAATGACCGAGTCCTTTTCAATCCCGTAGGAAGAAGCATCGATCTCAATATGCGTTGGCAGCTTTGCCTTATTCATCTTAGACGTAATCGCTGCGCAGATGACCGTCGGACTGTGCCGGTTCCCCACATCATTCTGAATGATCAGAACCGGGCGGACACCTCCCTGTTCGCTCCCGACTACCGGTCTTAAATCTGCATAAAAAATATCCCCTCTTTTAATTACCACACAATCACACTCCGATTCTTTTTTCTCTGGAATTAGTATTTCCATTTTTCTTCTGTGTATACATGCGTGGTATTTCTGCCGCTTTTCTTTCTGATTCAGCGGTCTTTACCGGCCATCTCCCGACCGGTCGTATTTATTCAAAGAAGGTCAGATCTCCCCATTCTCTGCCGTCTTTTATATAGACTCTCGGAACACGTTTACTGATATCACAGGCAAACTCATAAGAAAATCTGCCGGACATATCTCCAAATGTTTCAATACTGATGAACTCATCCCCGTCTTTTCCGATCAGTGTCACCTCATCCCCATGTTTTACATTCGGGATATGTGTCACATCCACCATAAACTGGTCCATACAGACTCTTCCGAGAATCGGTGCTTTCTGTCCATGAATCAGAACCCATCCCTTATTGGAAAGTGTTCTCGGGTATCCATCCGCATACCCTACAGGAATCGTTGCAACACGGAGGTCTGTTTCAGAAGCAAAGGTTCCGCCATAACTGATTGCTGTTCCTGACTGAAGATCTTTTACATAAGCTACATGGCTTTTCAGTTCCATTGCCGGCTCCAGTTTTACAATCTCTCTCTCCACTTCATCAGATGGATAAATACCATAAATCGTAATTCCCGCGCGGACCATATTCAGGTTTGCCTCCGGCATGCGAATGATTCCCGCACTGTTTGAACAGTGTTTCAGAGGAATCTGTACGCCGGCTTTTTCCAGAAACTCCGCAAAATCAAGATAACGATTCAGCTGTTCTACTGCCGGAGCTTTATCTGTTTCATCTGCTCTCGCAAAATGTGTAAACATACCTTCGATCTCAACATTTGGAAGCGCTGCGATCTTTTTGATCACATCAACACTTTCCGGCTTATCCGTAAAACCGATACGGCTCATTCCGGTATCAAGGGCAATATGGATATGTACCTGTCTGCCCTGACGGACTGCCTCATCAGAAAGTGCTTTCGCCATACCATATTCACAGACAGTCATACGTACCTCTTTCTTGATCAGTTCCTGGAAATGTTCTTCAAACACGAGTCCAAGGATCAGCACCGGTTTCTCAACTCCTACATTACGCAGATGAATTGCTTCTTCTGCTGTTGCAGTCGCAAAGCCCCAGATATAATCGTATCCTTCCACAAGACGTGAGATTGCTTCCGCTCCATGTCCGTAACCATCCGCCTTAATGACTGCCACGATCTTTGTGCCGTCTGCAATATTTTTCTTCATTTCTTCAAAGTTATGAGCAATTGCATCCAGAGAAACAACTGCCTTGACTCTCTCAAATTTCTTCATAATACACTCCTCTTCTTATCTGGTCTACTCAGATATTTTAGTGTCTTGTTTATTTTAAAACCTTTACGGCTCCTCGTACAATATCTCCGGCTTTCATGCCCGCCATTCCGACTTCTTCTGCTGCCAGATCTCCTGCCATTCCATGAATCAGGACCCCAAGGGCGGCCCGACTTCCTGTATCTTTCGATACATCTTTACTCTGTAGAAACATCGCCTGCACACCTGCAAGAATTCCGGATAACACATCCCCGCTTCCCGCAGTTGCCATCCCCGGATTTCCCTCCAGGCTGATCCATGCGGTTCCGTCCGGTGCAGCAGTCACTGTACATGCATCTTTCAGTACACATACTGCCCCCGTCTCTCCTGCCAGCTCACGGGCAGCAACAATACGGTCCATCTGAAGTTCCTTCACTGTCTTTCCTGTCAGGCGGCTCATCTCACCCA
>CAVFJK010000170.1:4604-6507 GCA_963622815.1 Ruminococcus bicirculans (ex Wegman et al. 2014)
CCCATATGCGGTGTCAGTGTCACATGTCCGGCAAGATATTCTTTCCATTCCGGATGACGTACCAACAGATTCAGTCCATCTGCATCCAGCACAAGAGGTTTTCCTGTTTCTATCGCGACTTTCAGAAACCATTGTACCTTATCTGCCGATTTTTCAGAAATGCCAAGTCCCGGACCAACTACCACAACATCACACCAGTCAAAATCTTTCGCATAATCATCGTCGTAGTCCAGCATCGCCTCCGGTAACATTGTCTGCAGCGGAATCCGGTTTTCTTCCGATGTAACGATCTTTACCATTCCGGCGCCAGTCGCAAAAGCTCCCGAGGCACTGAGATAGGCAGCCCCGCACATTCCAGGACTTCCGGCAACGATCAGGATCTTCCCAAAAGTCCCCTTATTTCCATCCGGTATTTTACCCGGCAGGCAAGTAAGATCCGCTTTTTCTGTCTGCCATAAATGTTCCTGAACTTCGTCACTTTCATAGATGCCAGCATCCGCAACAACCACTTTTCCAGAAAATTTCCTGCCCGGATACAGACATAAACCGGCTTTTCGAAATGCAAACGTCACAGTCAGATCTGCACGGAAAGCAATTCCAAGCTCGGCACCTGTATCGCCGTTCACTCCGGAAGGTATGTCAACCGCTACCTTCCAGGCATCCATCTGATTTAATGCAGCAATCACATCTTTATATTTTCCCTCTACCGGGCGGCTCAGTCCAACGCCGAAAATGGCATCTACTATAGTAGTATATTCCTCTGTTTCCAGGTTATTCACAACCGGTACCTGATAATTAGCCGCAATATTCAGCTGTCTCTGCATCTCCTCCGTCCTGTGCTCCGGATTTCCCACCAGATACAGGCTCGTCTGATAGCCATGCAGTTTCAGAATACGGGCAATCGCCACACCATCTCCGCCGTTATTTCCACTTCCACAGACACAGAGGATATGTTCCTTATGTTTTCTGTCCTCCAGTCTGGCTTCTATTTCTTCTGCTACCTTAAGTGCCGCCCGTTCCATCAATACACAGGACGGAACCCCCATTTTATTAATGGTGTTTCCATCAAGAGTTTTCATCTCTTTACAGGTAACAATCTGCTTCATCTCTTCACCTCAACAGCTACATCTTAATCTATACTTTGCAGGATAGCACAAAAGGCTATTACGCAGTCTCCCCTCTTCGGGAGACGGTAACAGCCTGTCCTGCGCAGTTATTCACTTTCTGTTATTTCTCGTCTTCTGTATGTTCCTGACGATACTGACTGAGATTATAGGATAAGGTCATCAGACTCTCGGAAAGATGAACATTCTCCACGATCACACCCTCCGGAGTATCCAGATCAATGTGTGCGAAATTCCAGATAGCCTTGATTCCATTTTCAATCAGAATCTCCGCCATATCACGTGCCTTATTCTTCGGCAGTGTCAGAATTGCAATCTCAATATTATTTTCTTTCATGAAGAAAGGAAGATCACTGATCATCTGAATCTCGATTCCACGAACCGCAATTCCCTCAAGCACCGGATTAACATCAAAAATGCCCGCGAGCTTAAATCCTCTCTTCTCAAATTCTACATAATTGGCAAGTGCCTGTCCCAGATTACCTGCACCCACAATGATCATCGGGTGTACCGTATCCAGTCCCAGGATCTTACCGATCTCCGTATAAAGATATTTTACATTATAACCGTAGCCCTGCTGGCCAAATCCCCCAAAATTATTCAAATCCTGACGTATCTGAGACGCTGTAACACGCATTTTTTTACTAAGATCATTGGAAGAAATTCTTTCTACGTTATCTTCCAGAAGCTCACCAAGGTATCTATAGTATCGCGGCAGTCTCTTGATCACAGCTTTTGAAATCTGTTTTGCTTCCACCGTTGGTCCCTCCCTTATACTT
>CAVFJK010000171.1:0-10720 GCA_963622815.1 Ruminococcus bicirculans (ex Wegman et al. 2014)
ATTGTTCTGAATCAGTATGGGCGACGGATCAGATTCATGAAGTGTATCATAATGCGGGCGTTCAACTGAAAGACAGTGATTTTTTTGATTGAGAGCATAGATTCGTTGTATCTGGTTGAGTACAAAAATGCAAATATAAGTAATGCAGAGAATCCGGGTGCATTTAAACCGGAAGAAGATAAAAAGGTAAATGCAGTTGTACAAAAATTTTATGATTCATTGCATTATTTATATTTGATAAATAAGCAAAAGCCTGTGAAGTACATATATGTTTTAGAGTATCCAAAGGGAGATGTCGTTACTCGAAAGAGACTGCGAAACAGAATGAAGCAAAAACTACCATTTGAATTGCAGAATAATATTGGAATGGGGAAAAAACTGATAGAAAAAGTTGATGTTCTGTCAATTGCAGAATGGAATGCTCATGAAGAATATGGAAAATATCCTATTACAGAAGTAAATGTACAGTAAGTGAGATGAGCAAGTAAAGGGAGAAGAAACATGTTTAAAGATATTGTAAAAGCAAGCAGAAGCTACAGAGGATACGATGAATCTTATCGTTTCAGCAGAGAAGAACTGGAAGATTTTGTGGACTGTGCGCGTTTTGCACCGTCCAGTGTGAATGCGCAGCCATTTCGGTATTATCTGGCGTGGGAGAAGGAGAAGGTTGACCGTATCCAGAAGCTGACGAACTGGGCGAGAGCACTTCAGCAGATGCAGCTTCCGCATCCGGGAATGTGCCCGACAGGATTTATCATCATCTGTCAGGATCTGAATCTTGGAGCTTCGATTCCGAGATACCAGAAAGATGTCGGAATTGTTGCACAGACTATGCTCCTTGCGGCAGCAGAGAAAGGCCTCGGTGGATGCATGATTGGGAATTACAATGCAGATTCTGTGAAAAAAGAACTGAATCTGGCAGAGAACCTTGCACCGGTACTGATCGTGGCATTCGGAAAACCCGCCGAGAAGATCGTGATCAAAGAAATCGAAGAAGGTGAGAGTATTGCTTACTACCGCGATGAAAATGACGTACACTACGTACCTAAGCGCAAACTGTCCGACATCCTTATAAAAAATGAAAAGTTTTTAATTAGCTAATTAGCGTGAAGCATGCCCAGCTCCTCAGCGCGAAGCGTGACGCACCCCAACCAATTAAAACAGAAGAAAGAACTATGGATATAAACACCTCCGATACAGAAACATCTGCAAGAGTTCATAGAAATACTTGAATATGTTCTGGCTGTGTTATGAATCAAAAGTACAATGTCTGAGCGACAGCGAGTTTTGTACTTTTGGTTTATGGTTTTAACAGACAGGTTATATTCTTAGTATTTCTGGACTCTGAAGCCGTTTCAGTATCGGAGGTGTTTTATTATCCATAGGGAAGATTCGTTTTAATTTCAGTATGATAAAAGGTTATAACAGCATTCTTTTTGACAATTAGTCAAATTCACTCCTTTACGCTACAATAAAGTCATCAAAGGGAAACAAAACACTCTAAAAAAGTAAAGGAGCGAAAACTATATGGTAAAATTATATGACGGCGGTGCATATCTGGTAAACGGCAAAGAGATCGTACCGGAAGCAGAGGCTGCAAAAGTAGAAGCATTAACAGGAAAGAAAGCTGAGAAATCCGAAGCAAGAAAAGGCACCATGGCTTACAACATCATGAAAGCCCACAACACTTCCGGAAATATGGAAAACCTTAAACTTAAATTTGACGCAATGGCTTCCCATGATATCACTTTCGTAGGAATCATCCAGACAGCAAAGGCATCCGGAATGGAAAAATTCCCAATCCCATATGTTCTGACAAACTGCCATAACTCACTCTGTGCAGTAGGTGGAACCATCAATGAAGATGACCACATGTTTGGGCTTTCCGCAGCTAAGAAATACGGCGGAATTTATGTTCCGCCACACATCGCAGTTATCCATCAGTACATGAGAGAAATGTTTGCAGGATGCGGCAAGATGATTCTCGGATCTGATTCCCATACACGCTACGGGGCACTTGGTACCATGGCGATCGGTGAAGGCGGCGGCGAGCTTGTAAAACAGCTTCTCTGTGATACATACGATGTTGCATGTCCGGAAGTCATCGCAATCTATCTCGACGGCAAACCGAATCCGTGGGTTGGACCACAGGATATCGCACTTGCAATCATAGGAGCAGTCTTTAAGAACGGATATGTCAAGAATAAAGTTATGGAATTCGTAGGACCTGGTGTCTCTTCCCTGAAAACAGACTTCCGTAATGGAATCGATGTTATGACAACAGAGACAACCTGCCTTTCTTCTATCTGGAGAACAGACGAGGATACCAAAGAGTTCCTGACCATCCATGGAAGAGGCGAGGATTACAAAGAACTCAATCCGGCAGATGTTGCTTATTATGATGGCGTGGTTTATGTAGATTTAAGCACGGTAAAACCAATGATCGCTCTTCCGTTCCATCCAAGTAACACATACGAAATCGATGAACTGAACGCAAATCTGAAAGACATTCTTCACAGTGTAGAAGAAGAGGCTGCAAAAGTAGCTCAGGGCAAGGCACAGTTCCATCTTGCTGACAAGATCACAGACAAGGGCCTTCAGGTACAGCAGGCAGTCATCGCAGGATGTGCCGGTGGTAACTACACAAACGTTGTTGAGGCAGCACACGCACTCAAAGGCAAAAACACCGGAGACGGAGAATTCAGCCTCGCTGTTTATCCTTCCTCCCAGCCGGTATTCATTAACCTTACACGTCAGGGATACATTGCAGACCTTATGGAAGCCGGTGCGATCATCCGTACCGCATTCTGCGGACCATGCTTCGGTGCAGGAGATACCCCTTGCAATGACGGCTTAAGTATCCGCCACACAACCAGAAACTTCCCGAACCGTGAGGGAAGCAAGCCAGGAAACGGACAGATGTCAGCCGTTGCACTCATGGATGCACGTTCCATCGCAGCAACCGCAGCAAACGGCGGTATCCTGACATCCGCAGAGACTCTGGACTGTTGGGGAGATGTTCCGGAATACACCTTCGATGATACTGTATACAAGAAGAGAGTTTATAACGGATTCCAGAAAGGTGACGAGAAGAAAGACCTTGTTTACGGACCGAACATCAAAGACTGGCCGGAGATGAGCCCACTGACAGACAACATCCTTCTGAAAGTATGCTCCAGAATCCTTGATCCTGTAACAACCACAGATGAGCTGATCCCATCCGGAGAGACTTCCTCCTTCCGTTCCAACCCGCTTGGACTGGCTGAGTTCACCCTGTCCAGACGTGATCCGGAATACGTAGGACGCTCCAAAGAAGTAGATAAACTTGAAAAAGCAAGAGTTGCCGGAAAAGATCTGTTTGAAACAGATGCAGCACTGAAAGAAGTATTTGAAAAGATCCATACACTGAAAGGCCAGGAAAATGTTGATCCGGCTGCAACTGAGATCGGAAGCATGATCTATGCAGTAAAACCAGGTGATGGTTCCGCCAGAGAGCAGGCTGCAAGCTGCCAGCGTGTCATCGGTGGCCTTGCAAACATCACAAAAGAATACGCAACCAAACGTTATCGTTCCAACGTTATGAACTGGGGTATGATCCCATTCCAGATGAAAGGCGAGCCGGACTTCGAGGTTGGAGATTACATCTATGTACCAGGAGTCAAAGCTGCTCTGGACGGTGACATGAAAGATATCAAAGCATACGTGATTGGTGACGAGATCAAAGAACTGTCCCTGTATGTCGCAGATATGACAGAAGACGAGAAGAAGATCGTCAAAGCCGGCTGCCTGATCAATTACAACAGAAGCAGAAAATAATTATAAAAGCCAATTACCTTTACCTACTCTACATATATGTTACAAGAAGCCATGGGGAAACCTGTGGCTTCTTGTCGTGCCCGGATTTTTAGTGGAATTTAATTTTCAGTTGCAACAAGAGAAAAAATCAGTTACACTGAATACAAGAACAACAAATGTGATTCAAAATCTCAAAGGTAGACAGAGGTAAAATAGATGGACATCGATCATTTAACAGAAAAAGAACGTTACGACATGTTGGCAGAGATGGCAGATATGTATTACAATCAGGGCAAGACGCAGTCTGAGATCGCGAAATATTTTGAGACAAACCGTTTCCGAGTTGCAAAGCTGATCCAGGATGCGCGCAATGAGCAGATTGTAGAGATTAAGATCAATCATTCCAATGAGAGAAATTCTTCCCTGGAAGCAGAGCTTATGAAGAAACTTCCGATGGAAAAAGCAATCGTGGTAAATACCCAGTATTCTTCTTATATTGACAGTATGAAACAGGTCGGCAAGGCTGGAGCAGATTATCTCCAGCGGCTTCTGAAGCCGGGGACAACGATTGGTCTGACCTGGGGCAAGACGATCTACAGCGTGGTCAGCCAGCTTCCGTCCGTAGTAAATAATCCGGTCGTTTCCGTACAGATAACGGGAGGGCTCAGGACAAATAATCCAGCAACAGATTCCAGGGAGCTGGTGCGCACGGTCGCAACTGCCTATAATGGAACGTACCATTTCCTGTACGCACCGGTTTATGTGAACAGCAATGAGACAAGAGAGGCACTTCGCAGAGAACCGATGCTGCGGGAAACATTTGAGAAGATGGGTAAGATGGATGTCCTTTTAAGTGGACTTGGAGGCAAATCCAGTCTTCCGATCAGCAATCCGCTCTTTCGGGAATACTTGACAGAGAAAGACCGGGCGTTTGAATCCTCAAGTATTGGAAGTCTGTATGGATATGTACTGGATCAGGAAGGAAATCCGGCGGATATTGACCTGAACCGGAAACTGGTCGGTGCATCCATTGAAGATATTTTGAAAACACCACACAGACTGGTTGTTGCCTGCGGCAGACATAAAGCGAACTGTATCTGCAAGACAATAGAGAAACGTCTGTTTAATGAGCTTGTCACAGACAGCGATACGGCATTCCACCTGATCGAAAGCCTGGAAAAATAAAGGTATTTTTTATAAAGAAAACAGAAAGAAGCAGAGATGCAGATTTCACCTGTTTTATTTATTAAGACAGGAAGTCTGCATCTTTGTTTCTTTTTTTGTGCAATTCAGCCAAAAACAAAACTTTAGATTTTGACAAATGTGATATTGCACAACAAATGAGATTGAGATATAATAATCACAACAAAAGTTATTGAGAATAACATATGTGGTAAAGGAGCGAAAAAATGAATACAGAACGTACAAAAGGAATTATCGATCTTCACATTCATTCGGCACCGGATGTAAGACAGCGCAAGATGAACGATCTGGAACTGATGGAAGCAGGTGTGAAGCTTGGAACCAGAGCGATGGTCATTAAATCTCATCTCGTACCGACCATGGACAGAGCGACACTGGTCAATCAGATCCGTAAAGAGAAATATCCGGATTCCGATCTCGAGATGTTTGGCGCAATCGCACTTAACCGTACTGTCGGAGGCATCAACCCATATGCGGCAGAGGCGGCACTGAAACTTGGAGCAAAGATCGTATGGCTTCCGACGAACACTTCTTCAAATCATTTTGGTAAGAGCGGCAAGATCGGCGGTGTGGAAGTTATGAAAGATGGACAGATCATTCCGGAACTGAAAGATGTTTTTGAATTAGTAAAAGAATATGATGTAGTACTTGCAACGGGACATATTTCTTCTTATGAATGTTTCAAGGTATCCGAGGCTGCCAGAGATGCGGGTGTGAAAAAAATCGTCATCACACATCCGGAATTTCACATCGTAGGAATGACCCTGGAAGAAAGAGAGCAGATCGTAAAAGATTACGATGTTCTTCTGGAAATGGAATATGCACAGCCGATCGGGGGCGGCGTGTATAAGAAAAATCTTCCGGAGAATGTAGAGACTATGAAGCGCATCGGATGTGAACACTTTATCGTGGCATCTGACAGCGGGCAGATGCAGAATCCATACTGGTATGAATCCATTCCGGAGTATATCGATTATCTGTACGATGCAGGTTTCACAAAAGAAGAGATTGATACCATGACAAAACACAATCCGGCAAAGATGCTTGGAATCGAATAAGGAGGGACTTATGGAGAAGGTTAAAAGTTATAAAGTATATGGGATTGAACTACCAATATTCGCATTTTTTGCAGCAGTGATCCTGGCAAGTGTCTGTCTGGATGTGCTGCCGGTGGAAATGATCGGAGCAATCGCAATCATGTTTCTTCTCGGAATCATTCTTGGAGAAGTGGGAGAAAGGATACCTGTCTGGAAAACCTATTGTGGTGGAGGTGCGGTATTTGCGTTTATCATTTCCGGACTTCTGAAATATTATAATATGTTTCCGGAAAGTGTAGTGTCTAACGTTCAGGGATGGATGAATGAGTATAATTTCCTGAATGTGTTTATTGGAATTATGATCGTCGGAAGTCTTCTTGGAATGGACCGTAAAGTTCTTCTGAAATCAGGAAGCCGTTACATACCGGCAATCCTGTCAGCAATTGCAGGAGCGGCAGTTTTTTCCTCTGTTGGAGCAATCTTTATAGGAAAAACTCCACTGGAGGTCATCACAACTTACATGCTTCCGATGATGGGCGGCGGAGCCGGAGCCGGAGCAATCCCGATGGCAAAGGTTTATGGTGATGTGACAGGAAATGACCCGTCATCCTATCTTTCGTTCGCACTGGCAATCCTGGCAGTCGGAAATATTCTGGCAGTGCTTTGTGGAGCAATTCTGAATGCAGTTGGAAACCGTTTCCCGAAGATCTCAGGTGGCGACAAACTGCTCCGCAATGAGAATGTCCAGATGGAGACAGAGAAAGAAAATAAAGTACAGAAGATCACAATGGACGATATTGCAGCAGGAATCTTCCTGACATCCGGATTTTTTGTACTTGGTACTCTGATGGCATCCAAGATCCTTCCGTCCATCTTTGGAGTTAAGATCCCGAACTTTGCATATCTTATCATTTTTACGGCACTTGCAAAGATTTTTAATCTGATTCCGGAACATCTCTGTCAGGGTGCAAAGAGATGCCAGCAGTTCTGTGGCGGCAAGCTTGTGTGGGTACAGATGGTCGGCTGTGGAATCGTATTTATCGACTTTGAACAGATGCTTTCCGTTCTGACACCGTCAAACCTGTTTATCATCATTATGGTTGTCTGCGGTGCTATGGTAGGTGCAGCAGTTATGGGATGGTTTGTAGGATTCTATCCGGTAGAAAGTGCAGTTACCGCAGGCCTCTGCATGACCAACATGGGCGGTGCCGGAGACCTTGCCGTTCTCGGTGCAGCAAAACGAATGGAGCTGATCAGCTACGCACAGATCTCATCCCGCATCGGCGGTGCGATCGTACTGTTGATCGCGAGTGTGGTATTTTCTGTTATTTAACATAGTAAGCAGCGGAGCAATTCGTAGATATTGAAGTAAAAATAAGAAAGGACAAATTATTATGAGAAAATTCAAAACAGTATTTATGAGAGGTGGCACAAGCAAAGGCTGTATGTTTCTGAAAGAAGACCTTCCGGAGAACAGAGAAGAGTGGGATTCCATCTTTCTTCAGGCAATGGGAAGCCCGGATCCGAAGCAGATTGACGGACTTGGCGGAACCGTTTCCTCCAATAACAAGATCGTCATCGTATGGAAAAGCGAAGAACCAGGTATTGATGTTGAATATCTGGTAGGACAGGTCATCGTAGGAAAAGAACAGGTTGACTACAAATCTAACTGTGGCAACATGACAGCAGCTGTCGGACCATTTGCGGTAGAGGCCGGACTTGTAAAAGTTGTGGAACCGATCACAACCGTACATCTTCTGAACAGAAATACAGACAAATATATTGATGTAACTGTACCATGCGAGAACGGCACCTTTGCACAGGATGGCGACTGCCATATCGCTGGTGTTGACGGCACAGCAGCAGAACTTAAGGTGAAATTCCTGAATCCTGCAGGTGCAAAGACAGGGAAACTTCTTCCGACCGGAAATGTTATGGATGTCCTGGACATTCCGGGACTTGGTAAGATTGAGGCATCTATCCTTGACGTATCTAACCCAATGGTTCTGGTACGTGCCGAAGACGTACACGCACTTGGAACTGAACTTCCGGAGGAAGTCAACGCAAACACAGAGCTGATGGATGTCCTGGAAAAAATCCGCGGCACAGCAGCCTGCATGATGGGATTTGCGAAAGATTTAAAAGATGCCACAGACAACAGCCCGGCAGTACCGAAGGTCGGTTTTGTCACAACACCAAAATCTTATACAGAGATCGGTGGCACAGAAGTTCACGCAGAAGATATGGATGTGTGCGCGAGAGTCATTTCTGTATTCAAATGCCACAAAGCCTGCCCGCTGACCTCCGCAAGCTCTATCGCAGTGGCAGCAGCACTTGAGGGAAGCGTTGTAAACGGACTTGTTGCAGAAGGCACTTCTCTTGAGAATGTTCGCATCGGTCATCCAAGTGGCATCATGACCATGTGCCCGGAGATCAACCTGACAGAAGTAGGCACAGACGTTCCTGCAGTTGCAGTACAGAGAACGGCAAGAAGAATCATGGATGGAACAGTATATATCAGAAAGTAGATGAGAACAGATGAAAGATTCCGATTGGGCAATTTTGTATGAACTTCATAAAAATCCAAGCATGACGAAGGTGGCAGGGCTTTTTTACATGACACAGCCATCTCTCACAAAAAGGATCCGCCATATGGAGGCAGAGTTCCAGGTAAAGATCGTGGAGCGCACCTCCCATGGACTGAAATTCACGAGAGAGGGAGAATATCTGGCAGTGCAGGCGGAGGAAGTCCTTGCATTAAACGATAAGATCAAAAAAGGACTACTGGAACTTACGAAAGAAGAACAGAGCAGCCTGAAACTTGGTGCGGCCTATACCTACATGCAGCATGAACTTCCGAACACACTTCTGGATTTTACAAGAAAAAATCCGGGAATCCAGTTAAATGTCATGGATGCACCAAGCGATGCCGTTCTTCGGAAAGTTCTGGAAGGAAGCATTGATGCCGGATTTATCCGGGGTGATTATGAAGTAGATGTCAGCAGGATTCTTGTAGAAAGAGATCAGGCGTATCTGGTAACAAAAGAACCCGTGGAACTTTCTGACCTCCCATATATGGAGAGAATCCGTTACCGTTCCAATAATCGGACAGTAGCACTTCTGGAATTCTGGTGGAAAGAATGGTTTGAGGAAAGATCCAGCACCGGAAGCACGGTGGGTTATCTGGATTTGGCCCTGCAGCTCGTGAGCAGAGATGAGGGTTATACGGTCTGTTTTCTTCCGAAAGATTATCAGAATGAAAATAATCTGTGCCTGACACCGCTTTACTTAAAAGATGGCACACCTGTAATGCGGAATACCTGGTTTATTTATCCGGAAAAAGACCAGAAATACAGTGCTCTGCGTACCTTTACTGCCTACGTGCAGGAAAATATCGCAGTGGAACAGTAGTGAAAGCGGCAGATCTCTGGCATAGGGAGCTCTGCTGTTTTTTACCTATACCCAAAAGTTATACGAGAATTCTTTTTATGAATTTTTCAAATGTCATCCCGGACGTTATCATATAAGTAAGAAAACAAAAAGGATAAATGGAGAAACAAAATCCGTTATCTTAGAATGTTAAAACAGGGAGTGTGGGATATGGCAAAAACACTGGAAGAGATCATTGAAGAATTAAGACAGTTCACAACATCAGAACTGTGCGATGGCGTTGGTGCGGGAAAATATCATACGATGGATTCTTCGATTCAGGAAAGAGTTACTTACAAGAAGATCGTAGGTCCGGCATACACAGTCAAGACGCCGATCGGTATCAGCGGACTGGTTCCGGATGGAATTCTGGAAATGAAAAAAGGTGATGTCATGGTCATTGCCGGAAAAGGTTACTGCAACGGCTCCTACTGGGGCGATCACAGAAGTATCTGTGCGGCAATGAAAGAAGCAGAGGGCGTAGTGATCGACGGTGCATTCCGGGACCTTCAGGGATGTCGACAGGCTGGTTTTCCGATCTTTGCAAAAGCAGTCACACCGGGAAGTGCCGGTAAGGAACGACTTGGCGAACTGAATGTTCCGGTTATCTGTGGCGGCGTGGAAGTATGCCCGGGAGACATTATCGTAGGTGACTGCAACGGTGTACTGGTACTGAAACCGGAAGAAGCAGAAGGCGTGATGGAACGTGCCCGTAAGAAGATTGAAGCGGAAGAAAGAACCATCCAGAGAATGAAAGAAACCGGTGAAATCTTACCGAGAGTGATAATGGAAGAAGGTGAACGGAAATGAGTCTGCATATCATTGATGAGGCAAATCGCTGCCTGAACTGTAAAAAACCGATGTGTCAGAAGGGATGTCCGGTACATACACCGATCCCGCATATCATCCAGATGTTTAAGGAAAACAAAGTCATGGATGCGGGAAAAGAACTTTTTGAAAATAATCCGATGTCTGTAATCTGCTCGATCGTCTGTAATCACGAGCAGCAGTGCGCAGGAAACTGTGTACTGGGACGAAAAGGAAATCCGGTGCATTTCTCCAGTATAGAGACCTATATTTCAGACACTTATCTTGACCGTATGGAGATTCCGAAAGTGGATAAAAAAGGAAAAAGTGTGGCAGTCATCGGTGCCGGCCCGGCAGGTCTGACCGCGGCGATTATTCTGGCAAAAGCAGGATATGATGTGACGATTTTTGAATGGAAAGATGATATCGGTGGCATCATGCGTTATGGC
>CAVFJK010000171.1:10730-16788 GCA_963622815.1 Ruminococcus bicirculans (ex Wegman et al. 2014)
CGGAGTTCCGTCTTCCAAAGAGCATTCTGGACAGATACAGACAGAGATTATTGGATATGGGAATTAAGATACGCCCGAATACAACGATCGGTGCAGTTTTAAAGATCGATGATCTACTCCGTGACGGATATGCAAGCATCTTTGTCGGAACCGGTGTATGGAAAGCAAGGAACCTGGGAATCCACGGAGAATGTCTCGGAAATGTTCAGTTTGGCATTGATTATCTGGCAAATCCATCCGGTTATGAACTGGGTGAAAATGTTGCGATCATCGGCATGGGAAATGCGGCGATGGATGTGGCAAGAACCGCACTTCGAAATGGTGCACGTCATGTAACGCTGTATGCAAGAGGAACCAGGGCAGCGGCAAGTTCTCATGAGATCTCTTATGCAAAACTTGATGGCGCTGAGTTTGTTTTTGGCAAAGCGATCCAGTATATCACAGAAAAGGGTCCTGTTTTCTGTACTTCTATTCTTGACGAGAATGGAAAAGTCATCGGCTATGAGAAAGAGGAAGAGCAGGTAGAGGCAGACTCCACGATCATCTCCATCAGCCAGGGACCGAGAAGAAAACTGATCCGTACCACCGTAGGGCTGGAAGGATCTGAGAAAGGACTTCTGATCGTAGATGAAAACGGAATGACGACAAAGCCGGGCGTTTTTGCAGCCGGAGATGTCACGACCGGTTCCAAGACCGTTGTTCATGCGGTTGAAGGCGCAAAGATCGCGGCACAGGGTATGATCCGGTACATGGAAGGACTGGATACACAGGAAACCCCAGAAGAATAAGGAAGATTTTCATGCATAAGGAAATTTGCATTTCTGCCATCATTCTTTTATGGAATATGAGCATTGACAGAAGCAATTTTATTTTTGGAAAATGACCACTTATAATAAAAACATAAAGAACAAACCAAACGTTTTAGCCGAACGTGATCAGTAAAAAATGCGAGGAGGTTTTCCAAATGGGAAAGTCATTAACAAGAAAGATCATTGAATCTCATTACGTATCAGGAAGCATGGTTCCGGGGGAAGAAGTTTTCATCAAAGTCGATCAGACACTGACACACGACATCAATGCAGTCATGACTTATCTGGCTTTTGAAGCCATTGGTCTTGACAGAATCCGTACAGAGTGCAGTGTAAGTTACCTGGATCACAACCTTCTGTATGTGGACAACAAGACACCAGATGACCACATCTACTTACAGTCAGCAGCAAAGAAATTCGGTGTACATGTATCCAGACCTGGAAATGGTATCTGCCATACTGTACATGTAGCAAGATTCGGTGCACCGGGCAAGATCAGCATGGGTGGTGACAGCCATACACCACACGGCGGCTCCATTGGAATGCTGTGCATCGGTGTCGGAGGAATGGATGTGGCAACAGCCATGACAGGAGTTCCGATGAGACTTAAAATGCCAAGAGTCGTACAGGTTTATCTGACCGGAGAACTGAAACCGGGCGTCAATGCAAAAGAAGTCATCCTTGAGATGCTTCGCCGTGTTTCCATCAAGGGTGGTCTTGGAAATGTATATGAATATGTAGGACCTGGAGCAGCAAAACTGGAAGTTCCGCAGAGAGCGACCATCACAAATATGGGCGCAGAGCTCGGCGCAACGACTTCTATTTTCCCGGCAGACGAGCAGGTACATAAATTCCTCAAGGCACAGGGAAGAGAAGACGCATACACAGAACTTCTTCCGGATGAAGATGCAGAATACGATGATCGTATTGAGATCAACTTAAGCGAACTGGAACCACTGATCTCATGTCCGCACCAGCCGGATAACGTAATTCCGCTGAAAGATGTTGAAAGAAAACCGGTGCAGCAGGTATTCATCGGAAGCTGTACCAACACAAGCTACGCAGATGTGGCAAAAGCAGCCCTTGTTTTCCAGGGAAGACAGGTAAATGAAAACGTAAGCTGTACCTGTGGAATCGCATCCAGACAGACGTATAAAGAACTGCTCCGTGACGGATACATCGACATGCTGATCGATGCCGGAGTCAGAATCCTTGAGATCGCCTGCGGACCGTGCTGTGCGATCGGACAGACTCCTGCAACAGAAGGAATCGCCGTTCGTACTTCCAACCGTAACTTCAAAGGTCGTGCTGGAAACCCGACAGCCAGGATTTATCTGGTAAGTCCGGAGAGCGCAGCAGCAACCGCGATCAAAGGAACTTTCGCATCCGCAGAAGATATTCTCGGAGAAGATGTAAAGAAACTCGCCGAGATCCACGAGCCGGAAGAATATATCGTCAATGATTCCATGATCATTAAACCGCTTCCGGAAGAAGAGGCAAAGGAAATCGAGATCGTCAAAGGACCGAACATCAAGTTCCTTCCGGTACCGGAAGAACCGCAGCAGCATCTCTGTGTTCCGGTCAGCTTAAAAGGTGGAGATAATATTTCCACAGACGATATCACACCGGCAAGTGCAGAGTTCTCCAGCATGAGATCCAACATTCCGCTGATGTCAAAATACTGCTACCACCGTTATGCACCGGATTTCTCCGAACGTGCAAGACAGATGGGCAAGAGTATCATCATCGGCGGCGAAAACTATGGACAGGGATCTTCCAGAGAACATGCAGCGATCAATCCAATGTTCCTCGGAGTCAAATGTGTGATCGCAAAGAGCATCGCCAGAATCCACAAAGGAAATCTGGTAAACCACGGTATTATCCCGATGCTGTTTGAAGACCCGGCAAGCTATGACAAGATCGATCAGGGAGATGAACTGGAGATCAACAACCTTCTGGATCAGATTCCGACAAGAAAAGTAGAAGTATTCGATAAGACAAAAGGATTTTCCTTCTTTGTAAATCTGGATCTTTCTGATAATGAAGTAGAAGTTGTATTAAGCGGCGGACAGCTCCGTTTCCTCAAGAAACAGCTCGCAGCACAGGAAAAATAGAAAGGAGCCGACAATATGAAGGCAGAAGATATTAAAATCGCACAGGAGAAATTTGGAGAACTGTTAAAAGGAGAAGAATCTCGCATCGAGGCAATGAAAGAATCTTCCAGACCTACAGATTTTGCAGCACTTGACAAGATCGTAGTAGGTGTTCTCCCGGGAGACGGCGTAGGACCGATCCTGATGAAACAGGGACTCCGCGTACTGAACGAACTGGTAAAAGATGAGATTGAAGCTGGAAAGATCGAAGTACGTGAGATTGAAGGACTTACCATCGAAAACCGTGTCGCAAAACTGGAAAGCCTTCCGGAAGAAGTGCTGACAGAAGTAAAGAAATGCCATGTCCTTTTAAAGGGACCGATGACAACTCCGAGAGCCGGTGACGGACTTCCGAACCTTGTCAGCGTAAACAGCCTTTTAAGAAGAAGCTTGGACCTGTTTGCAGCTGTCCGTCCGATCAAGATTCCGGACAAAAACATCGACTGGACTTTCTTCCGTGAGAACATCGAGGGAGAATATATCTGGGGAAATAAAGGAATCCAGGTAGATGATGACATCGCCGTAGACTTCAAGGTACAGACAAAAGAAGGCAGCGAGCGCATCGCAAGAGCAGCTTTTGAGTTTGCACGCAAAAATGGCAAAAAGAATGTCACCATCGTCACAAAAGCAAACATTGTCAAACTGGTTGACGGAAACTTCATCAAAGCTGTCCGCAAAGTCGGAGAAGAGTATCCGGAGATTGAGATCCAGGAACGCCTTGTAGATGCAATGTGTGCAAAAATGCTCGATCCGTCCTTTAACCAGGGCATTGAAGTTATCGTGCTTCCGAACCTCTACGGCGATATCGTAACAGACGTAGCAGCAGAACACGCTGGCGGACTTGGAACTGCATGCTCCTCCAATATTGGAAATCAGTATGCACTGTTTGAAGCCATCCACGGAACTGCTCCTTATCTGATGTCCCATGGCAGAGGTGAGTATGCAAACCCATGCAGCCTGATCCGTGCAGTCGGACAGATGCTGATTCACATCGGCTATGCAGACAGAAATGCGATCCTCGAGAAAGCGCTTGAGATCTGCACCGTAACAGAAAAGAAACTCGTTGTCACAACCGAGACAAAAGATGCAAGTGCAGCAGAATTCACCGATTATCTGCTCGATACCATCCGCGGTCTCAAAAAATAAATAACAGATCAGTCACAGAATTAATTGATAAAAGCCTCCAAACGAATTATCGAAAACATATATTCATTCATTTATCACAAAAAGCGGGATATCTTTTATGAGATATCCTGCCTTTTGTGTTGAGAAAAAATGTCGGATTGTGTTACAATGGCATAAGACAGCTATGTGAATTTGTACGTGATACAGGAAAGATCCGATAAAAATATAAACAAAGGAGAGCACTGGCTATGAAAGATTCAGATTGGGAGATCCTTTACGAATTATACAAAAACCCGAATATGACAAAGGTGGCAAATCTTCTGTACATGACACAGCCTTCTCTTACAAAACGTCTGCAGCATATGGAATCAGAGTTTCAGGTAACGATCGTAAACCGTACCCCGAAGGGACTGGAATTTACAGAAGAGGGAGAATTTCTGGGAAAACAGGCAGGAGAGTATCTTGAATTCCTGCGAAAGACGAAAGAAAAACTTAAAGAATTCCAGGAAAATTCCGAGGGCGTGATTACCATTGGTTCTTCTTATACTTACAGTAAATACACACTGACTGATCTGCTTGTCCAGTATAAACAGAAGCATCCGAATGTAGAATTCAATATTATCAATGAGCAGAGCAACATCCTTTTCCGCAAGATGCTGGAGGACTCGATCGATGTAGGATTTATTCGGGGCGATTACGACGGAGCGGTGAATAAAACGCTGATCGGAAAAAATGAGGCTTATCTTGTTACAAAAGAACCGGTGGATTTTGACATGCTGCCAAAGATGCAGCGGATCGGGTATAAGACGAATGATCGTACGAAGGAACTTCTTGATAACTGGTGGCAGGGTTGGTTTGGAAGTGAGGCACCGGGCAGTATGATCGTTGGATATATCGATGTTTCCTGGCAGCTGATCCATAAGGGATTGGGTTATACGATTTGTTTCCTTCCGGATAATTTCGAGAATACGTATGATCTCTGTCTGACACCACTTAAGAACAGAGACGGCAGCAGCGTGACCAGAAATACCTGGTTCATCTACTCCAAGAATAAACGGATCACCCGCGTTCTGGAGGATTTTATCGATTATATAGAAAAAGAAGTTGCACTTAAGGGAAAATAAGATATGAAAGATATAGACTGGAAAATACTGACGGTATTATACGAAAAACGCAGTATGACCAAGGCAGCAGAGACACTTTATATGACACAGTCTGCCCTGACAAAGCGGATTAAGGCGATGGAGACAGAGTGGAATATTGAGATTGTAAGGCGCACGAGCAAGGGCGTAGAGTTTACAGAAGACGGACATTACCTGGTAAAAAAAGCAAGTATCATGCTGGATTTTCTTCAGGAGATTGAAGAGCACTTTTCGGAAAAAAGGGCGAGCAGAGAGTACCTCCGGATTGGCGTCCCAAATTCTTTTGCGAGACTCCACATGCCGAAATTATTCAAAGAATATAAAGAAAAATATGACCGCCTGCAGATTACGACCGTTCCAAACTCCAGTGACCTTCTGATCCAGCAGCTCGTGGACGGATCACTTGACATCAGCATTATCTGCGGGGATTTCCCGTATCTGGGTGAGAAATCATGTCTGTTTGAGGAGGCACTTTATATTGCACTTCCGGTGGCAATGAAGCTGGATGATGTCAGTCAGCAGCCGCTTATTAAATCCTATCTGAACCCGATGGTGGCAAGCCTTGTCAATCAATGGTGGAAGATTCATTTTGGAAGCCTGCCGCATGAGGCATATCGTGTACCGCATTCAGATATCGCGATCGAGATGGTAGAGAACGGACTTGGAATTACTTTTCTTTTTGGCGATAAATGGCGTGTTAAGAGAGAACATGTGCAGTTGATCCCGTTGTATGACCAGAATGATCAGCCGATCACAAGAAAAGTCTGGATGATGTATTCAGAGAAGTGTTATAAGAGCCAGGATATCATGGATTTTATCTCGCTGGTAG
>CAVFJK010000171.1:16798-18848 GCA_963622815.1 Ruminococcus bicirculans (ex Wegman et al. 2014)
CTGGTAGAGGACTACTATCATGTAAACAAGATTGAAGAATAAAAGGCATTCCGTTTTGGAATGCCTTTCTCAGTCAGTATGTGAATTTCCATTTGACATTCATGTTTCATATAATTTTTATAACAGATTGATAGGAAAAACGCATCTATCAAAAGGAGGAAAAACTTATGAAATACGCTTACGTAGGATGTCGTACAACAAGAGAAAGGAACGCAAGAGGAAAAGGGCTGAAAGTTTACGAGATTTCAGAAAGCACCGGCGACTGGAAGGAAATCCAGTGTCTTGAGACAGAGCCGAACCCGTCCTATCAGACCATGGATCTGGAAGAGAAATATCTTTATTCCGTACATGGTGATATCACAAAAGTCAGCAGTTACCGCATTCTTGAGGATGGAAAACTGGAGCATATGAACACTATCGATATCGGCGGAAAGAATCCGGTATTTATCACTCCGGATAAGACAAACCAGTACATCGTGGTAGCTGCCCTGCAGGGCGGAGCAGTCTATGTGATCAGAAGAAACAGCGATGGAACTCTTGGAGAGATCGTACATACCACACATCTCGAAGGCAAAAAAGAAGGCACAATTTCTTTCGCACACCAGTGCATCTGGGATCAGAAAAAAGAATTCCTGTTTGTTGTAACACAGGGAAGATTACAGGGGTATGGACAGGTAAAAGTATTCCGATTTAACCCGGAAGACGGAACCCTGACAGAAACAGATACCTATCGTTCCAGAGAATACGATGAACCAAGACATGTATCCATTCATCCGAACAACCGTTATGTATATCTCATCAACGAAAAAGGAAACAAGATGACGTATCTGCAGTTTGATGATGTGAACGGAAAACTGACAGCAATGCAGAACCTTCCGTCTCTTCCTGCAACTTATACAGGAGAAGGACAGGCAAGTGCGTCTCTTCTTGACAAAGAAGGAAAGATTCTGATCGGTTCCAACCGCATCCACGAGTCCATCGTTGTTTATCGCATTGACCAGAATACAGGTTATATGACAGAACTTGGCTATTATTCTTCTCTTGGCCTGACACCAAGATTTATCACCTTTAACCCGGATTACAGCCGTTTCTATATGGCAAACGAAGACAGTGACACCATCGTAGAGATGAAGCTGGATTCTGAGACCGGACTGATGACTTATACAGGCAGAATCATCCCGACCGAGAGCCCTGTCTGTATTACATTTCGATAGGAGGTGGCATATATGAACCTTGGTTTAATTTCCCTGATCCTTCTTCTTGCAGCCATCGTAATCGGATTTGCAAGAAACTGTAATGTTGGTATCATCTGCGTGGCTTTTGCGATGATCCTGGGCGTCGTTTACGGAATTGATACAAAAGAAATCCTCAGTGGTTTCAGTTCTTCTCTGTTTATCCAGATGGTAGGAATTACTTACCTGTTTGCGGTGATCAGTGGCAACGGAACACTGGAACTTCTGGCAAAAAAGATGGTAGGCATCGTTGGTAAGAAAAAACATCTGATCCCGTTTGTGATGTATGTTCTTGGATTTGCCATCTGTGCGGTAGGCCCTGGCGCAATCCCGTCTCTGGCGATCGTTCCTGTCATTGCAATCCCGGTAGCTGTATCTGCCGGTGTCAATCCGATCATGACAGCGATCATCGGCGACCTTGGCGTTATGTCCGGTCGTATGAGTCCTCTGACTCCGGAATCAGCTGTTGTAAGAGAACTGATGGAAGAACAGGGACTGGAAGGAAATACAATCCCGATTATGATCGCAATGATCATCACAGCTCTGGTTGTTATGGTACTTGTATATATTTATTATAAAGGCTGGAAAATCGATGAAAGTGCAACTGGAACAGAAGAAAAACTTCCGAAATTCAGCGGAAAACAGTGGCTTTCTATCCTTGGACTTATTGCTCTGGCAGTTGGCGCGCTGTTCTTCTCCTGGAATGTCGGTCTGACAGGATTTATGATCGGATCTTTCCTTCTGATCCTTGGATGCGGTGATGAGAAAAAAGCAATCGCAGCAATTCCGTGGAATGTTATCCTTATGGTACTTGGTGT
>CAVFJK010000171.1:18858-19340 GCA_963622815.1 Ruminococcus bicirculans (ex Wegman et al. 2014)
ATCCTGATGAACATTATTTCCATTTCCGGTGGTATTGACATCATGGTATCTGCACTCGAAGCCATCATGGGCAAACGTACCGCAGCGATGATCATGGCAATTGCAGCCGGACTGATGTCCTTCTTCAGTTCCGGACTTGGTGTAGTATTCCCTGCCCTGATTCCGACCGCAAGTGGACTGGCAGGTGGACTTGGCGTGAGTGCACTGGAACTGGTAGCCGTTATCGTCATCGGTGGAACTGTATCCGGCTTTACCCCGATCTCCACAACAGGAGCCCTCATTATGGCAGGCGTTTCTCAGCAGGAAAATGCAGAAGAGCGTTTCCCTCAGAACAGGATGTTTGTGGAACTGTTTGCGGTATCCTTTATCGCGCTGGCGGTTCTGGCACTGTTCTCCTTTGTTGGAATTTATGGACTTTTTATCTCATAATATAACAGAATAAGACCTTTTGTAAGAGGTACTGCATGTGATCTGTGCAGTGC
>CAVFJK010000172.1:0-3928 GCA_963622815.1 Ruminococcus bicirculans (ex Wegman et al. 2014)
GATAAAAATAACGGAACGTATCAATAAATCCGCTCTCCAGTACTTTTGTAAAGCAGGCACGCTCTTCATCCGTAAAACCGGCATTTTTGCGGTTTGTTTTCGGATTTTTCAGGTCGATCTCCTGATGTGCCACATTCAGATCTCCACAGCAGATCACCGGCTTACTTTCCTGCAATTTCAAAAGATAATCAAGAAAATCTCTTTCCCACTCCATACGGTATTCCAGTCTCTTAAGCTCACTCTGTGAATTCGGAGTATACACGGTCACAAAATAAAACTCCTCAAATTCCAGTGTAATTACACGACCTTCTTTATCGTGCTCTTCAATTCCAATGCCCTTTGTCACGTTAAGCGGCTCCTTCTTTGTGAACACTGCTGTTCCTGAATAACCGCGTCTGTTTGCATAATTCCAGTACTGATGATATCCCGGAAGTTCCAGCTTTACCTGTCCCTCCTGGCACTTCGTCTCCTGTAGGCAGAAAATATCTGCATCCAGTTCTTTAAATCTATCTTCGAAACCTTTTGTGATACAGGCTCTGATTCCATTCACATTCCATGAAATACATTTCATTGTCTCATTTACTCCTTCAAATCGATCAAATGTCTGATATTTCTATTATACATGATTCACGAGTCAGTTTAAACACATTTTTTTACTTTATAGGAAATTACTCCGTTTTCGGGCTTTTTCATTGTATTAAAGCCTGTTATCTGGTAGAATAAAGAACAACCCCGACTGTTTAAAACAGTCAATGAAAACAAAGTGAGGACAACCAAATGAGTGAAGAATTCAAAAACGGAAGCTGTGCACCTAGCGACTGTGCTTCCTGCGGACTGGACTGCGGAAGCACTTCTCCAGAGAACCATAACACGATCACACTGACTCTGGACGACGATACAGAGATCGAATGTGCGATCCTGACTGTATTTCCGGTAGAAAAACAGGAATACATTGCTCTGCTTCCACTTGATGAAAATGGACAGAACCAGAACGGAGAAGTTTATCTCTATAAATTCTCCCGCACAGAAAAAGGTGATCCGGTTCTTGCCAACATTGAAGACGATGAGGAATACGGAAATGCTGCCGAGGCTTTTGACACCGTTATTGAAAACGCACGTAAGGCAGAAGCAGCCGGTGAACCACTGGAATAATCTTACCTGCGGACAATCATTTTACAAAAAATGGAGACTTAAACCACTTCGGTCTTAAGTCTCCATTTATTTTAGTTATTATTTCTTTTCTGTAGTGCTTCCAAATCCACCATTTCGGATTCCGGTAGCTTCATCATCTACAGTAATACCATATTCTACAAAAATCCCCTGCATGAAGCCTGTTCCAGCCTGAATGCTGACTGTTTTTCCTTCATTGCTGTCGTTTGTGATCTTCGCAAAAATATGCCCTTCATTATCAGAATAAAAATAATCGCTGTCAATGATACCTACGGTATTATTCAGCTGCAGACGGAATTTAAATCCCAGTCCGCTTCTAGGGTAGCATTTCAATACCCAGTCCTGCTCCATCTCCACACGGATACCGGTTGGAATCTTTGCTGTCTCTCCCGGATTCAGCGTAATGTCTGCAGGCGCAAAGAAATCATATCCTGCACTTCCGGCAGTTGCTCTTACAGGAAGACGAAGTTTCTCGTAAACCTCCTGTACTTCTTTCTCATCCGCTGTCGGAAATGTATCTATCCAGTCCTTTTCAAACTGCTCCGGACTTACTTTATGAAATTTTGCAATTCGTCTCATGCTGCCTCCTGTGTGTCCGTCTGAAACGGACCATATGTTTCGTTTCACTGCACTTTAATTCGAACAGTGTAAAACAATCTTACCTTCACGAAGTGTTGAAGGAACATCTATCACGCGCTGGTTGGATGAACCTTTCCAGCGAAGAGAAGTATCTTTTTTATCAACCTGAAATTCGCCATCCACACAGACATCGAGATATTGTACGATCTTTTCGTTGCAGATTTCTTCCCATGAAGAACCTGTATAAAGCCAGATCGTTTTATCTGGATATTTTTCTTTAATTTTTTTAGCAAAAGCAGTAACCGCAGAAATATTGGACGGGTGCAGCGGATCTCCTCCGGAGAAAGTAATTCCGCTGACATAGTCTTTGTCCAGTTCTGTAAAGATCTCTGCTTCTTCTGCTTCCGTAAAC
This sequence comes from Ruminococcus bicirculans (ex Wegman et al. 2014), assembly GCA_963622815.1. GTDB lineage: Bacteria > Bacillota > Clostridia > Lachnospirales > Lachnospiraceae > Blautia_A. Next base: position 2,162 of record CAVFJK010000172.1, read on the forward strand.
GGAAGACCTCCATTCGAATCCCAGGTGACCGGATTCTGGCATTCCCGGCAGCAATGATTACAGCCGGCAACCCAGAGTACCACCCGGAGTCCGTCTCCGTTCAGCATATCATCCCTGGTTATATTATGGTATCTCATACTTATGCTTCTTCCGGTACATCCTTGATACTGAAGCTCATTCTTCCCATCTTGTCTTTTCCAAGGCAGATAACTTTTACCTTGTCGCCAAGTGTCAGAACGTCTTCTACACGGTTGATTCTGTGATCACTGATCTTGGAAATGTGAACCATTCCCTCTTTACCAGGAGCAAACTCAACAAATGCGCCAAATTCTTTAATGCTTACAACAGTACCTTCAAAAATCTGTCCTGCTTCAAAGTCTGTTGCGATTGTTTTGATCATTTTCTTTGCTTCATCCATGCCGTGCTGGTCAACACCACAGATAGATACTGCACCTTCATCTGTAATATCGATCTGTACACCGGTACGCTCGATGATCGCATTGATAGTCTTTCCTCTCTGTCCGACTACGTCGCCGATCTTCTGAGGATCGATCTGAATCTGAACGATCTTCGGTGCATATTTATTTACATGGTCACGAGGAGCTGCGATGCATTTCTCCATAACCTCTGTAAGGATATATTCTCTCGCTTCTTTTGTTCTGCGGATTGCTTCTTCTACGATCTGTCTTGTCAGACCATGGATCTTAATATCCATCTGGATTGCTGTGATACCATCATGTGTACCTGCAACCTTAAAGTCCATATCTCCAAAGAAGTCTTCCAGACCCTGGATATCTGTCAGAACGATGTAATCATCATCTGTAGCACCAGTTACCAGACCACAGGAAATACCTGCAACCGGTTTGCGGATCGGTACACCTGCTGCCATCAGGGACATAGTAGATGCACAGATACTTGCCTGAGAAGTAGATCCGTTAGATTCAAATGTCTCGGATACAGTACGGATTGCATATGGGAACTCTTCTGCTGACGGAAGTACCGGAACAAGAGCTCTCTCTGCCAGTGCACCATGACCGATCTCACGACGTCCCGGTCCTCTGGATGGTTTTGTCTCACCTACAGAATAAGACGGGAAGTTATAATGATGCATGTATCTCTTAGATGTTTCAAACTCATCAAGTCCATCGATTCTCTGAGCCTCGGAAAGAGGAGCCAGAGTTGTCATTGTGCAGATCTGTGTCTGTCCACGGGTAAACATAGCAGAGCCATGTACTCTCGGGATGATATCAACTTCTGCTGCCAGAGGACGGATCTGTGTGATCTGACGACCGTCCGGACGTTTATGATCTTTAAGGATCATCTTACGAACAGTCTTCTTCTGGTACTGATATACTGCTTCGCCAAGAACTGCCAGCCATTCTTCATTGTCTGCAAATGCCTCCTGGAGTTTTGCTGTGATCTCACGGATATTTTCTTCTCTTGTCTGTTTGTCATCTGTGAAGACAGCTTCTTCCATTTCTTCAGCCGGAACGATCTTCTTGATTGCCTCGAACAGTTCTTCCGGAACTGCACAGGAAGCATACAGATGTTTTTCTTTTCCGCATTCTGCTACAATTTTATCGATGAAACGGATGATCTCCTGGTTTACATCATGTGCTTTATAGATTGCTTCGATCATGGTATCTTCCGGAACTTCGTTTGCGCCGGCTTCGATCATGATAACTTTTTCTCTTGTGGAAGCAACTGTCAGCTGAAGATCAGAAAGTTCTTTCTGAGCCAGGGACGGGTTGATGATGAATTCGCCAT
>CAVFJK010000172.1:3938-4811 GCA_963622815.1 Ruminococcus bicirculans (ex Wegman et al. 2014)
GATCAGACCTACCTGTGTGGTTGCACACGGACCATCAAACGGGATATCGGAAATGCAGGTTGCAATAGAAGAGCCAAGCATAGCCGGGATTTCCGGGTTACATTCCGGGTCTACAGACATAACCATGTTTACCAGCGTTACGTCGTTTCTGTAATCCTTCGGGAACAGAGGACGCATCGGACGGTCGATTACACGGGAAGTCAGGATTGCATGCTCGCTTGCTTTTCCTTCTCTCTTATTAAATCCTCCAGGGATCTTACCTACAGCATACATTTTTTCTTCATATTCAACGCTCAGCGGGAAGAAATCAATTCCTTCTCTTGGCTCTTTGGATGCTGTTGCTGTGGAAAGTACAGTTGTATCACCATAATGCATCAGAGCTGCACCGTTTGCCTGCTTTGCAACACGACCGATATCTACAGTCAGTGTTCTGCCGGCTAATTCCATAGAATAACTTTTGTACATACTTTTTCTCCTTTAAAATCTGTGTTAATTGTTACTGTTCACTCCGTTCACAGCAACCGGGTCATTCAGAAGTCCGAAACAACTGAAAAAGCCACTGCACTCAATGGACTTTTCAGTAGTCTCGGAAATAACTTCTGTTATAACTTCCGCTATGAACATAAAAACTGCAACATGTAAAAATGGGGCGGATGGTTATCCGCCCCGTCCGTATACTAATTATTTTCTTAAACCTAATTTTTCAATCAGTGCACGGTATCTTTCGATGTCTGTTTTCTTCAGGTATGCCAGAAGCCCACGTCTCTGACCAACCATTTTCAGCAGACCACGTCTGGAATGATGATCTTTGTGGTGTGTCTGTAAATGCTCTGTCAGTTCCTGAATTCTTGCTGTGAGAACTGCAACCTGTAC
>CAVFJK010000173.1:0-5192 GCA_963622815.1 Ruminococcus bicirculans (ex Wegman et al. 2014)
CTCTTTATACAATTTATGAATGGCAGCTGTTATTGCTGTGCTTCTTCCGGATATGTATAAAATTCATGTACTCCGTGTTTGAATAATCTTGTAAGATTTTTATCAAACCACTGGATATTATTTTTCGCAGCCGCAGATCTCTGAATAAAGAACAATGCTCCTTCAGAATAATCAACACCCTCCAGTGCCTGTTTCACTGCTTCTTTTGTTTCATCAGATGGTACGACCTCGGAGATTCTTCCATCTGCGATCGGTGAAAACTGTGCTACACCGTCTATGTACTGCCAGATCACATCTGTCGCATTATCCGGAAATTCCGAATATTTTACACGATTCATAATAACATTTGCAACCAGGATCCTTCCTTTCAGGTCTTCCGTACCCGCTTCTGCCTCCACAATCTGAAGAAGATTTTCATAATCCTCATCTGACATCAGTTTTGCGGAAGATGATGCGGAAACAACCTTTGCATCAAACGTATCCACAGTCGTCGCCATAGATTCGCTGACATTCATTTCTATCGCACTGCTTGTAACTTTCTGCACACGCTGTCCAACGATCACGTCATCACAGGAAATCCCGATACGGTTTACTGTTGAACCTGCTGCCGGTGTTGCATTGACTCCGGAAACCACTCCTGCAATCCCGGACGGAAGATCGTAATCCACGCTCTCACTGTACAGGCTGCTGCTTTCGTTTTCTGAAGCGGCATATACCTTGTGTTTCTCAGTTCCTGCCAGCTTACATCCACCTGTCACGGCGATCACTGTCAGGGCACAGATACTCAGAGAAACAAAGCTATGGAGAGAAGAATTATGTTCTCTGCCGCTTTTATCCTTTTCGTTATGGGTTCCTGTCAATCTAGTTTTTCTCATACTCAAACATTCCTTGCATTTTCATTATGTCTTTTTTTCATAATTTATTTTATTTGTAACATTTTTGTAATGCATAAGCAAATTATATTTAATATGCGTAGATATGTCAAGTAATTTTTTCCAGTACTGTTTTTACTGACAGGAATATTATAGCTTTTTGCTGTCTTTTCGGTCAAGAAAATTCGTTCGACAGTTTCTTCCTGAAAACGACACAGGCTGCTGTTTTTCCGTTCACAGCAGCCTGGTACTTATATATTTTATCCGGTATAACGAAGTGCTTCGATCGGCTTCTTTGCGGCTGCTTTTCCCGCCGGATACAGCCCAAATACAATGCCGATCACTGCCGAGAAAGCCACAGATATCCATACTACCTGCATATCCATCTGGAACTGCATGGTATCCATAAAAATTCCCGCAGTTTTTAAGATTACCCATGAGATTCCGATACCTGCCATACATCCCATGAAGCTGACCATCAGTGCCTCGATCAGAAACTGAAGCATGATCATTCCTTTCTTTGCACCGATTGCTTTACGGATTCCGATTTCTCTTGTTCGTTCGGTCACAGAAACCAGCATGATATTCATGATTCCGATACCTCCGACCAGAAGTGAGATTGCCGCGATTCCTCCGATCATCAGTGACATCGTATTATTTACACTTTCCATAGTGTCCATTATCTGGGACTGATCCGTTACAGTAAACGCATCTTCATCATTTCCAAATCGTTCCAGAAGAAGCTCTGTCAATGCATTTTCTGCATAATCAAGTGTCTGCATATCCGAAGCTGACACATAAAACTGCGTTACATCAAGAATATTATCTGCTATTCTGGTCATCGTGGAATATGGTATATAGCCTTCCAGATTTACAGTGGTATCTGAAGAGTCATCATCCGAACTGCTGCTTACAAAACCTGTATTTCCTGTAAGTGACGAACTGCTTTCTTCACTTAAAACGCCAATGATCAGAAAGCTCTGTCCATTCAGAGAAACCTTTTCTCCGGTCACGTCTGCTCTTCCCATAAGCTCTACTGCTGTATCATAAGTAAGAACAACTACATAGGTATTGTTTTCCACATCTGCATTCATGATAAAACGTCCGTATGCAGGCTCCATATCCTGGATCTGTGCATAACTGCCGGTCGTTCCGATCAATGTCATTGAATCACTGGTGTAACCATTTTTTGCAGTTACACTGGTCATTGAAAAAGGTGCCACAGCTTCAATTTCATCCGGTTCTGCAAAATCTGACATTTCGCTTAAACGAAGCGGATTTTCTTTATCATCCGTGATGCTGACCGTCAGATAGCTGGATCCCATACCGGAAATCTCATCTGTCACAGAATTGGTCGCTCCATCTGCGATGGATACCAGTACGATCAGCGCCACAACTCCGATGATGATTCCCAACATGGTAAGAAATGTACGCAATTTATTTACTGTGACTGCATGCCATGCCATTTTTACTGACTGAAAAAACATACGATCACCGCCTTACATTCCCGGGCCGCCCTGGCCGCCCCCAGGAGCACCGCCGCCATTTCCTCCGGGACCTCCTCCAGAGTTTCCGCCTGAGCCTCCTCCGAAGTCTCCCATATCACCCATGTCTCCGCCAGGGCCTCCTGACATATCCTGCATTTCTGAACTGCTGCCTGACTGACTGCTGTCCGAACGCATATAATATACCGTATCGCCTTCTTCAAGTCCCTCCGTGATCTCAACAGTACTTCCATCTGTCAGTCCGGTCTGGATCTCTGTTTCGCCGGAAAGATTTCCTTCGGAGTCCTTTTCAGTATAAACAAACGTTCTGTCTCCCTGTTCCTGCAGTGCGTTCATCGGAAGTGTGAGAACATCTTTCCGTTCTTCCGTTGTAATCGTTGTAGAGGCATTCATGCCCTGTTTCATCTCATCATCTTTTGGAATTGTTATCTCTACTGTATATTTTGCAACACCGCCATTTACACTTGCAGTATTTCCAATTTTGGTTACTTCACCTTCAAACTCTTTGTTTTCAATCGCATCAAAGGTTACCACTGCCGTCTGTCCGGTTTCTACAGAATTGATATCCAGCTCATCCACGCTGACTGACAGACACATATTTTCATTCGAGGAAACCGTAAATGCTGTTACATCTGTACTGTACTGACTCGATTCTGTCTGCGACGAACTGTCTGTGGAATCCGAAGCCGCTGAACTCTGCTGTGATGAAGTTCCGTCCGTTCCTGAAGTTCCACCGTTCTGTCCTGTTCCGCCTGCATTTCCGGAAGCTGCATCACCTGAAGCATTCTGACTGTTCTCAGATGTGTCACCGGTATTGCCGTCATTTCCTGATTGTGCATTGCCCTGGCTGCCATTATTCTCATTGCTGCTGCCATTGCCACTGCCATCAGTATCTGTGCTCTCACTGTTTCCGTTATCTTGTTTTTTACTGTCATCAGTGTCCGGTGCTGTCTGTGGAAAAGCAATCTGGAATTCCAGTGTTTTACCATTATCTGTCACCTGTATACCGGATATTGTTCCAATTGTCGTTCCCAGGACACTGGATGCCGTAAAGCAGTATCCATCTGAAGCAGAAAGCAGGACAAGTGCCTGATACGCTGTATCCGCTGCAAAAGTGCTGTCATTTGGATTCCACGTGATCACTCCTTTATAAGTTCCGTCAGCCGCATCTATTTCTGTGACTGGTACCGCACCTTTAACCGGTGCTGTGATCACCGCCTGTGTACTGTTCGAGGTACCCTCATTTACGACTGAAAAGCTGATTTCCGTATCCACCGGCACCACATCTATGTCCTGGTTATTATCAGAGTTTGTTGTATCGCCTGACGTGTCTTCTGATTCAGCAGGTGTCTGCACTGCTCCTGAAATCCCGTCATCGAATGAAAGCAGCTGAACCGAAACACCATTATTTGATTCCGCTTTATTTACAGTTTTTGTATATGACATCTTGGAAGCAGTCGCAGTTCCAGATGTATCTGACGATGCTGAAGTACCTGTCGCCTGACTTGCGCTGACATTAACATTCTGAACTGTACCATCCTGATCTGCTGTGATCTGTGGATTTTTCATCAGGCTTAAAATTTTTTTTAATGTTGAAGTTCTTGCTTCTCTGGTTGCCATCAGTTCTTCATATTCCGAATCACTTTCTACTCCATTCAATACCAGCAGTTTTGTGCCCGATGTCACTTTCTTGTTCTCAGACACTGACACAGAGGCTACCGTTCCCGTAGTTCCTGTAACTGCAAAAGCTTCATGAATATAAAGTTCTCCACTTCCAAGTGAACTGCCATCTGCATCTGTAACAGTGACTGTGTCTCCCAGAGTTGTTCCGTTATCTGTTACTGTCACTATACAGGAATTATCCTCCGTGCTTTCCACTGTCCCGGATACCGTGGTTCCGTCTGACAGAGTAACTGTCACTGTATCTCCTGCTGTCACACCACTTACATTCTCAAGTTTCACTGCCATAAGTCCATCCAGTGAAAGCTCCAGCAAGGCTCCCTTATCCAGCATGACATCTGTAACTTCTGAACCGGCTGAAGCATAGATTGCCTTGACTCTGCCGGCAACTGTGCTCTTGACTGTATTTGCAGTACTGTCGCTCTGACATTCGCTGATTTTTTTGTCCAGTTCTTCAATTTCTTCCTGTACGTTTTCTACTGCTGTCAGTACAGAAGCCTTATCTACTGATGCAAGTACTGTTCCCGCCGAAACCTGATCTCCGCTTTCAACGTAAACATCACTTACTGTCAGTCCAGATGGAATAGTAACAGCCTGTGCATCAGCAAGCTCCAGGTTACCTGTTCCAGTAATAGTGTTCGAGATATTTCCCTTTGTTACCTCTGCACTTTTGGCTTCTTTTACTTCTGAATGATTGCCAGCCAGCTTCTGTGTCCTGCTGTAGACAACGGTTCCTGCCGTCCCCAGCACCGCCACACTCACTACTCCGGCGATCACTCTCTTTTTTCTGCCTTTTTTCTTTTTAGCTTTTGTTTTGATCTCTTTCAGTTGATTTTCTTTCTGCCGCTTTCCAAACATCCTTTTCCTCCAAAATAATCGGGCGTCCCTGTTCTCTGTTTCTGTTATCTACTTTACGGAAAACTTGTGTTGACTTCTTGAGAGAACTGTGAAACGCAGATGAATTAACCTTAAAAATACCTTAAAGCAAGTGTTTTACGATGTTCATTCGTCAGATATGTTGATTTTATACATATTATTTTAAAATAATTTTGTTTTTTTATTGTAATTTTCTAAATATTGTACTATGATATAGACAAATAAGAAATGAGTCTCTGAGAGGAGGAACCTATATGAG
>CAVFJK010000174.1:0-13560 GCA_963622815.1 Ruminococcus bicirculans (ex Wegman et al. 2014)
ACATAGGATTTATTGAAGTTTCTGTCTCTTCTGTACAGATAAAATCCATATCACGGGCAAATCCATGCTGACCGGATGTATAGGGTTTGCCGTTTATCAGGCTGGTGTCATTATACAGACGGCCTACATTTGGAAAAAGAACCGGAGCATGTCGCTTCCAGTATGCAGGATCTGCATTCCAGAGGACTTCTCGATTATTTTTTTGTCAAAGATGCCGGATAATTCTGCTCCGTGGTCACTGATGCTGACGCGGAGCTGGTCATTTTCAAGTACATGCATAATATTAAAACCTCCATATTTTTCTGAGACTATTATAGCAGAAAAAGACCGGATTCTGGAAAAAATTATTTTCTTTTCCTGACAAAATATGCTATAGTTACAGTTAAAGTTATAATACAGGGGTGTATTTAAGGCTTTTACATAAGAAAATAAAATATGACTGGGGGAATGTGCGGTGGAGCAGACCGTATTACATAAAAACGAACTGGAATACTTTTTTGTAGAAGAATCCTATGGAGGTAATCAGGACTTATTTCCGGATGTGACGATGCGTGACGGAGGTTGTGGCGCGATAGCAGCTTGTGAGAGCTGTATTTATTTTGCCAGAACAAACGGGATAAAGAATCTGTATCCACATCAGTCACAGGAGATCAGCTGGAAAGATTATCATGATTTTGCATATGTGATGAAACATTATCTTTGCCCGCGACCGAATGGAATCGACACGCTGGAACTTTTCATGGAAGGTTTTGGCGAATATCTGGCAGATGTGCATGATGATAAGCTGAAAATGGAAGCTTTTCATGGAACACATACATATGAAGAAGCAGCGGAAACAGTACGCAGACAGATTGACAGTGCCTGTCTGATCCCGTATCTGATGCTGAAACATAAAAATGAGAAGGGACCATTGGAGGATTATATCTGGCACTGGTTTATCCTTGCCGGATATGAGGAAACAGAGGATGATCTTCTGGTAAAAGCAATTTCCTACGGAGAACATAAATGGTTTTCTCTGAAAGAAATGTGGGATACCGGATATGACAAAAAAGGCGGAATGATTTTGTATCATATATAGAAATGGACGGGAGGATGTGAGGAGCATGCTCCCTTGCTTTTAGGAGGTGCAGAGTTGGAAACCCGAGAGATACTGACGAGATTTAAGAATGGTGAACTGACAATAGAAGAAGCAGAACATTTTTTCCGTAAGGAACCGTTTGAAGAAATGGATGAATATGCAAAGCTGGATTCACACAGGGAGATCCGCAACGGTTTTCCGGAAGTGATCTTCTGCAGTGGGAAGGCAGATCAGCATTTTGTGCATATCTTTCAGAAACTTTATGAGGACAATGGAGAAGTGTTTGGAACGAGAGCGTCCAGACATCAGTATGAACTTGTGAAAGATCTTCTTCCGAATGTACAGTATGATGAACTGTCTCATATCATTAAGATTGAAAAGAAAGAGAAAGAGCATATCGGAAAGATTGCAATATGTACAGCGGGAACTGCGGATATCGCAGTGGCAGAAGAGGCTGCTCAGACGGCTGAATATTTCGGAAGCCATGTAGAGCGTATCTTTGATGTGGGTGTGAGCGGAATACACCGACTGTTCTCCAGACTGGATGTGATCCAGGAGGCAAACTGTGTGATCGCAGTAGCGGGAATGGAGGGCGCTCTGGCAAGTGTACTTGGCGGTCTTGTTGACAAACCTGTTATTGCGGTGCCTACTTCAGTTGGATATGGGGCGAGTATGAATGGACTTTCTGCACTGCTTACCATGATCAATTCATGTGCGAACGGAATTGCGGTGGTAAACATTGATAATGGATACGGAGCAGGATATATTGCAACGCAGATCAATCGCCTGGCGGTCAGAGATTATGCTTACGGACAGACACAGGCTGAGGTCTTCGGATAGAGAGATTAAAAAAATAAGATCAGCAAAAAGAGGTGAACATATGGGTAAGACATTATATTTGGAATGCTATTCAGGAATCAGTGGAGATATGACGGTTGCGGCACTTCTGGATCTGGGAGCAGACAGGGAGGTGTTACAGAAATCACTGGAAAGTCTTCCGATTGATGGATTCCGTACAGAAATCTCCAGAGTAAAGAAATCAGGACTGGAGACCTGCGATTTTTCGGTCATTCTGGACCAGGATAATCACGATCATGATATGGAATATCTGCATGGAAATCACGAAAATGAAGAGACACATATGCATGAGCACGATTACGGGCATCATCATGAACACGAACATGGGGATGAACATGAGAATCATCATCACGAACACAGCCAGGAACATGAACATCATGACCATGGTCATGCACATGCTCATCGTGGAATGAAAGAAATTACAGAAATCCTTCAGAATTCAGGACTGACTGCCAGAGCAAAAGAGATGGCACTTAAAGTCTTTGGGATACTTGCACAGGCGGAATCGAGAGCACATGGAGTTCCGGTGGAAGAAGTGCATTTTCATGAGGTAGGTGCGGTGGATTCCATCGTGGATATTGCTGCAATCGCAGTCTGCATGGATAATCTGGATATTACGGATGTGATCGTACCGGTATTATATGAGGGAACCGGATTTATCCGCTGTCAGCATGGCCAGATTCCGGTACCGGTACCGGCAGTGACACATATCGCAGAAGACCATAAACTGAAATTAAAAATCACAGATATTCGGGGTGAGCTGGTAACTCCGACCGGTGCAGCAGTGGTGGCTGCGTTCCGTACTGCGGACAAACTTCCGGAGGATTTTACAGTGACAAAGATTGGTCTTGGTGCCGGTAAACGTCAGTATCGCTGTCCGGGAATTCTCCGTGCAATGCTCATTCAGAAAACAGAAGAAAAAGTAAAAGATATCATCTGGAAACTGGAAACAGATATGGACGACTGCAGCGGTGAAACGATGGGACATGTCATGAATCTTCTTATGGCGAATGGAGCGCGCGAGGCACATTATACTCCGATTTATACGAAGAAGAACCGACCGGCATATACACTGACGGTAATCTGTAAGGAAGAAGAAAGAGAGAAACTGGAGAATCTGATTTTCTCGGAGACAACGACGATTGGCATTCGGAGGGTGGAAATGGAACGCACGATCCTGAAACGTGAGATCCGAAAAAAAGAAACCCCGTTCGGCACAGTGATAGCCAAAGTGTGTACTTTGCCGGATGGACAGATGAAATACTATCCGGAATATGACAATGCAGTAGAGCTGGCAGAAAAAAATCAGATCGGTCTGCAGGAAGCATACGATGAGATCAGGAGATTTTGGACAACAGAAAGGTGAGACAGAAATGAAAACAGGACTTGTTTTAGAAGGCGGTGCAATGCGGGGAATCTATACAGCCGGTGTGCTGGATGTTTTTTTGGAGCAGGGAATCCATTTTGACGGGGTGATCGGTGTTTCGGCAGGGGCACTGCATGGATGCTCTTTTGTATCCGGTCAGAAGGGAAGAAGTCTTCGCTACTTCAAAAAATATCGCAATGACAAACACTTTATGAGCTGGTGGAGTTTCCTTCATACAGGTGAAGTTGTCGGAAAACAGTTTTGCTATCATGATATTCCGGAGCGTCTGGATCCGTTTGATTACGAAGCATTTATCAAATCTGATACAGAATTTTATGCAACCTGCACCAATGTGGAAACAGGAAAAGCGGAATATATCAGAATCACTGACATGCTGAATCAGATCGATGCGATGCGGGCATCTGCATCTATGCCCTATGTGTCAAGAATTGTGAATTATAATGGAATGAAACTTCTGGATGGCGGATGTGCAGACAGTATCCCTGTTGAGGCATTCAGGAAGATGGGATATGACCGTATTGTGGTTGTCCTGACAAGAGAAGACGGATTTGTAAAAAAACCGGAAAATGTTAAGATGGCAGAAATCCGTTATCATAAATATCCGGAGTTCGTGCATACACTTCAGAACAGACATATTGTTTATAATCACAGTCTGAATGTGATTAAAGAACTGGAACAAAAAGGGGAAGTGTTTGTGATTCAGCCGGATAAGAAACTGGATATCAGCCGCATGGAAACAGATCTGAATGTTATCCAGGGTGCATATGATCTGGGTGGAAGAGATGCCAGAATCCGCATGAAAGCACTCAGGGAATGGATGGGAGAAACTCATGACTGAAGAATGCGGAATGAAGGTAATTGCCAGAATCCATAATGATTTTCCGACCAAATTCGGAATCCCCCATCAGAGTAATCGTCTGGATGCATTGAAAGCGACGATTATTTTTGAACAGGAATATCGGATTCCGGAAGCCTTTCGTGGACTGGAAGAGTACAGTTATATCTGGCTGATCTGGCAGTTCTCAGAGGCAGTGAGAGAAAACTGGTCACCGACTGTGCGTCCGCCACGTCTTGGCGGAAATACCAGGATGGGCGTATTTGCTACGCGGTCACCATTTCGCCCGAACAGCCTGGGATTATCTTCTGTAAAACTTGAAAAAATAGAATTTGATCAGGAACTGGGACCGGTATTGCATATATCTGGGGCAGATCTGATGAATGGAACACCAATTTATGATATTAAACCATACCTTCCTTATGCCGACAGCCATCCGGAGGCGAAAGGTGGATTTACAGATCACATCAGGGATTATCGGCTGCAGGTGGAATTTCCGGAAGAATTTTTACAGAAGGTTCCTGTGGAACAACAGGAAGCATTACTGGAGGTACTTGCTAATGATCCGAGACCACGCTATCAGAATAAGCCCGAAAAAGTCTATGGTCTGGCTTACGGAGAGAATGATATTCATTTTCAGGTAAGGGAAGACATCCTGACAGTCTGTGGTGTAGAAAAATTGTCAGATAGTAAAAAATAATTTTTGACAAAACAGGATAAAAATCCTTTGACAAACAAAACAATCTATGGTAGTATTTTTATACACAGTTAGCATATGCTAACAAAAAGAACATTAAGCGGATTCTATGTCCGCTTTACTTTTAAATCATGAGTTAGTTGAGAATAACAAAAAAGGAGAGGTGATGCTATGAGTATCGTGATCGTAGGTGGAAATGAACGTATGGTATGTCAGTATGAGGATATCTGTAAAGGATATGGATGTAAGGCAAAAGTATTTGCTAAAGAAAAAGGAGCCATGAAGAAAAAAATCGGAGCTCCGGATCTTATGATTCTGTTTACAAGTACTGTTTCTCATAAGATGGTAAACTGTGCGGTAGAAGAAGCAAAGAAGAAATCTATCCCGGTTTGCAGATGCCATACAAGCAGCGCATCTGCTCTTGAAAACATTCTTCGTGAATACTGTGCATAAAAATTAGTTTTTTATGAACTTTTATAAAGAAATGCTTGCAAATCCCACTGTTTTTCAATACAATAAAAGACAGATTTTCTGACTGAAAAGAAAAAGTTACTGCAATCATATGAGCAGTAGCAAGAAAACAGAAGGGTGAGAAGTGTTATTATGAAAAAAGTTGTAAAATTTGGAGGTAGCTCTCTGGCCAATGCGGAACAGTTTCAGAAGGTTGGAGACATCATCAGAAGCGAGGAGAGCAGACGTTATGTGGTACCGTCCGCACCTGGTAAAAGATTTTCCGCAGACACAAAAGTAACAGATCTTTTATATGCATGCTATGATAAGGCAGAGGCAGGAGAAGATTTCAGTGACGTTCTTACAGAGATTAAGAGTCGTTTTTATGAAATCATCAAAGGCCTGAATCTGGATCTTTCTCTTGAGGAGGAGTTCAAGCAGATTGAAGCAGATTTCAAGGCACATGCAGGAAATGAATATGCTGCTTCCCGTGGAGAATTCCTTAACGGTAAAGTAATGGCTGCATATCTTGGATATGAGTTTATTGATTCTGCAACAGTTATCCGTTTTGATAAAAATGGAAACTTTGATGCTGACAAGACAGACAGGCTTCTTGCCAAACGCCTTCAGAAATGTGAAAGAGCAGTCATTCCGGGATTCTACGGTGGAATGGAAGATGGAACGGTTAAGACATTTTCCAGAGGCGGCTCTGATGTTACCGGTTCTCTGGTAGCAAAAGCAATTCATGCAGATATTTATGAAAACTGGACAGATGTTTCCGGTTTCCTTGTAACAGACCCTAGAATCGTTGATAATCCGGCTGTTATCGAGACGATCACATACAGAGAACTTCGTGAGCTTTCTTATATGGGAGCAACCGTTCTTCATGAAGATGCAATCTTCCCGGTACGTAAAGAAGGTATCCCGATCAATATCCGTAACACAAACCGTCCGGAAGATAAGGGAACCTTTATCGTAGAGAGTACCTGCCGTAAACCGAAATATGTGATCACAGGTATTGCCGGAAAGAAAGGATTCTGTTCTATCAATATTGAGAAATCCATGATGAACAGTGAAGTTGGTTTCGGAAGAAAAGTTCTTCAGGTATTTGAAGACCAGGGAATCAGCTTTGAGCATGTTCCGTCCGGTATTGATACAATGACGATTTATGTTCATCAGGATGAATTTGAAGAGAAAGAGCAGCAGGTAATCGCTGGCATTCACCGTGCTGTTCAGCCGGATTTCGTAGAGATGGAATCCGACCTTGCTCTGATCGCAGTTGTAGGCCGTGGCATGAAGTCTCAGAGAGGTACCGCAGGTCGTGTATTCTCCGCTCTGGCACATGCACATGTTAATGTTAAGATGATCGATCAGGGATCCAGTGAGCTGAATATCATCATTGGTGTGGAAAACAGAGACTTTGAGACTGCAGTGAAAGCAATCTATGATATTTTTGTTCTGACACAGATGTAAGGTACAGATATAATATAAATAAGTACTTTTGGTAAAGATCTGGTTTTATGCCGGATCTTTTCTCTTTTAAATTTCGTTCAAATATGGTAGAATTCCACTAGAAAAAGCTACAAAAATTTACGCTTTATCGAATTAAATTTATGAAATTCATCGAAAAATATGAATAAAATTTTAAGTGTGTTGACAAATCCCTCCCGTAGTGACAAAATACGCCTAAAGTCTGATACAGGAGGATAAGCATATGGTTGAAAGACATATTAGATTAAATGCGACTGAAGATGTAAAAGAATTTGTAAACGAAGCCACCAAATGCGATTTTGACATTGACATTTCCTATAACAGAATTATTATTGATGCCAAATCCCTTTTAGGTATTCTGAGCATGGATCTTACCAGAGAACTGACAGGAAGATGCTATGGAGAAAGCCAGAGATTTAATGAAGTAATGGCAAAATTTGCTGTAGCATAATGTGAGTACAGTAAGCTGAGGCGCGTATTCCGGAAACGGGTATGCGTCTTTTTTAAGTTTTATAGAAACAGAAAGAAAAGGCAGGAACAGTATGGAAAAACCGGTGATCCGTATTTCGGTTCGTAATCTGGTAGAATTTATATTGAGAAGTGGAGACCTGGAAAGTGGAGGTACGGCTGCAGATAAAGAAGCAATGCTGAAAGGAAGCAGACTGCACCGCAAGATTCAGAAACAGATGGGAAGCCATTATCAGCCAGAAGTGATGCTAAAAAAAGAAATTGAATATGAAGATCTGATCCTGCGGGTAGAAGGTCGCGCAGACGGAATTTTTACACAGGATGATAAAGTCTGCATTGACGAGATCAAAGGTGTGTATAAAAATCTGGAACTGCTGGAAGAGCCGGTCCCGGTACACCGTGCGCAGGCACTCTGTTATGCGTGGATCTATCTGGATGAGCATGAACTGGAAGAAATTGATGTTCAGATGACTTATGCACATCTGGATACAGAAGTGATCAAACGATTCCGGGAGACACTGTCAAGAGAAGAACTGAAAAAATGGTATCAGGAACTGACAGATTCCTATCATAAATGGCTGGCATATCAGTTAGAATGGCGGAAAAAACGAAATCAGTCCATGGAGAGCCTGGAGTTCCCGTTTGCTTACCGAAAAGGGCAAAGAGAGATGGTTGCGGGCGTTTATCATGCAATCTCTAAAAAGGAACAGATCTTTATTCAGGCACCTACAGGTGTAGGAAAGACTATGTCTGCTGTTTTCCCGGCAGTCCGTTCGATTGGAGAGGGAAAAGCTGAGACGCTGTTTTATCTGACTGCGAGAACGATCACCAGAACGGTTGCACAGGATGCATTTGAGATTCTTAGAAAGAATGGTCTGCTTTTTAAAGTAGTCACAATCACGGCAAAAGAAAAGTTGTGTTTCTGTGAGAAACCGGAATGTGATCCGGAAAAATGTCCTTATGCAAAGGGACATTATGATCGAATCAATGATGCAGTTTATGAACTCTGGACAACGGAACAGTCCTTTGACCGGGAGACAATTCTTAAGCATGCAGAGAAATGGCAGGTGTGTCCGTTTGAAATGACATTGGATCTGGCAATCTGGATGGATGGCGTGATCTGTGATTATAATTATGTGTTTGATCCGAATGTTTATCTGAAACGTTTTTTTGGAGAAAATGTATCCGGAAACTATCTTTTTCTGATTGATGAAGCACATAATCTGGTGGACAGAGGGCGGGAAATGTACAGTGCATCGATCTGTCTGGAAGATACCATGCAGGTACGTAAGTTTATAAAACCATATGCTCAGAAACTGTGGAAAAAGCTTGGAAAGGTAGTAAGTCAGCTGAAAGAACTGCAAAACAGCTGTGATTCCTGGCAGGTGCAGGAAAATGCAGGAGTTCTTCCAATCAGTCTTCTGTCGGTCCAGGGGGAGATGGACCAGCTTCTGGAAGAGTCGCCGTCACAGGAAGTGGTGGACGGAATTCTCGATTTTTATTTTACAGTGAGAGATTTCCTGAATATCTCGGAGCTGGTGGATGAAAATTACGTGGTTTATACAGCGTATGGAGAAGACGGGAAATTTTATATGAAACTGTTTTGTGTCAATCCCGCAGAAAACCTGCAGAAATGTCTGGATAAGGGAATCAGTACTGTCTTCTTTTCGGCAACCCTCCTTCCCCTTTCATATTACCGTAAGATGCTGAGCACCAGAACAGAAAATTTCGGGATGTATGTAGAATCACCATTTGAACAGAGGAACAGGTGTCTTTTGATCTGCAGGGACGTGAGCAGCAGGTATACCAGGCGGGGATATGAGGAGTATCGGAAGATTGCAGAATATATTGCAAAGATGAGCTGGCAGAAAAAAGGAAACTATATGGTCTTTTTCCCTTCTTATAAATTAATGGAAGATGTGTATCAGATCTATCAGGATGAATTTTCCTCCGGTTGGGTGCGGTGCATCAGCCAGCATTCTGCAATGACAGAGAAAGAGCGTGAAGAGTTTCTGGAGGAATTTGCAGAAGAGAACGACGACACACTGGTTGGATTCTGCGTGATGGGAGGAATCTTTTCGGAGGGAATTGATCTGATCGGAGACCGGCTGATCGGAGCAGCAGTTGTTGGAACAGGATTGCCGCAGGTAAACTGTGAACGTGAGATCCTGAAGGAATATTATGATGCAAAAGGCGAGCAGGGATTTGATTATGCCTATCGTTATCCCGGAATGAATAAGGTACTGCAGGCAGCAGGAAGAGTAATACGTACAAAAGAAGACGAGGGTGCGATTCTTTTAATGGATGAACGTTTTGCGGAGCGAGATTACCGGACTCTGTTTCCGAGAGAATGGAATGATGCAGATAGCTGCAGACTGGAAAATGTTGAGCAGAAGCTTGGCAGTTTCTGGAGGCAGATGAATGACCGGAAATAGAAAAAATATGATGGAAATGGCAGGATAAAAATTACAAAAATATGTTAGCTTGACATAAAGAAAATATCATGTATACTATGGACAATCAGTATTAAAAACAAGTATCAATGAAATAAAAAAAGAGATGAAGTTTAAGCTGTGAAATGCAGTGCTATACAGCAAAAGGAGAGATACATGAAAACTGGAAACAGTTTGAAAAGATGGAGAAGCGGTGTGATCGGCCTGGCGGTTTTAATGACGGGAACGGCAGTGGTAATGCCGGCATCGGCCAGCAGCATGCTGTCGGTAACAGATGAAGCGCAGATTCGTCCGATCGGTGATGGGTCAGAAAAATATATTATGAAAAGCGATGGATTTTATTGCCTGAAGGAAGACGGCAGTAAAGATACCGCTGTCGCAGTGCATTATTTTGATCATGTAAAGATTGACGGGACTGTCCTGGACGGATTTTATTATCATGATGAGAGTGGCTGTTTTCAGGCAGGAAGTTCTCATATGGTAAAGATTACAAATCTCAGTTGTGCAAAAAATTCAGAAGATGCGGATGAAGCAGTGGAAAACGTTTTTGACGGCTATTATATGGTCAATAATCTTGGTAAGCTGACGGCTGCACCACAGGTACGCTATATCAGTAATTATACCGTTGATAAAACAACATATGACGGTTATTACTATTTTGACGAAAATGGCAGGATGGTAACGGAACCCGGTACACATGAACTGGAAATGACTTCGAATGGTCAGAAGTTTTCCGGAACATATTATTTTGGCGGAGAAAATGGTGTTCTGGTTCAGGAGGCAGGCGTAACAGAAGATGGATTTCCGGTAGATGAGACTGGTAAAGTGACCGGCCTGGAAGATCTTGGAATCGATACCCTGAAACTGCAGCTGGAATCCATGATTTCCGGATATGACGGCGAATGGAGTGTTTATGTAAAGGACCTTGAGACGAACGAAGATTTTGTACTGAATGATACACCGTTGTATTCCGCAAGCCTCATAAAGGCATTTGTGATGGCGAAAACATACGAAGATATGGATACAGTTCTGGAACATGAAGCCGCACAGATGAAAACGACGGTGGATGATGCGAAGGTACAGGATAAAGTAGATACACTTCTGTGGAATATGATCACAGTCAGTGATAATGAGTCCTGTAATGAACTGGGAAGACTGCAGTCAGATACACATGATTTTCTGGACGGGGCAAAACAGGTAAATAAATATCTGAAAAAAGAAGGATATGCAGAGACAAGCTATCAGAGTACGCTGCATCCGTCATCTTCGAAGCTCATTACACTTGGCGGGCATAATCAGACAACGGTTGCAGACTGTGGAAAGCTTCTGGAGCGGATATACAGAGGGGAATGTGTAAGTAAAGAAGCGTCGGAAGAGATGCTGAATCTTTTGAAGAATCAGCAGAATACCTCTAAGATTCCGGAAGGGCTTGGGGTATCCGTGCCTACTGCGAACAAGACCGGTGAGACTGATGAGGATCAGCATGACATAGCAATCGTATATGGAACAAAAACAACGTACATTTTGTGCGTTATGTCAGAGAATGCTTCGAATGCGATCAATAATATAAGAAGCATATCCAGAGTGGTATATAATTATCTGAATATGTAGTGTTTGAGAGCTGGTTAATATGATGGCTTTCGTTGATTTTTTTGGAAAAATCATGTATAATAGCGGATTGTAATAAATACAGGAGGAGAGAAATAAATGCGAGTCGATGCAGATGACTTTGCCCGACCTTGCGGGGACGGGAAGATGCACCACGAAGTAAAGGAAGTACTGATTGAACCGGGAGCTGTAAATGCTCTTGAAGAAGCCATGTCGGAGGGATTTCTTAAAGAATATATATCCCCGCTTCTGATCTGTGACACGAATACGTGTAAGGTAACAGAAGAAATCATGGAAGATATATTTGACCGATGTCAGGTACTGGTTCTGGATGCGGATGATCTTCAGGCAGATCAGCACGCAATAGAGATTGTTGAAAACTATATGGATGATGATATTGATCTGATTCTGGCTGTTGGTTCAGGCACTGTGCATGATATCAGCAGATATGTAGCTTTTCAATACAAAATTCCCTTTATTTCCGTCCCCACAGCAGCAAGTGTTGACGGATTTGTATCTACAGTAGCAGTGATGAACTGGAATGGACAGGAAACGATGATACCGGCGGAATCGCCGATCGCTGTATATGCAGATACAGATATTTTTGCAAATGCACCAGCAGAGTTAAATATCTCTGGTCTCAAAAGACTGAACAATAAAGATACATATCAGACAGAAATGAAGATATCAGAGGCACAGATCGAACAGGGAGATCCGGATGCCTGTGAAAAACTGATGTATGCACTGATCCGGTCAGGTATTGCCAGTCAGGCAGAAGGAGAATGATTATGAGAGTTGGAATGGGTTATGATGTTCATAAACTGACAGAAGGACGAAAACTGATCCTGGGCGGAGTAGATATTCCGTGGGAAAAAGGACTTCTGGGACATTCTGATGCAGATGTGCTGATTCATGCAGTTATGGATGCACTGCTTGGAGCTGCGGCACTTGGAGACATCGGCAAACATTTTCCGGACACAGATCCGGCATATAAAGGAATTTCCAGCATAAAACTTCTGGTTCATGTAGCAGGACTGCTTCGCGAACATGGATATGAAGTGGGAAATATCGATGCAACTGTCATAGCGCAGAAGCCGAAGATGGCACCACATATTCCGCAGATGCGTAAAAATATGGCAGAGGCGCTCGGAATTCCGGAATCAAAGATCAATGTCAAGGCAACTACAGAAGAAGGACTCGGATTTACCGGAAGAGGAGAAGGAATTGCTTCCCAGGCAATCTGTCTTCTCACCGAGAAACAGGACTGATTTACAGGGCAGCTTTTTCGTGTTTTGCCAGGAAGTAATATATCGGAGGAAAGAGACATGAAACTTTTTAATACAATGTCACGCAGAAAAGAAGAATTTGTACCTCTGGAAGAGGGAAAGGTGCGCATGTATGTATGCGGACCGACAGTATATAATCTGATCCATATCGGAAATGCAAGACCGATGATCATTTTTGATACGGTTCGTCGTTATTTGGAATATAAAGGATATGAAGTAAACTATGTGTCCAACTTTACAGACGTCGATGATAAGATC
Organism: Ruminococcus bicirculans (ex Wegman et al. 2014); assembly: GCA_963622815.1. Classification (GTDB taxonomy): domain Bacteria; phylum Bacillota; class Clostridia; order Lachnospirales; family Lachnospiraceae; genus Blautia_A. The sequence continues at coordinate 12,870 of CAVFJK010000174.1, forward strand.
ATCAAAAAAGCAATCGAAGAAGGCGTCAGCGCAGAAGAAATCTCACAGCGCTATATCGCAGAGTGTAAGAAGGATATGGCCGGCATGAATGTAAAACCGGCTACGACACATCCACTTGCAACTCAGGAAATTGATGGAATGATCGATATGATCCAGACTCTGATCGATAAGGGGTATGCTTATCCGGTAGCTGATGGAACTGTATATTTCCGCGTAAAGAAATTTAAAGAATACGGTAAACTTTCTCATAAGAACCTTGATGATCTGCAGTCAGGATTCCGTTCTCTGCAGGTATCAGGAGAAGACCAGAAAGAAGATCCGCTTGACTTCGTACTCTGGAAACCTAAGAAAGAGGGCGAACCATACTGGAAATCCCCGTGGTGTGATGGAAGACCGGGCTGGCATATTGAATGCTCTGTTATGTCTAAGAAATACCTTGGAGAAGAAATCGATATCCATGCCGGTGGTGAGGATCTTGTGTTCCCTCATCATGAGAATGAGATCGCACAGAGTGAATGCTGCAATGGCGTTCCATTTGCAAAATACTGGATGCACAATGCATTCCTGAATATTGATAACCGTAAGATGTCTAAATCTCTCGGAAACTTCCGTACAGTTCGTGAGATTGGCGAGCAGTATGATCTGCAGGTACTTCGTTTCTTCATGCTGAATGCGCACTACAGAAGTCCGC
>CAVFJK010000175.1:0-2333 GCA_963622815.1 Ruminococcus bicirculans (ex Wegman et al. 2014)
ATCTTATCCTGTATGGAACCATGCGTAACTGTCCCAGTAAAATCCATAATGAAGAGTCAGGAGGCCCAATCCATGAGTTCCAAAACAAAAATCGTTGTTCTACATATGAAAGAAGTCATCTATACAGGAATCTTTCTGCTGCTCCTCGTTATTCTGGGTGTGGTGGTCTTTCTCATGTTTGGTTCCGGAAAATCAGAAACGGCATCTTCCGATGCCGTTTCAAAATATACGCCTGGAATATACCGTACTTCGATTCATCTGAACAATAACACTTTCGATGTAGAAGTAACCGTAGACCAGGATCAGATAAAATCCATTCATCTTTCCAATTTAAGTGAAAGCACCTCTGCCATGTTCCCACTGGTGGAACCTGTTCTGGTTTCTCTGTCAAGCCAGATCTACTCCACCCAGTCACTGGATAACCTGGAATACTCAAGTGACCAGAAATATACTGCCCTGATGCTGATCCATGCGATCGATGAAGCGGTCACCAAAGCAGAAAATGATTAAAACTTTCTGTGTGACAGCTTTTATCGTAATCTGACCAGATTCTTCAGATGCGGATCTGATCCAGTTCTTTCATCCACAGAGTCGCGCATGCATCACTTGGCATACGAAGGTCTCCTCGTGGTGATACCGCAACGCTTCCGACTTTCGGGCCGTCCGGCAGACAGGAACGTTTAAACTGCTGCATGAAAAATCTTCGATAGAACGTCTTGAGCCATTTCAGGATCGTCTCATCATCATATTCTCCGGCAAACGCATTCTGTGCCAGACGGAAGATCTTTTTCGGCGGGAATGTCCAGCGGAGCATATAATACAGGAAGAAATCATGCAGTTCATATGGTCCGACCAGATCTTCTGTCTTCTGAGAGATCACACCATCTTTCGGCGGCAGAAGTTCCGGGCTTACCGGAGTATCCAGAATATCCAGAAGGATCTCTGCAAGTTTCTTATCTTCGCAGGTATCCGCATAATATCTTACCAGATGGCGTACAAGCGTCTTCGGAACAGATGCATTGACTGCATACATGGACATATGATCACCGTTGTAGGTCGCCCATCCAAGTGCAAGTTCTGAAAGGTCACCAGTTCCGATCACGATACCGCCGGACTGGTTTGCAATGTCCATCAGGATCTGTGTACGTTCACGTGCCTGGCCATTTTCATAAGTAACATCATGTACTTCCGGATCATGTCCGATATCGCGAAAGTGAATGTTTACCGCCTCGCGGATGTTTACTTCTTTCAGAGTCGTACCAAGGCATTCGCTCAAGCTGCATGCATTGTTATAAGTTCTGTCTGTTGTTCCGAAACATGGCATTGTCACTGCCGTGATCTTGCTTCTGTCCATTCCCAGCATATCAAATGCACGCACGGTAACAAGAAGCGCCAGTGTAGAATCCAGTCCACCAGAAAGGCCGATCACGGCATTCTGGCAGTGGATATGTGCCAGACGTTTCTTAAGTCCCATCGCCTGAATATTTAATATCTCATCGCAACGGCGTTCTCTTTCTTCTTTTACTCCCGGAACGAATGGTCTGGAATCAAATTTACGGGTAAACTCAGTCTCTTCTCTGTCAAGAGTGAACGGAGCCTCGTTATAGCTGATATCCTGTCCGTCCGGAGCAAGATCCGGTGCAAACTGACAGGTCGTCATTCTTCTTCTTTCATTATCAAGACGATGGATGTCAAGATCTGCATAGATCACACCATTCACAAAACGTTTACTCTCAGCAAGGATCGTTCCGTTCTCAGCGATCAGGTTCTGTCCTCCGTAAACTACGTCCTGTGTGGACTCACCTTCACCGGCTGTCGCATAAATATATCCACAGAGAAGTCTTGCTGACTGTGCACTCACAAGGCTCTTTCTGTAAGAATCCTTTCCGACAACCTCATCACTTGCAGACAGATTGACGATCAGGTTTGCACCATGGTATGCATGTGCAACACTTGGCGGATTCGGTACCCAGAGATCTTCACAGATTTCCGCTGCAATCTGAAGTTTCGGCATCTCCTCGCAGGTAAAGATCGTATTCGGAGCGATCCAGATATCTTCCTCATACAGATCTTCGTCCTCATCATCGTCTTCATCCTCATCTACATAATCCGGATCATCCTCTTCGATCTCTTCCAGTTCTTCAAAACCGTCAATCTCACCCATCTCGATCTCGAATTCCACGTCTTCAGAATCTGCATCTTCTCCGTAGCGCTCATTGTATGCTTCTCTGTCGATATGCACGGTTCCGTCAAGTTTTTCTCCGGAAGTAAAGTATCTTGCCTCATAAAATTCATTGTAATTCGGCAGATAGATCTTCGGTACAAATCCAAGG
>CAVFJK010000175.1:2343-12802 GCA_963622815.1 Ruminococcus bicirculans (ex Wegman et al. 2014)
TCTCACCGTGGTTCAGTCCTGCTGCCACATTATAGAGCTTACCGTTATATTCCAGCGGAAGTCCCACAAAAATGATCGCGTCTACATCAGAAGTTTCCTCCGCAATACGAACCAGCTGTACCTTTGCTTCTTCCAGAAGATTTTCCTGCCAGAACAGGTCTCCGCAGGTATAGGCAGTGATACAGAGTTCCGGAAATACCATAACCTTGGCACCCTGCTCTTCCATTTCATGTACCATACGAATGATCTCTGTTGCATTAAATTCACAGTCTGCCACCCGGACATCCGGTGTTCCGGCAGCTACCTTGATAAAACCGTCTTTCACAGCTTTTTCCTCCTATTTGCACTTTCTGAGAATCTCTTTTAATTCTTCCACGCTGAATGTATAGTTTGTATTACAGAAATGGCAGTTCAGCTCTACATCTTTGCCTTCCTGAATCATTTCATTCAGTTCTTTTCGTCCGATGCTGATCAGGGCACGCTCTACACGGCTCTTATTACAGTTACAGTAAAATTCTGTAGGAACTGTATCATTGATCTCAATATCAAATCCGTCAAGCACCTGTTCCAGAAGAATTTCCGGTGTATGTCCCTGTTCCAGAAGTGTTGTCACGGACTGGATCTTCTGGACGTTTTCTTCCAGTTTCGCGATCGTCTCTTCTTCAGCAAACGGCATGACCTGTACAATAAATCCGCCAGCCTGGCGAACCGTGTTGTCCTTATTCATCAGTACACCTAAACCTACTGCTGACGGAACCTGCTCACTTGCTGCAAAATAATAAGTAAGGTCCTCTGCGATCTCACCTGTCTGCAGCGCTACCTGTCCGACATACGGCTCTTTCAGCCCCATGTCTTTAATAACCTGAAGAAAACCATTTCCGACTGCTCCGGATACATCCAGTTTTCCTTTTGCATTAGCCGGGATAATAACTTCCGGATTTCCGACATATCCCTTCACACGGCCTTTTGAATCTGCAGTTACCGTGATTCCCTGGATCGGCCCGTCACCCTTTACCTGAAGTGTCAGGATATCTTTATCGCCTTTCATCATAACACCCATCATAGTTCCTGCTGTGAGCAGACGTCCAAGTGCTGCTGTTGCGACCGGGCTGGTATTATGGTCCTGTCTCGCTGTCTCTACCGTTTCTGTCGTAACTGCCGCAAACGCTCTGATCTGGCTGTCTGCCGCAATTGCTCTTACAATATAATCTTTCATGAAATATAACCTCTCTTTATTTCTTATTATCTCTTACTGTTTCTTTTTTCCTTTTTCACGTGCCACAAAGAAAAGTCTCTCGCTGTCTTCTGTAGCAGGTTTCATTGTATATGCATCATACACTGCCAGAAGATCCATTCCAGCCTCTCTGATCAGTGTCTCAATCTCTTCCTGCGGATATGCCTTCTGACAATGTACCTCTTCTGCTTTCTCATACAGACCGTCTTCTCTCGGAAGAAAGACAGCCAGTTCATAATAGTTAAGACCTTCTTCCTCATCAAAGCTGTTGTCCCAGATAAAACTTCCTTCTTCACGGTTCTCCGCAATCGTGGTATCTCCCATAAGATCCCGGTACTTATGTACGGTATTCATATCAAATAAGAAGATTCCCTCCGGATCCAGATAATTATTTACCAGCTCGAATACATGACGCAGTTCATCTCTGTCCGTAATATAATTCAGACTGTCACAGACACTTAACACTGCCCTCACGGTACCATACAGTTCAAATTCCTGCATGTCCTGCAGAAGATACAGGATATCCTGTCCGGATTCCACTCTTTTTTCCATTGCCTCTGCTAGCATTTCCTCAGAATTGTCCACACCAATCATATCATAACCCCTGGCTGCAAGCAATCCTGTCATTGTTCCCGTTCCGCATCCGAGCTCCAGCACCAGACCGTCTGTTATGTCATATTCTTTCAGGCGGTCTGTGATATAATCCGCCCAGCCTTCATAATCAATATTATCCATGAACAGGTCATAAACCTGTGCAAATTTTTCATATGCACTCATATTTTTCTCCCTCTTTATTGTTATCGCTGCAATAAAGCAGATTTTCATCCTTAACTTCTGCATCCTGTTTAAAAAGGCAGATGATCTCTCACCTGCCTTTTTATAATAATCTTAACTGTTCAGTACCCTCACAGTTACGAGTCAAAATGCATTCCAAATCACCTTCGGTGATAGCATTTTGCCTTGTATGTCTCGGGATTTTGCCATATTCATGGCAAAACACCTCGCGGAATACTACCTGCTGAATAGTTACTAATAATCACGATTACGTTTTTAATCAACATGTATCATTACTGTACAGGCATATAATATACGTCTGCTGCTTCTCCGTGCCAGTAATAGCTGTTTCCGTCTGCATCGTATGCGTCCTGCTCATCAATAAAGTTGTAAACATTTCCATCGGAGTCAACCCAGTTTCCGTTTCCGTCTGGTGTGATTACAAAAGCGTGTCCGTCAGAGTTACGATACAGGGTTCTTGTTTCATCGGTATTTGTCAGCTGCTCTTCTGTAAATCCGCCAGAATTTGTTGTCGCACCGGAATTATCACTGCCGGTATCTGCTGCGGCTGCATCTGTAGTTCCGTCTGCTGCAGCTGTTCCGTCCGTGCTTCCGTCTGTCTGTGCGGCATCTGTGGAACTGCCCTTTGCATCAGCTGCCGGCTGAGCGGCTGCATCTCCACTGTTTGTATCAGCTGCTGTATTCTCGATCGGTGCCTGCTGCGGAGCCGCTTCTTTCAGTGTAGAATCTCCGAGGATCTGGAAGGACTCTACGGCTGCCTTTACAGAAGCAAGTGCTTCTTCTGTCTTTACTCCGACCTCAATTGTATAATATTCTGTATCATTTGCAAATACTTTATGAACAACATAAAGATTTCCGTTACTCTTATCTGTATTCAGCATTTTTGTTGTATAGCCGTATACGCCGATTCCGTTAACATCATTCGTTGTATAATCCTGAAGTTCAAAATCTGTTCCGTTTACTTTATCTCCGTCAGCCTGCTCCAGAGATACTGCCATATCCTGTGTACTCGGAATGACTGTCGCAGCCATGGTATCCTCGCCCTGTCCGTGCAGAATCAGGATATTTCCCTGTTCCGGGGATTCAAAGCTTACCATATCTGTCTCGTCAGTCTTATTTGCCCATGTAGCATCCGGAAGGTTGATCGCGATGGATTTGTCTGCGGATGTATAAGTCGTACTCTGTACATTCGGTGCGATCGTCGGTGTCGGTGTTTCCGTCGGTGCCTCTGTCACCTCAGGGGTAGGTGTCTCGGTTACCTGTGCGGTATCCGCTGCGGCATCCTGTTTTGTGTCTCCGCCAAAGCTGCATGCTGTCATAAAAACAGATGCTGATATTGCGATTGCCGAAATTGCAAGTAATCTTTTATTTCTCATAATAACCTCCTTAATATGGTTATATTGTACTCTATTTGCTATTCTTCACAGCAGCCTATATTTTACAATTTTATTACAAAAATGTCAATAAATTTCAAAACCAGTGTGCTGGTATTATGCCTCATACATATGCAGCTCGTGCAGTGCTCTTGTCGCTGTAATGTATTTTGCCTGCGTAGCTAATCCGCTGTTTTCTTCTTTTCGGAACACACCAAAGACCTGATCAAACTCAAGACCTTTTGCAAGATAAAATGTCGTTACGGTCAGACCTTTTTTGAAATTCTGGCTGTCACGGTTCATATAAGTAAGCTGGTATTCGCCTTCCGGGTCCTTTGTTTTCAATTTTTCTTCCAGATACAGAAAAGCATGTTCTGCTTCTTTTTCCGTAAACAGAATCAGCGCTTCTGTCTCGTAATCTTCTCTGTGCTGCTCCCACTTCTCGAGTACTGTATCCAGTGCTGCTTCCAGACTCTTAAAGCGTTTCTCCTCTACTGCCTCTCCGTGACGGTCAAACAGCTCAATATCAGAAATTCCGGTAAGCTGATTTGCATACTGTGCGATTTCCATCGTATTACGATAGCTCCGGTTCATCACGATCTTACGGATATCCCTTCCAAAAATCTTCGGCAGGAATGTCAGTACGTCCTGCTGTTTTTCTTCCATCGTCTGGGCCTTATCCCCGAGGATCGTCATCCTGCACGGGAACAGCTTCTTAAGAAGGACAAACTGAATCCAGGAATAATCCTGCATCTCATCGACAACCACATGCTTGATTCCGTGGTGCCCCTGACATCTGAACAGAGAATACTTCATATAAAGTACCGGATAGACATCTTCATAACGAAGTTTTCTTTTTTCAACTGGAACTCTCGGAAGCGCTTTATATCCTTCCTGCTCCAGGAAACGGCTGTACAGTACATAACAGTCTCTTGTCTCATACATTCTCAGGAATTTCTCTGTCAGTTCTTCCTTTTCTTCGTCCACAAGATCTCTGTCCCTCAGTGTCTCCACCTGATCAATAAAATATTCTGCGACTGCTTCCATTCTGGAAAGAAGCGGAATATCCAGAAACTTTAAATAAAAAAGATCAATAATCTCTTTTTCTTTCAGAGCGCAGCCCTTATATTCCACATCTCTGAAATTCATAAGTTCATCTTCCAGGCCGAGCATATAAGCGTCCAGTCGGCCGGCAAATTCTGCTGACTGTTTCTCCCGGCACAGTTCCTGTGATCTCGGATTCAGTATCGCACGCTCAATCTGGTCGTACCGGTCTTCGCAGTCTGCCGCGATTCCCTTCAGTTCTTTATAGGCAAACAGATCAAAACTCATCTCACGGATATTTTCTTCGCCAAGTTCCGGAAGGATATGAGAGATATAATCTGCAAATACACCATTCGGCGAAAGAACAAGTACATTCGAAGATTTCAGATTCTCTCTGTCGTGATAGAGAAGATATGCAATTCTGTGAAGGGCTACAGAAGTCTTTCCGCTTCCGGCAGCTCCCTGGATCACCATGATCTTATCCTGTGTATTACGGATGATCGCATTCTGCTCTTTCTGAATCGTGCGGACGATATTCTTAAGCTGTACTTCACCTTTACTTCCAAGCTCTGCCCCCAGAATCTCATCATCGATTTTCACATCACTCTCAAATTCATAGAGCATCTTTCCACGGCGGATCTTATACTGCCATTTTGAGACGACTTCTCCCGTAAACGTCCCGGATGGTGCCTCATAAGATGCCGGTCCTTTATCATAATCATAAAACAGACCGCTGACCGGAGCGCTCCAGTCATAGACCAGCGGACGATGTCCGGCGTTCTCAGAAAGGTTCCCGATTCCGATATAAAAGATCTCCGGTTCATCATCTCCGTCATACTGAAAATCCACACGTCCGAAAAACGGGGAATCTAACATCTTCTTAAAACGTTTCCGAAGAAGGAACTGTTCTTCATTCGCATGCATCTGATGAAAAAGAGCCTGCTGGTTATCATAGTTTTCGTAACCATACTCGTCCATCTCCGTATAATTTTCCCAGTAATATTCATGCATATCCTCGATTTCTTTTTCACCTTCGAGGATTGCCTGATTGATCTCGGCAAGCCTTGTACAGAGACAGTCCAGCACATGCTTCAGATACTCTCTGCCGTTTTCTATATTTGTCATAACTCATCAACCAATCATCATTTATTTTGCTGTGATCCTGTTTATCTTATCACAGATACTACAGTCAGTTGTAACCGGCTTATTTCCGGTTCTGTTCACCAACTGTAAAGATTTATTATACCGAAAAAGGCCGCCTCTGACAAGAGCTGTTGCCTGTCAAAGACTGCCTTTTCCGGCTAAAATTTTTGATTGTTTCTATATTATTCTTATATTAAGAGCAAAGCTCTGAAGAACCATTGTCAAACTGGCTGTTGTAAAGATCTGCATAGAAGCCTTTTGCTGCAAGCAGTTCTTCATGGTTACCCTGCTCGATGATATCTCCATCCTTCATAACAAGGATCAGGTCTGCATCCTTGATCGTGGAAAGTCTGTGGGCGATGACAAAACTGGTTCGTCCCTTCATCAGGTTATCCATCGCTTTCTGGATCTGCATTTCTGTTCTCGTATCGACAGAGGATGTCGCCTCATCAAGAATCAGGATCTTGTTATCCGCAAGGATCGCTCTCGCAATTGTAAGAAGCTGTTTCTGTCCCTGGGAAATATTGCTGGTCTCTTCATCCAGTACCATCTGGTATCCACCTGGCTGCTGCATGATGAAGTTATGGATGTGCGCGGCTTTTGCTGCTGCGATCACTTCCTCATCGGTTGCATCCAGTCGTCCGTAACGGATGTTTTCCATGATCGTCCCTGAGAACAGCCAGGTATCCTGGAGTACCATACCAAACATCTCATGAAGCTCACTTCTGTTGAAGTTCCGAATATCATGGCCGTCTACTTTGATCGCGCCTTTGTTTACATCATAGAAACGCATCAGAAGTTTGACCATGGTGGTCTTACCGGCTCCGGTCGGGCCTACGATTGCGATCTTCTGTCCGTCATGTACATCTGCTGAGAAGTCATGAACGATGATCTTATCCGGATTGTATCCGAACTCAACATGTTCAAACTGTACATTTCCGTTAAGACCCTCAATGGAATCCGGATGCTCCGGCTGCTGTATTTCTTCCTCCTCTTCAAGGAATTCAAATACTCGCTCAGATGCCGCTGCGGATGACTGCAGAAGGTTTGTAACCTGTGCGATCTGCTGCATCGGCTGTGTGAAGTTACGGATATACTGGAAAAATGACTGGATGTCCCCGACTTCGATCGAACCTTTGATAACAAAGATTCCTCCAAGAAGAGCTACCATTACATATCCAAGGTTTCCGACAAACTGCATGATCGGCATCATCATTCCTGAGAAGAACTGTGATTTCCATGCAGATTCGTAAAGTTTCTTGTTGTCTTTTTCGAACTCTTCCAGAACGTCATTTTCTTTGTTGAACACTCTTACCACGTCATGTCCGCCAAAATTTTCTTCGATCTGGCCGTTGACTGCACCAAGATAATTCTGCTGCGCCTGGAAGTATTTCTGTGAATGCTTCATCACTGTCTGGATGATAAACATGGAAACCGGCAGGATCAGAAGTGCTGCCAGTGTCATCCACACGTTGATGGACAGCATCATGATAAATACACCGATCAGAGTCGTTACAGATGTGATCAGCTGTGTTAAACTCTGGTTCAGACTCATCTGCAGTGTATCAATATCGTTTGTTACACGTGAGAGGATCTCACCGTTTGTTCTGCTCTCGAAATAATTCAGAGGCAGTTTGTTGATCTTCTTTGAGATATCTTTACGGAGGCTGTATGTCACATCATTGGAGATACCGGTCATGATCCATCCCTGGATGAAGGAGAAGCATGCACTTGCCACATACAGTCCCAGTGTCCACAGAAGGATCGTTCCGATCTTTGTGAAATCAATGCCTCCGGTTCCGTTTACCTTTGCAACCAGACCGGTATAAAGTTCGGTCGTTGCTTTACCAAGGATCTTCGGTCCTGCAATATTAAAAATCGTGCCCGCGATTGCGAAAATAAATACCATCACAAAACGCAGTTTGTAGCGTCCCATGTAACGGAACAGTTTTGCCATCGAGCCTTTAAAGTCTTTTGCTTTTTCGACAGGCTGCATGCCTCTGCCGCCCGGTCCACGTCTTCGTCTCTGTTCACTCATGCCAATTCCTCCTCTGACAGCTGACTCATTGCGATCTGGCGGTAAACCTCACAGTTCTTCATCAGTTCTTTATGAGAACCGATACCAGCCATATGTCCGTCATCCAGGACAATGATCTTATCTGCATTCAGGATCGTACTGATACGCTGCGCAACAATGATCGTTGTCGCATCTTTTGTATGTGCTTTGAGTGCTTTACGCAGGGTACTGTCTGTCTTGAAGTCCAGTGCGGAAAAACTGTCATCAAAAATAAAGATCTCTGGTTTCTTGGCGATTGCTCTCGCAATGGAAAGTCTCTGTTTCTGTCCACCGGATACGTTAGTTCCTCCCTGTGCGATCGGGGATGTGTATTTCTCCGGTTTTGTCTCGATAAACTCGGTTGCCTGTGCAACTTCTGCTGCCTCTTTTACTTCTGTTTCTGAAATGTCAGTCTTTCCATAACGGATGTTGGAATCGATCGTACCGGAGAAAAGGACTCCCTTCTGCGGCACATATCCAAGTCTGGATCTGACGTCTTTCTGTGTCATATCACGGACATCAATACCGTCTACAAGGACTCTGCCTTCTGTCACATCGTAGAAACGAGGAATCAGATTGACCAGCGTACTCTTACCGCTTCCGGTACTTCCGATCACGGCAACCGTCTCGCCCTTCTCTGCCTTGAAGGAAATGTCAGTCAGGACATTCTCTCCGGCTTCCGGATAAGCAAAACTTACATGGTCGAATTCAACAGTTCCTTTAACATTTTCGGCTGGCTGAACCGGATTTTCCGGATCTGTGACGCTTACTTTTGTCTTAAGGACATCGTTGATACGAAGTGCTGCCACATTTGCTCTCGGGAGCATGATGGACATCGCTGTGATCATCAGGAATGACATGATGATCTGCATTGCATACTGGATGAATGCCATAACGTTACCTACCTGCATGGTTCCGTTATCAACTGCATAGGAACCGCTGTAAATGATCAGTACGGAAACGCCGTTCATAATGAGCATCATGGTCGGCATCATGAAGGTCATGCATCTGTTGACAAACAGGTTTGTCTTTGTCAGTCTCTCATTTGCTTCTTCGAAACGTTCTTCTTCGTGTTTCTCACGGCTGAATGCACGGATGACCGGGATACCGGTAAGGATCTCGCGAGTTACCAGGTTCAGTTTATCGACCAGTGTCTGTAATGCGGTAAACTTCGGCATTGCCACCTGGAATAAAACAATGATAACTACCAGGATCAGTCCGACTGCCAGACCAAGGATCCAGGTCATGGAAGAATCTGTATTAAGTACACGGATCACACCACCGATACCAAGGATCGGTGCATAAAGAACGATACGGAAAAGCATCGCCATTACCTGCTGTACCTGCTGGATATCGTTCGTACAGCGTGTGATCAGAGAAGCGGTGGAAAACTTATGGTACTCACGGCTTGAAAAAGTGATAACCTTGCGGTATACGGCATTTCTCAGGTCGTGGCCAAGTGCTGCAGCCACTCTGGAAGAAAGGAATACAACGCTGATTGCACAGAGCATGGTAATAAGTGCCATGCCAAGCATCTTGACTCCGGATACTTTAATGTAGTGCATCTGGATTGCATCGACATCCTCACCCATTGCCTGATATTCGCTCTTTACATAGGAAACACCGGCCTGTGTGATGATGGAATCCTGCATGCTGTCAATTTTCTCGCTGATCTGCGCTGTCATCGCATCAAGGGCTTCCTTAGGCATCATTGCGATTGCCTGCATCGGATCGGTTCCTTCCGGAAGTCCCATCTGGGAGAGCATGGCTGTAACTTCTTCACTTCCGGATGAAAGGCTTGATACGATCATCATCGGTTTGCCAAAGATGCTGTTCAGTTCATCCCGTTCGTCACTTGTTATATCGTCTTTAAGTACGAGATTGTCTCCGTCTTCTTCATAGAAAGAATCTACGGTTTCTTTGTCGTCATCATCCATAAACAATTGTAAGCTGTCCATGGAGGTCTGTCTGATCTTTTCAGGTACGCTGTCTTCGATACCGCTCTGCTGGATACCTACATTCACGATCTTGGAAGTGTAGTCCGGCAAAGACAGATCACAGTACGCCTGAAGAAACAGAAGTGCTATGATCAGAACTACATAGCCTGCTGATTTTTTCAGATACTTCATCAGTTTGATCACTTTTGCTGCCTCGCTTTCTTTGTATCATTTTTTCCGGATGATCCGGGTATTTTATCGATATTTTCTGTTATCTGCTCCAGGAATCTTCTTAGGAGGCAAAGTTCTGCATCGCTGAAACCGTCAAGAAGGATCTTCTCATTTTCTTCTACTCGTTTCATGCCACGTTCTTTTGCCTGTTTGCCTTTTTCTGTCAGGTAGATTCTGGATACTCTCTGGTCTTTTTCATCTGCTTTTCGGAAAAGGAATCCTGCTTTCTCGAGGCGCTGGACGGTCACGTTGACAGTCGGCGGTTTAATTCTTAAATGTTCTGCAATCTCGCGCTGGCTCAGTCCGTCTTTATACGCCAGAAGTCCAAGCACCGGGATCTGTCCCGGATAAATTCCAAGTTCCTGCATCTGTCCAAAGCACTTTCCCATGAAGCGGCGGTCGATCCGCATGAACATAGATAAAAAGCTTACTTTATGTTCTTCGGAAACAAACTCTGGTTCTTCTCCTATAAACACCTTTTCACCTCCGTAGTATAAAATGCGTTGTTTCGTTAGTCAGCTATTAATTAGCCGGCTAATTATTTATTATATGGATTTGCACAAAAAATGCAACTGGTTTTTGATAAATTCACAGAATTTTTATATTTTATGGCTGATAAATGATTTGACAGACTAACAATTTACGC
>CAVFJK010000176.1:0-1818 GCA_963622815.1 Ruminococcus bicirculans (ex Wegman et al. 2014)
CTCTCCTTCGTCTGCCATCTGGCGCATAAAAATACCAGCATCATTTTGATAAAAGCGTACATTTTTGATTCCATTGCGTTTTGCATTTACAATCGCATCTTTTACCGCATCCGGGTTCAGTTCCACACTGATGACCTCTTTTGCCTTATCGCTGGCAATCAGACCAATCGTTCCAATTCCACAGTACGCATCAATCACGCGCTCTTTTCCTGTCAGGTCGGCAAGTTCGATTGCTTTTGTGTAAAGTTTTTCTGTCTGCACTGTATTCACCTGATAGAAGGATTTTGATGAAATACGAAATGTATGACCACAGAGTTCATCTTCAATATAGCCTTTACCGTACAATACTGTTTCTTTTTCTCCAAGGATCATGCTTGTTTTCTGATTATTTACATTCAGAATGATCGTTGTGATCTCCGGGTGAAGTTTTCGAAGTGCCTTTACAAAGTTGTTCTTGGATGGAAGAATCGGTGAACCAAGTACAAGAACTACCATCACCTGTCCGCTGTGATGTCCGGTACGGACCAGTACATGACGGAACAGCCCGTATCCGGTATCTTCATTATAAGTCTTGATCTTAAAGGATTTTAAAAGCTCTCTGATGTCACGGATAATCGCATCCGCACGTTTGTCTTCGATCAGACACTCGTCCACCGGCACAATAAAATGCGTGCCCTGCTGATATGTACCGGAAATGACTGTACCATCCTTACGATGTCCAAAGACTGCGTGCACTTTGTTTCTGTAATGGAACGGATCTTCCATTCCAATGATCTTCTCTGTATTGCAGTATGATTTCAGAAGTTTACTCACCTGATTCTGCTTCTGTTTCAGCTGCTTCTCATACGGCATATCCAGAAGCTGACATCCACCACATTTTCCATGTACCGGACAGCGGGATTTCTCTATTTTCTTTGAAACTGCTTTTTTCGCTTCTGGTTTCTCTGTCTTTTTCGTAAATTTCTTTGTATCTGGTTTTTCGGCTGCTTTCTTTTCTACCTGCTTTTTTCCTGCTACATCATATTTTTTCTTCTTAGAATATGCATTATCCTTTGTATATGTTTTCTCGCTCTTAAACTTCGGTTTCTGAACAAATTTCTTTCCTGTTTTTTTCTCTGCCATTTATACTCCCTCTCCATCAAATTCCGGTATAAAACTCTCTTTTGCAGTCTCACCTTCCTGAATAAATCCATTATTCAGCCCAAGCGAGATTGCATAATCGATCAGTCTCTCATATTCTCTGTCTGTTACTTTCCGCGACAGTAGTGGATCATCTTTCATCGCCGGCATCGGTGTATACTGATTCATCATACTGATATAGATTCTGTCTCCATAAGTCTCATAAAGATATTTTAACACATTCTTTGAATCTTTTACATGTCCCGGCAACAACAAATGACGGACGATCGTGCCTTTTTTCATCATACCACGACTGTCAAATTCCGCTTCTCCAACCTGACGCACCATCTCATTTAACGCTGCCTGTACCACCTGTGGATAGTCTCCTGCATGAGAATATTTCTTCGCCAGTTCTGCATCCATATATTTAAAATCCGGCAGATAAATGTCCACCAGTCCGTCGAGCATTTTCAGGACTTCTGCTTTTTCATAACCACTGCTGTTATATACGATTGGAATATGCAGTCCCTGTTGCTTCGCCATTTCCAGTGCCGCTGCCACCTGAGGCAGAAACTGCCCTGCTGTCACCAGGTTAATATTGTTTGCATTCTGATCCTGCAACTGAAAAAAAAGTTCCACCAGATGTTCCAGTGTAATTTTCTTTCCACTCTGTCCTCTGGATATCGTCCGGTTCTGACA
>CAVFJK010000176.1:1828-3688 GCA_963622815.1 Ruminococcus bicirculans (ex Wegman et al. 2014)
TCCCAGGGAACATCCGGAGAAAAACACTGCCCCGGAGCCTTCTTTTCCGGAAATACAAGGTTCTTCCCACATATGAAGGGCAGCCCTTGCAACCATGATCTCGGCATCCACGCCACAAAATCCCCGCTGTCCTTCCAGACGGTTCACACTACAGTTTCTCGGACAGAGACGACATTCTTTCATCCATTGTTCTATCTCATTCTTTTTGCTCATATGATTTTTTCTCCTGTAAACAGCAATCTTATCGTTACTGTCTACTCCGTTCACAGCAACTTGCAAGTAGTAATCATACCACAACTTCTGTGCCATTTCCAGCTGCAATCCGTTGACAAATATACCTTCTTATTTTATAATCAAATGTATATTTGTACCGCGGATTTCCGTCCTGAGTGTTTCCTATACTTGGGACTTTTTTATGCTACAGATACAAGAAGGAGGTATTCTATTTGAGACAGATTTCAGGAAATAAATTACTGGTTAAAGCCTTAAAAGAAGAAGGTGTTACTACCTTATTCGGCTACCCTGGTGCATGTACCATCGATATCAGTGATGAATTATACAGACAGAGCGGAATCGATATCATTCTGCCAAGACATGAACAGGCTCTGGTTCATGAAGCAGATGCTTACGCAAGAACGACAGGTAAAGTCGGTGTCTGTCTGGTAACCAGTGGCCCTGGTGCCACCAACCTTGTTACAGGACTCGCCACAGCCAACTACGACAGTGTTCCGCTTGTATGCTTCACCGGTCAGGTTGCAAGACATTTGATCGGAAATGATGCATTCCAGGAAGTTGATATCGTTGGAATCACCCGCAGTATCACAAAATATGGTGTTACCGTCCGCAACCGCGAAGATCTCGGACGTATTATCAAAGAGGCTTTCTATATTGCAAGAACCGGTCGTCCGGGTCCTGTCCTCATCGACCTTCCTAAAGACGTCATGGCAGAACTTGGCAGTGCCGAATATCCAAAGAACGTAAATATCCGTGGCTATAAGCCTAATACAAGCGTACATATGGGACAGCTAAAAAAAGCCCTGAAAATGCTTCAGAAAGCGAAAAAACCTCTGTTTCTGGCAGGCGGTGGTGTCAATATTGCTAATGCAAACGATATCTTCACCTCCGTTGTAGAAAAGACACAGGTACCGGTTGTCACAACCGTTATGGGTCGTGGTGCGATTTCCACCAGACATCCTCTGTTTATCGGAAATCTCGGAATGCACGGTGCTTACGCAGCAAACATGGCAGTCACAAACTGTGACCTGCTCTTCTCCATCGGTACCCGTTTTAACGACCGTATCACCGGAAAGCTTCATGAATTTGCTCCAAATGCTCAGATTGTCCATATCGATATCGATACGGCTTCTATTTCCAGAAACATTCATGTCGATGTCCCGATCGTTGCTGATGCAAAAGAAGCAATCACTAAAATGGTAGAATACGTAACCGAATGCAATACAAAAAAATGGCGTGCAGAGATCGATGCCTGGAAAAACGAACATCCGCTTTCCATGAAAAATCGTCCTCTGATGGGACCGCTTGATATCTTTAATGAAATCAATAAACAATTCGATAAAGCAATTATCATAACCGATGTAGGCCAGCATCAGATGCTGACTTCTCAGTTTGTAGATATTACTGAGAATCGTAAGCTTGTTATGTCCGGTGGTCTTGGAACCATGGGCTACGGACTTCCGGGTGCTATCGGCGCACAGATCGGTAATCCGGATACTCCGGTCATCTCCATCTCCGGTGACGGTGGCATGCAGATGAATATTCAGGAACTGGCGACTGCTGTTCTGGAAGAACTTCCGATCATCAACTGTATTTTCAATAATACTTATCTCGGCATGGTACGCC
>CAVFJK010000176.1:3698-5318 GCA_963622815.1 Ruminococcus bicirculans (ex Wegman et al. 2014)
CAACCTAAGATCCGGAGCCCTCTCCCGCCGTACGAACGGAGAAGAATATCCGAAATATACTCCGGACTTCATTAAACTTGCAGAAAGTTATGGTGCAAAAGGAATCCGCGTAACAAAACGCGAAGAAATTGCAGCTGCCTTTGAAGAAGCAAGAAAGGGTACAAAAGTACCTACCGTGATCGAATTTATCATCGATCCGGAAGAAATGGTTTATCCGATGGTCAAACCAGGCGGCACACTGGCTGATCTCATCATGGATTGTTAGGAGGAAACAGGAATGGATAAAGGAATGAAAACCAGATGGATCTCTCTTTACGTTGAAAACCAGGTCGGTGTACTGTCTAAAATTTCCGGACTTTTTTCCGGGAAGTCCTATAACCTGGACAGTCTTACAGTAGGTACCACAGAGGATCCGACTGTCTCCAGAATGACTATTGCCACAGTCAGCGATGATGAGACATTTGAACAGATCAAAAAGCAGCTCAACCGCATGGTAGAAGTCATCAAGGTTATTGATTTTACCGACGTGTTTGTCCGCATGAAAGAAATTCTTTATGTGAAAGTAAGAAAATGCTCTGCTGCCGATAAAGTAGAACTGTTTCAGATTGCAGAGACATTCAAGGCCAGAGTTATCGATTATGGAAAAGACAGTCTGCTTCTGGAATTTGTCCAGACAGCGACCAAGAACGATGCAGTTGTAAAACTGATCAAAGAAGAATTCAAAAATATAGAAGTAGTTCGCGGTGGCAGCGTGGGCATCGAATCCATCAGTATGATGGAACGCTGATGCCCGGAACCAATCCGTAAAATCAGTCGATCAGATCATTCTGAAATCTCGAAAGATGTTCATAAGGAAGGATCAGGCGGCCGCGGTATAATCCGCAGCCGTCATTGATCAGGCTGTTATCTACCGCAGAAAACATATTCACATCCAGCTTGGACAATTCCAGTCCAAGAAGCTTCATCCCTCTCTCATATGCTTCGTCGAAATAAATACATTCCCCTTTCGGAATCGCATCTCTTCTCGCTCTTTCGCTTTCCTGCTTTTTCTCATAACCAAGGTGATTTGCCGGTCCAATCTCTGCAATATCATCCATAATTTTTGTTCGAAGCTGCACTTCCATATAAGATCTGGAACTATTGTCATAAAACGTAATATGTAATGACTGGTATTCATCCGAATTTGTCCCATAAATATAATCTCTGTAATAAGGACGGACATCTTCATTCAGAAGCGGAGAGCCACTTTCCTTAACTCCATTAGCCGGCTCTGCCGTAAATCCACGCTCTTCGAGAAATCCCGGAAGAACATTTGCAATCTGATACAGATATTTCAATTCCTCTTCTTCCCGGCTTTCTTCACTTTCCAGATGACATCGCGGCATGGAGATCACAATACGATATGCAATAAAATCACGGAAACAGTTAAGTTTATTTTTGAGCTTTGCAAGCGGCGGATACGTGCCATGTTCCGTATAATAATCATAAATATATTCAACCACATATCCATTAAATTTCTCTTCCGCACGTATCAGTGATTTAATTCTTCCTTTAAATGTAAATGCAAGAAACGGATATTCTTTTGACATGTATTTATAAAATTCTCTGATCTGCTGAGAC
>CAVFJK010000177.1:0-4670 GCA_963622815.1 Ruminococcus bicirculans (ex Wegman et al. 2014)
TGCTTCTTGCACAGTCCATTCAGGAAAATCTTTCTTTTAATGATGGAAATGTTTGTAAGGCAAAAGAAACGATGCGGGCGACGGTGATCGGGGCCGGAAACTACAGCATGAATATTTCGGGGAGCACGATTGAGTATACGGAAGATACGTTTCCACTGAAAAATATTCCAGTCATCAAACTTGCTCTGGAGCAGGACAGTGATATTGAAGACCTCGATGAGAAACTTCATCGGGCGATGCAGATCTATCATGAAAGCCGGGGTGAGGGCAGACAGATCGCGATTGCCATGAAAGGTCTGAAATGTCCGTCATTTACACAGATACAGGAAATCGCGGAGAAACTTACCGTACAGTATGAAAAAGAATGTGAACCGGACAACGGAATGATCATTGTTCTGGAAGCGGATATCGGAAAGGCTCTCGGACAGGCACTCCATCACAGGATTAAGAATCGGAGAAAGATTATATGTATTGATGGAATTCATTGTGAAAGCGGAGATTTTGTTGACCTGGGTGAACCAATCGTATCGGGAAAAGTCATTCCGGTCATTGTAAAGACACTAATATTCAACGGGTAGGTGCAGACTATGATTTTAAAAACTTCTATGTTAGGCCAGGTATATGAATTTAAAGATGTAAAAGATGTTCTGGCGAAAGCAAGTGAGAAAAAATCCGGTGATGAGCTGGCAGGAGTTGCGGCGGAGAGCAAGCTTCAGAGAATCGCGGCAAAAGAAGTTCTCGGACAGCTGACGGTGGGAGATTTAAGAGAAAACCCGGCAGTTCCTTATGAAGAAGATTCCGTGACCAGAATTATCCAGGATGATATAGATGAAGGTGTTTATAAAGAAATTAAAGGAAAAACGATTCAGGAGATGCGTGAGTGGATCCTGGATGATGCGACAGCCAGCGATAAGATCATGAGAGCCAGCAAAGGGCTGACAAGTGAAGCGATTGCAGCGATTTCCAAGATCATGGGAAACATGGACTTGATCCTTGCCGGAAGTAAAATGCACATCACAGCTACCTGTAACACGACGATCGGAACAGAAAATGTCCTGGCAGCAAGACTTCAGCCAAATCATCCGGTAGATGATGTCGAAGGTGTGACAGCGAGTACGCTGGAAGGTTTAAGTTATGGATCTGGAGATGCAGTGATCGGACTGAATCCGGCGATCGATACCGTTGACAGTACGCTTGCTAGCTGGAAGACACTTGGAGATATCAGAGATAAATACGAGATTCCGACGCAGACCTGTGTATTGTCGCATGTGACAACGCAGATGGAGGCACTTCGGAGTGGACAGGGAAGTGCAGATCTTTGTTTCCAGTCTATTGCAGGATCAGAGGCTGCGATGTCTGCATTTGGTGTGACAACAGGAATGCTGGAAGAAGCAGAGGCCTTATTTAAAGAAAAAGGCCATGCAAAAGGTCCGAATGTTATGTATTTTGAAACAGGTCAGGGATCGGAGCTTTCTTCATCGGCAGCATTCGGAGCAGATCAGCAGACGATGGAGTGCCGGTGCTACGGACTGGCAAGACACTATCATCCATTTCTGGTAAACACTGTCGTTGGTTTTATGGGACCGGAATATATTTACGATACAAAGCAGCTGACAAGAGCGGCGCTGGAAGATGTGTTCTGTGGTCACCTTCACGGACTTCCGATGGGGTGTGATGTCTGTTACACAAACCATATGCCGACAGATCAAAATGATTCAGAGACGATCCTTACATTACTTGGAACGGCAGGAGTTCATTATGTTATGGGACTTCCGCAGGCGGACGATATTATGTTGATGTATCAGTCAACCAGCTATCATGATGTGGCGAGTGTACGACAGCTTCTGAAAAAGCAGCCGATTCCGGAATTCCGACAGTGGCTGGAGAAATGGGGATTCTGGGAGAATGGTCATCTTGGCAGAAATGCCGGGGATCCATCCGTATTTTTTAGAAAATAAGCCGCAGGATTTATTTGGTTTACAATAATATGGTCAGATACAGGAGGGAAGAAAATGAGTGCTACAGCAGGATGCCTTCGAGATATTATGGAAACAGATATTATGGACTATATGCATGTGGATCATCCATACAATGAGAAAGAAATATGGAAAATGAAACATGCAACTCCGGCGAGAATCGGAATCGGACATTGTGGACCGAGATATACAACAGAAGCAGAACTTCGTTTCCTGGCTTCTCATGCAGCAGCAAATGATGCGGTCTATAATGAAGTGCCGAAGGAAACGGTTCAGAAACTTGGTGTTTTTGAAGTCCGGACGAAGTGTTCAAATAAAAATGAAATGCTTCTGAGACCGGATTGGGGAAGAGTTTTTCTTCCGGATGCACAGAAAAAGATCTCTGAAAACTGTGTGCATCATCCGCAGGTACAGATCTACTTTGGCGATGGACTTTGTTCTCCATCGATAGAGGCAAATATTCCGGACCTCTTCCCTACGATTAAGATGGGACTGGAAGACAGAGGAATCACAGTTGGAACACCGTTTTTTGTTCGATATTGCAGAGTGAATACAGCAAGAACGATTGGTCCACTGCTGGATGCACAGGTTACCTGTGTATTGATCGGAGAACGGCCGGGACTTCTTACTTCGGAAAGTATGTCAGCATATATCGCGTACAATGCAAGACCGGATATGCTGGAATCGGAATATACCGTAGTTTCCAATATCAGCAGGCATGGAATTCCGCCGGTAGAGGCAGCAGCTCATATCGCGGATCTGATCTCGCAGATACTTGAGAAAAAGAAAAGCGGCGTGGAATTTGCCAGCACAAATTGAATAAAGAGATACATACAAAAATTGCAATGGAGCATGAGAGTGATAAATTTCGTGCTCCGTTTTTTACATAAATAAAAAAACGCGGAAAGAGGAGTGGTTATTATGGAAAACAAAGAAACACAGCTTGTCAGAGCGCTTGGATTAAAGGAATCCATCAGTATGACGATCGGAACGGTCGTAGGTGTCGGATTATTTACCTGCGGTTCTTCTCAGATCGGTCATGTTGGATCATGGATCATCGTTATTACATTTTTATCCCTGCTGATCTCGATCTGGCCTTGCCTGATCTATGGTGAGATGTCGGCAGCACTGCCTTGTGCAGGTGGTACATACAACTATGCAAAACGTGGTCTGAACAGAGTCTGGGCGAATCTTGCCGGATGGCATTATATTATTTCAGTAGTTGGAATCGGTGCCGGCGAGACACTTGCTTTTGCAAACTATTTCAAGATCCTTTTCGGTCAGTTCGGAATTGATCTGAGTGGTGTCGATTCCCGTATCATTGCGATTATTCTGGTATTGTTTTTCCTTGTACTGAACTTTAAGGGAATCGAGATGTCGGGTAAAGCACAGACAGGATTTATCTTTTTCTTCTGGGGCTGTGCGATCGCATGGTTCCTGTACATGATCCCGAAGATCCATCTGGAATATTTTGGCGGGATCGCAATGGATTCCCTGCCGCCATTCAATGAAATGATGTATATCTTTGGTCTTGTATGGTGGTGCTACACAGGTTTTGAAACATGTGTTTCTATGGGTGCTGAAACAAAATATCCACAGTATACGCTTCCAAGAGCATTAAAAGTATCTGTATTTCTTGTATTTGTATGTAATGCACTGTTCCAGTGGTTCCTGGTTGGACTGGTATCCCACGAGTTCTATCCACTGCTTGCTGTTGCTGATGCTCCTTATGCAGAAGGACTGGAGGCAGCAGGGCTTGTCGGTTTCCCGATCATTCTTCTTTGTATCGGCATTGCGTTTGGTGGTGACTTATCTACGATCAACCCTGGTATTGCAGCACCGGCAAGATATATTTATACAATGGCAGAAGATAAATCTCTTCCGGCTTTCTTCTGCAAAGTACATCCGAAATACAAAACACCATACACTGCAGTTGCAGCAGTAGGTATTATCAACATTATCCTGATCGCGACAGGTTCTATCAACTATATTGCGTCTGTATCGCTGATCTCTCTGGCACTTTGCTATATCATCGGATGCCTGGCATATCTGGGACTGAAGAAAAACTATCCGGATATGCACAGACCATATGTGGCTCCTGGTGGAAAATTCGGCTGTTATTTTACAATCGTTGTGTATATCTTCATGCTGATCTTTGCAGATAAGGCAGCACTTGCTACTTCCGGTGTTGTAACGGTAGCAGCAATCATTTACTGGGCAGTCTTTACCAGAAAACATGAGAACAAGATCCCGACGATCGAAGAAGAGATTGGTGTTCTCGAAGAGCCATCTCCGGAAGAAAAAGCAAAGATGGACAAAGAGTACAACATCTGGAAGATCGGAACTGTTATTGCTACGATCGTTGCACTTGGAATTTATATCATTCCGGTTATCTTTTAGAAGCTAGACAGATGATAAATAAGTAAGACATACTGAAAAACTCCCTCGCATACACTGTAAAAACAGTGTCTTCGGGGGAGTTTTCTTTGAAGGATTATATCGAAGAACGTGCAGTGGAGATTGCACATTTGAGCTTACTTTTGCCTTATGTGAAATGTAGGAAAAGTTATTAAAGCAAGCAATGGCAGTGTTGGGGTTATGGATTTGAACGCTGGATTGAAAAGAAAATAGATTAACCTGTATTATTCACAGCTGTGCCGTGTGAACTGGCTGAAAGCCATATAATTACTGTAT
>CAVFJK010000178.1:0-14430 GCA_963622815.1 Ruminococcus bicirculans (ex Wegman et al. 2014)
CCATTACCCATATAAAGGGATAATAACCAGGGGGTATTTTATGCCTCCTGGTCAAATTGCGTTATAAGTTAGTGTAATAAAACAAATAATATAAAGTGTTTAGAATGCTATTTTGCCTGAGGGCAGAAAGAGAGGAAATGCAATCATGGAAAAAACTAAAATTGACATTATCTCCGGTTTCCTTGGAGCCGGTAAAACAACACTGATCAAAAAACTTCTGAAAGATGCTTTTCAGGGTGAGCAGGTCGTTCTGATCGAGAATGAATTCGGTGAGATCGGTATCGATGGCGGATTCCTGAAAGAAGCCGGCATCCAGATCCGTGAAATGAATTCAGGATGTATCTGCTGCTCACTGGTTGGTGATTTTGGCGCATCTCTGAAAGAAGTTATCAGTAAATATCATCCGGACAGAATTCTGATCGAGCCATCAGGTGTAGGTAAATTATCAGATGTCATCAAAGCAGTACAGGGTGTAGAGGAAGAAACCGGCCTGGTACTGAACAGCTACACAACTGTTGTCGATGCAAAGAAATGCAAAATGTATATGAGAAACTTTGGTGAGTTCTTTAACAACCAGGTTGAATATGCCGGAGCGATCATCATGAGCCGTACCGATATCGTTGATGAAGCAAAAGCACAGGCAGCTCTGGAACTGCTTCGTCAGATCAACTCCAAAGCAGCGATCATCACAACACCGATTGAGAAACTGGAAGGAAAAAAACTTCTTGAGGTTATGGAAAATCCGGTATCTCTGGCAGATGAACTTCTGGCAGAAGAGGAAGTTTGCCCGGAATGCGGACATGTGCATGAACATGGAGAACATCACCATCATGACCACGATCATGAAGAACATGAGCATCATCATCACGACCATGACGAAGAGTGTGGATGCGGACATGACCACGATCACGAAGAGCATGAACATCATCATCACGACCATGATGAAGAATGTGGATGCGGACATGACCACGATCACGAAGAACACGAGCATCATCATCACGACCATGATCATGAATGCGGATGTGGACATGATCATCATGATCACCACCATCATCATGCAGATGAAGTCTTCACAAGCTGGGGCCGTGAGACAATTAAGAAATATACAAGAGAAAATCTTGAGAAGATGCTGGAAGCTCTTTCTGCATCTGATGAATATGGAACCATCCTTCGTGCAAAAGGAATGCTTCCTGCAGAAGACGGAACATGGATCTACTTTGATATGGTTCCGGAAGAAACAGAGATTCGTGAAGGTGCACCGGAATATACAGGCCGTCTCTGCGTAATCGGATCTAAACTGAAAGAGGATAAACTGGCTGAACTCTTTGGCCTGTAATCATAGAGGAGAACACAGACAATGGATGAGATCAAAGTACCGATTTATTTAATGACCGGTTTCCTGGAAAGCGGCAAGACTTCTTTCCTGAGTTTTACCATACAGCAGGATTATTTCCATACCGATGGAAAGACACTTCTGATCCTCTGCGAGGAAGGCGAGGAAGAATACGATCCGGCAATCCTTGAAGCAAACAATACTGTTGTAGAAGTTATCGAAAACGAAGAAGATTTTACAACAGACAGACTGGTTGCCATGGATATCCTTCATCAGCCGGAGCGTGTCATCATAGAATATAATGGCATGTGGCTGGTAAGCAATTTTGAAAAAATGCAGCTGCCGACAGGCTGGGGAGTAGAACAGCAGATCACATGTGTAGATGGAAGTACTTTCCAGATGTATATGGCAAACATGAAATCCATTTTTATGGATATGATAAAAAATACAGATATGGTTATCTTTAACCGCTGCAAGAAAGAAGATTCGCTTCCGACTTATCGTCGTGGAATTAAGGTTGCAAACCAGAGGGCAGAAGTTATCTTTGAGGATGAAGAAGGTGAACTGGGAGACATCTTCCAGGATGAGATGCCATTTGATATGGATGCTCCTGTTATTGAGATCCTTCCGGAAGACTATGGTATCTGGTTTGTAGATGCAATGGATCACCCGGAGAATTATGAAGGAAAGACCGTTAAGTTTAAAGCAAGAGTCATGAAACCGCGCGGAATGGGAAGTAAGTTCTTTGTTCCGGGACGTACAGCTATGACCTGCTGTGCAGACGATACTACATTCCTCGGTTATGTTTGCAAGAGCGAATATGCACCGAAACTGATGCCGGGAGAATGGGTAGAAGTCACTGCAAAAGTCAGCGTTGAGAAACGTAACGAATACCAGGGTGAAGAAGGTATTGTGCTCAATGCAGAATATGTAGAGCAGTGTGATGCACTGGAAGACGAAATGGTTTACTTTAATTAATACAGTGAGGAAATTCGGATGTATCTGATCGTAGGTTTGGGAAATCCCGGAAGGCAGTATGAAGCCACACGCCATAACATGGGATTTGATGTGATAGACAAGCTTGTGGAGGAATATAATATTCCACAGGCAGGCGTGAAATTCAATGCCATGTACGGAAAAGGAAGAATCGGAGGCCAGCCGGTCATTCTGATGAAGCCGCTTTCTTATATGAATCTCAGCGGAGGTCCTGTCCGGGATATGGCAAACTACTTCAAAATTGATCCGGAGACAGAGATGATCGTTGTTTATGACGATATTGATCTGGAACCGGGACAGCTTCGCATTCGTAAAAAAGGAAGTGCCGGCGGGCATAATGGAATTAAGCATATCATCCAGCAGCTTGGTACACAGACTTTTGTTCGTATTAAAGTCGGTGTCGGTGCCAAACCAAAGGGATGGGACCTTGCGGACCATGTGCTTGGCAGATTCGGAAGTGACGAGCGTAAGCTGGTGGAGGAAGCGCAGGAGCGAGCCTGCAAAGCTGTAGAGATGATCCTGGCTGACAGTGTAGATGCAGCTATGAACGAATTCAATAAGAAAACGGGGAATGTATGAAGACATTTTTGCAGCCTCTGCAAAACCTTGCAGAGATGGAAGAGATACAGAAACAGGCAAAAAAGAATCATGGAATTCTGGAGATCAGTGGTTGTATGGAGTCCCAGAAAGCTCATCTTATGTATGGGCTTTCCGGGCTTTTTCCATGTCATCTGGTAATTGCAGCAGATGAAAAGTCTGCGAAAGAGCTGTATGAAGATTACTGCTTTTATGATAAACGTGTTTATTATTATCCGGCAAAAGACCTTCTCTTCTTTCAGGCAGATATTCATGGAAACCTTCTGATCCGACAGAGAATGCAGGTGATCCGGGCACTTCTGGAACGCGAAGATGAGATCACGGTTGTTACGAGTATTGACGGGTGCATGGATTATCTGGCTCCTCTGGAAAAAATAGAAAAACAGCTGATTCATTTTCGAAATGACAGCAGTCTGGATATGGATAAACTGACAGCGGCGCTTGTTCATATGGGATACGAACGTGTTGGTCAGGTGGAGATGCCGGGGCAGTTTTCTATCCGCGGTGGAATCATTGACATTTATTCACTGACAGAAGAAAATCCGTGGCGTATTGAGCTCTGGGGAGATGAGATCGATTCGATCCGAAGCTTTGATGCACAGAGCCAGCGTTCACTGGAAAATCTGGATGATATCACGATCTATCCGGCGGCAGAACAGCCGATGGGGAAAAATGGAGTTTCTTTTCTGGATTATTTCGAGGATAAAGATACACTTGTTTTTCTTGATGAACTGAATCATCTGGAAGAGAATGCCAAAGCTGTTTCTGAAGAGTTTCAGCAGAGTTGTCAGAACCGTAAAGAAAAGGGGGAGACAAATCTCTCCGGCGACTGGATGTGCACATGGGAGGAAATCTGCCACAAAATAAACAGCAGAAACGGCATTGCCATGTCGCTTCTGGATCCGAAGAAATCAAGCTGGAAGATATCGGATCAGTTCAATATTACCGTAAAATCCATGAGTTCCTACCAGAGCAGTTTTGAACTTCTGGTAAAAGACCTGAAACAGTATAAAAAGGATGGATATCAGATCGTGCTTCTGTCCGGTTCAAGAACACGTGCGGAGCGACTTGCAAAGGATCTGCAGGAGGAAGGCTTAAGTGCATTCTACGGAC
Organism: Ruminococcus bicirculans (ex Wegman et al. 2014); assembly: GCA_963622815.1. Taxonomy (GTDB): domain Bacteria; phylum Bacillota; class Clostridia; order Lachnospirales; family Lachnospiraceae; genus Blautia_A. The sequence continues at coordinate 4,040 of CAVFJK010000178.1, forward strand.
AGGATTCTGACCGTATTCTGCAGCCTGGAGAGATCATGGTTGCATATGGTCATGCGCGTAGAGGATTTGAATATCCGCTGGTTAAATTCGCAGTCATTACAGAGACTGATATTTTCGGTAAAGAGCAGAAGAAACGCAAGAAGAAAAAAGAATACAATGGAAAGAGAATTCAGGATTTCTCGGAACTGTCCATTGGGGATTATGTAGTTCATGAGAAACATGGACTTGGTATCTATAAAGGCATTGAGAAGGTTGCGGTAGATAAAGTTGCAAAAGATTATATCAAGATTGAGTACCGGAATGGAAGCAATCTGTATATTCTCGCGACGCAGCTGGATGCTCTGCAAAAATACTCCGGTGCAGAGACGGCAAAACCGCCGAAGCTGAACCGGCTTGGCGGGCAGGAATGGAAAAAGACAAAATCCAGAGTCCGCGGTGCGGTGCAGAATATTGCCCGTGAACTGGTAGAACTTTATGCGGTCCGCCAGGAAAAAGAAGGGTATGTCTGTGGGCCGGATACTGTCTGGCAGCGGGAGTTTGAAGAGATGTTCCCGTATGAGGAGACAGAGGATCAGCTGGCAGCGATCGAAGATACAAAGAAGGACATGGAGAGTACCAAGATCATGGACCGTCTTGTATGCGGTGATGTTGGATATGGTAAGACAGAAGTGGCATTGAGGGCCGCTTTTAAAGCGGTGCAGGAGAGCCGTCAGGTCGTATATCTTGTGCCGACTACGATCCTTGCGCAGCAGGTCTATAATACCTTTATTCAGCGAATGAAAGAATTTCCGGTGCGTGTGGATCTGCTTTGTCGATTCCGTACACCGGCACAGCAGAAAAAAACGATTGCGGATCTGAAAAAAGGACAGGTGGATATTGTAGTCGGTACTCACCGGGTACTTTCAAAAGATGTGGAATATAAGAATCTTGGCTTGCTCATCATTGATGAGGAACAGCGTTTTGGCGTTGTTCATAAAGAAAAGATCAAGCAGCTGAAAAAGGATATTGATGTTCTGACACTGACTGCAACGCCGATTCCGCGAACACTTCACATGAGTATGATCGGTATCCGTGATATGAGTGTTCTGGAAGAGCCGCCGATGGATCGTGTTCCGATTCAGACTTATGTTATGGAATATGATGAGGAAACAGTAAGAGAGGCAATCAACCGTGAGCTTCGAAGAGGCGGCCAGGTTTATTATGTTTATAATCGCGTCAATGATATTGCAGATGTGGCAGCAAGGATCGCAAAACTCCTTCCGGATGCGAGAGTGGATTTTGCACACGGACAGATGAGTGAACGTGAGCTGGAAGCTGTCATGTATGCATTTATCAATGGAGAGATTGATGTACTGGTTTCTACCACGATCATTGAGACTGGTCTGGATATCTCGAATGTGAATACGATGATCATTCATGATTCCGACCGATATGGCCTTTCGCAGCTGTATCAGCTCCGTGGAAGAATCGGGCGTTCGAACCGTACAGCGTATGCGTTCCTGATGTATCGGCGAAATACGATGCTGAAAGAGACTGCAGAGAAACGTCTTTCTGCAATCCGGGAATATACAGATCTTGGAAGTGGATTCAAGATTGCGATGCGTGACCTGGAACTCCGCGGAGCAGGAAATCTGCTCGGTGCAGAGCAGCATGGTCATATGAATGCAGTCGGATATGACCTTTACTGCAAGATGCTCAGCGAGGCCGTCAAAGAGGCAAAAGGTATTCATACAATGGAAGATTTTGAGACAACGATCGACCTGAATATGGATGCATTTATCCCGGATTCTTATATCAGTAATGAGTATCAGAAACTGGATATCTATAAGCGAATTGCCGGAATTGAGACTCAGCAGGATTATGATGATATGCTGGAAGAGCTGCTTGACCGATTTGGAGAGATGCCGAAGGCAGTCCTGAATCTTCTGGCGATCGCCAGAATGAAGGCGCAGGCACACAGATGTTATGTAGTTGAGATCAAACAGTTCGGAAAAGACCTTAAGATCACGTTATATGAGAGGGCAAAGCTGAATCCGGTGGGGATTCCGGCGTTACTGCAGAAATACAGAAGAGGACTGCAGTTTAAGAATGAGCAGGAACCGAAGTTTATCTTTACACCGGAGGGAGCCGGAAATACGCTGACAGCGCTGACGGATTTTCTGACAGAGCTGGAAACACTGGTGGAAGAATAAGCCGGAAGATTTTGATAAGAGAATTTGATATCGGAAATGTAGGGGAGAATCTGTGAAATATCCGTGAAAAACGGCTATTTTTATGATTCTCCTTGCTCTTAAAGGGAAAAAAGTTTATACTCTTATTTATATGCTGGTATTGTGAATATTGATTTTGCAGTACTCGAATTGTGAAGCAATGGAGGAAGAGATGAAAACAATGACTAAGAGAACAGCTGTTGCAGCTCTTACAGGCGTAATGGCAGTAGGAATGCTCACAGGCTGTGGAGAAAAGAAATTAGATGGAACAAAAACAGTTGCAACTGTAGACGGAACAGAGATTCCGCTTGGACTTTTAAGCCTTTCTGTCAGAGAAGGACAGGCACAGACAGAAGCTATGTATAAGAGCTTCATGGGTGGCCAGGATTATTCCATCTGGAGCATGGATGCAGAGGATGGAAAGACTTATGGAGAACAGGTCGTAGAACAGTGTCTGGAAGATATAGAGCTTATGTACATCATGAAAGAAAAAGCTGCTGATTATGATGTGGAGATCACAGATGATGATGAACAGAAAATTGCGGATGCAGCAGCTGAATTTATGAGTGCAAACAGTGATGAGACAATTCAGGATCTTGCGGTTACTGAAGACCAGGTTAAAACTTATCTGGAACTTCAGACTTACAAGAGCAGAATGTATGATCCGATCATTGCAGATGTAGATAAGGATGTTTCTGATGAAGAAGCACAGCAGTCTTCTTTTGATTATGTAAGTATCAGCACAGCAGATCTCAGTGATGATGAGATTGAGCAGAAAAAAGAAGATGCACAGAAGATTCTGGATGATCTGAAGGCAGCAGGAACAGATGGAGATTTGAATGAGATTGCAAAAGCAGTAGATGATTCTTATTCTTCCGTAAGCGGTACATTTGATGCAAATGAAGATGCAGCAGAAGAGGATTCTGATGATGAGTCTGACAGCAGTTCCTCTTCCAGTGCTTATCCGGATGAAGTTATCAAAGTTCTCAGAACTCTGAAAGACGGAGAGATCGGACCGGATGTCATTGAGACAGATACATCTTACTATGTAGTAAAACTTGATAAAGTTAATGACGAAGAAGCTACACAGACTAAGAAAGATTCTATCATTTCTACAAGAGAGAGTAATCTCTATACAGAGACAACAGAGAAATGGCTGGATGATGCAGATATCAATGTAGAGAATAAAGTTCTCAAGACTCTGAAAGTAACAGATAACCATAAGTTCTCTTATCCGACAGCAACACCTGAACCGACAGAAGAAGCTACAGAGGAAACAACAGATACATCAGAAGAAACTGATGAGACAGCAGATGCTGAAGCAACTACTACTCCGGAGGTAACTGAGGCAGCTGATGCAACAACCACACCGGAAGTTACAGAAGCACCTTCCTACAGTACAGATTCTTCTCTTGAAGTAAAAGACGGAGATACTGTAAACATTGATTATGTAGGTAAGATTGACGGAACTGCATTTGATGGTGGAAGCACTGATGGAAATGGTACAGACCTTGTGATCGGTTCCGGTACTTATATCGATAACTTTGAAGAACAGCTGATCGGTGCTCATCCAGGAGATGAAGTAGAAGTAACTGTTACATTCCCGGATGATTACGGTGTAGATGATCTGAATGGCAAAGAAGCAGTATTTGATGTTACTGTAAATGGAATTTACGAATAATATTAACGAATGACAAGACCCCCACAGCACATACACTGTGGGGGCCTTTTTATGTTGAATTTAAAATTCTTCTGTATCGGATTCCGTATTTTCGCTGTTTCCACTGGAAACGTGAATTCCGTTGATCTCGACATCGCCTTCCATTGGGATAACGATGCATTTACGACCGTCAATGACCTGCGTTTCAATAAGGGCTGCACGGTCCGGGTCAATGTGGATCACAACGTCTGGAGTTTTAATTTCAGTACGACGGGTATTTGTGATATTAGTTGCCATGAGTGAAGCATTTTCTCCTGCGATTGCTTCATAAGTCTGATCGAAGGTTTCGAGTTTCTCATCCTCAACACCGCATTCCTCAAAGAGACGTTTTACTTCTGGTTTCGTCAGTACGGCAGGATCAGGAGAATCCTTCTGAGATTCCACCCATTCGTTCAGCTTTTCATGGATATTCATGACAGTATCGTAAGCACAGTCTTCACCCAGGGTTTCTTCAACAAGTGCGTTGAAAGAATCGCGCTGTCCACCGGCAGAAAGCGGAGTAGTGCATCCAAACATTTCATCTACAAAGGTGCTGCGAAGCTGTTCGGCATTTTTTGTGTAGTAGAGCAGACCATGGATATCGGTACTGCGGTCGTTAAATACCGGAAACAGGAATCCAAGGTCCGGCATTTCTACGAGCCAGTCACGGATACGGTCTTCGATATTATTGGTCTCTGCGTTATAGCACAGGCCGGCTTTTGAAAGGTTGACCGGACAGATGCTGCAGAGGATATGGTCGTAGATTTCATCCGATGCATCGAACATTTCCTGACCGTCGGAAGACTTTCCCGGAATGTCGTAAACAGCATGGATCAGGATAATATAATAGTTTTCACCGTAGTCATAGTGTTCGATAATTTTATCGTAGAACTCCTCAAGGATGGCATTATCCTGGAGTTTACTTCCGCGGAGTTTCATAAGAAATTCCTGTGTGCCGCCTTCTTTTTCCTGTTCAAGCGGGAATTCCATATTGATCAGATTTTTACCGATTGTTCCGGATAAAGTCTTTTTGAAGATTTCAAAGTATTTAAACATTTCTTCTTCAGAAAGAGAAAGAAATGCCTCTTTCAGTTCTGTTTTTTTATTCTTTTCACCGTCAACGTAGCATCCGCAGATTCGCGTGATCGCGCAGTTATTCGGAGAAAACTGTTTCTTGATTTCTGATATTTCTTTTTTGTTCATTATGTATTGCTCCTGTTTTACAGAATTTCTGTACGGAAAGCTTCTGCAATTCCACTTAAGTTATAACGTTCAGCAAGGTCCTGAATTCCCATCATGATCTCTTCACGGCTGAAATCATTGGATTCGAGAAATTCATCTTCTTTGCCGTTGAGATGGTAATAGAACAGAAGTCCGATCTCCAGATTCTGACGATCTCCGTCGCAGGTCATTTCATATAACTGGTTCTCTGCCTCGTCAATCTTACCGTTATCTGCAAGGTCTGTGAGATCGGTAAGAATCTGTCTTGCATCCGTATCCTCAATCACTTCCGGGGTCAGTTCTGTTGCACTTACCTGGAATAACATTTTCATGACTGCACGTACCATTTCACGTATCTGACGCAGTATATAATCATCCTGAAGCATTTATATATCTCCCTTCCGGATTCATGATCCTATGTGTGAATTTATAAATATGTACCTTCCTAGAGTACCACAAAAAAGGAGTTTCTTCCAGATGAAAATCTGTTTATTATAGTTTGACTAAAATAGAAACATGCACTTTTGGGGTCGGTGTTGTGAATATTAAACTTTACGCGATATACACGGAATGTTATAATAAATAATATTGAATTGCGTAAGATATCGTTTACAGAGGACAGCATGGAAGGCTGTCGCGGGAAGGATATGAATGAATGAGTAAAGATACTGCAATGACAAAGCAGGAATCCGAAGAAATGATAGAGCAACTGAAAAAAGTATTTGAAGTGGTTCGTTTATTAGATGAGGATACACTGGAAACCGGAAATCTGAAAGATGAATCGAATGCTGAAAGATTTCATTGTAAATGTTATGACTTCTGGAAGAAAGGTACACAATGCAAGAACTGTACTTCCAGAGAAGCTTTAAAGAATAAAAGTGAATTACTGAAACTGGAATATCTGAATTCTAATATTTATCAGGTAATTTCAAAATATATTGAAATAGATGGTAAGCCATATGTAATGGAAATGATCAATGCAATGAAGTCAGATGCATTGATGGATGAAGATGGACGTACAGAACTGATCAAGCAGCTTTCCGGATATAACAGAGAGCTGTATACAGATGCACTTACCGGAATCTATAACAGACGTTATTATGAAGAACGAATCAAGAATTCGGATATGGCAGCAGGAGTTGCCATGATCGACCTGGATGATTTTAAGATTTATAATGATACGTTTGGACACGATGCAGGAGACCTGGCACTGACGACGGTTGTCGGAATCATTAAAGCGAATATACGTCGTACGGACATGCTGATCCGAATGGGCGGAGACGAATTTTTGCTTGTGATGCCGGAAATTACGGAACAGATCTTTGCGGATAAACTGAAGCAGATTCAGGAGAAGATCCATTCAACAAAAGTACCGGGATATTCACAGCTGCGTTTGTCGGTAAGTATTGGCGGTGTGATATCCGGAACAGGGAATACAGTTGAGACATCGATACACAGAGCTGACCAGTTCATGTATCAGGCAAAGACCTGTAAGAATATGGTTGTAACGGAGCAGGATGAAGAGGCTGCGGATAAGGTGGAGGGTGGCGAAACATCCCAAACTTATAAATACCGAATCCTGATCGTTGATGATTCAGAGATGAACCGTGCAATTTTGTCAGAGATCCTCAGCGAGGAATATGATATTGTTGAGGCGGATTGCGGAGAATCATGTATTGATAAATTGAGAAAATATGAACGTGGAATATCACTTATTCTGCTTGATATTGTCATGCCGGGAATGGACGGTTTCGGTGTTCTTAATTATATGAACCGTCATCATTATCTGGAAGACATTCCGGTTATCATGATCTCCAGTGAGGATTCTACAGAGATTGTCAGACGTGCGTATGAGATGGGTGTTTCGGATTATATTAATCGTCCGTTTGACGCAGGAATCGTACATCGAAGAGTTTATAATATGATTAAGCTTTATGCGAAACAGAGGCGTCTGATCACACTGATCACGAATCAGGTATACGAAAAAGAAAAGAATAACCGTATGATGGTTGGAATCCTGAGTCAGATCGTAGAGTTTCGTAATGGTGAAAGCGGCAGTCATACATTGAACATCAATGTGCTTACCGGAATGCTTCTGGAGAGTCTTGTACAGCACTCTGATAAATATAATATTACCTGGTCTGAACGACTGCTGATCTCAACTGCTTCTGCACTGCATGATATCGGTAAGATCGGTATTGATGATAAGATATTGAATAAACCGGGCAGACTGACAGATGAAGAATTCAAGATCATGCAGAATCATACGCTTATTGGCGCATCGATTATTGAGAATATGGAAGGCTATCAGGACGAAGAACTGATGAAAGTCGCCTATGAGATCTGCAGATGGCATCATGAGAGATATGATGGCAGAGGTTATCCGGATGGTCTTAAGGGTGATGAGATCCCGATTTCAGCACAGGTAGTTTCGCTGGCGGATGTCTATGATGCACTGATCAGTGAGAGAGTTTACAAGAAAGCATACTCCCATGAGAAGGCGATTCAGATGATTCTGAATGGAGAGTGTGGTGCTTTTAATCCACTGCTTCTGGACTGTCTGTTAGATATTCAGGACAGAATAAAGCGTAAAGTAAAGGGCAGTACACCGGATGGAAATCCGCTCTATAAGAAAGAAAAGGGAGCAGAACTTAAAGAGTTCGAACATGCAAAAGAAGATTTTATGGATTCGGTTTCCAAAAGCATGGAAAAAGAATACACTGCTCTGGGAAATGATGAGAATGCAGATTTTCTAGGGGGGGGCAAAGCCAAGATTCTGATGGATGATATACGAAGGAAATATTTGGAATAGGAGACGAGAATATGACGCTCAGAGAATGTTATGATGAATTAGGTTCCGATTTTGATAAAGTACTGAGCAGACTGGTGAGCGAGGCGCTGGTAAAGAAATTTGCACTTAAGTTTCCGGATGACCCGAGTTTTGGACAGCTGAAAACAGCATTGGCAGATAAGGATGCAGAGACAGCATTTCGTGTGGCACATACACTGAAGGGAATTTGCCTGAACCTTGGATTTGAAAATCTTTTGGCTCCAAGTAAGGAACTGACTGAGAAGCTTCGTGGAGCAACCAGCGTAGAAGGTACAGATGAACTGGAACTGCTGGCAGCTGTAGAAAAAGAATACGACAGAACCTGTGAGGCACTTCGAAAGGTTGACTAAAGGAACTGTAACCTGATATCAGATTCAAAACTGAATATAAAAATAGAAACTCCCGGTATTCTGTTCTGACGGACAGAGCACAGGGAGTTTTTTACTGGTATTTACTGCATCTGTTTCATTGCTTCATGGAGCAGAGTCAGACTTTCCGGTGAAGGATCTACATATGGAGAATCAATCAGGTAATCTTCCAGTGTTTTCAGATTCTCTTCTGTACATGGAACACCAAGTTCCTCAAGTGTGAGCGGCATGTCCATTCCACGCATGAATTTTTTGAGCTGTTCTTTCTGTTCACTGAGTTTATTATAGTATAACTGTGTAAACAGGGTAACGGCAACGATCAGCATATTCTTTTGCGGCTTCGAAACTGCATACACCTGTGTTTTTAGAATCAATTGTGCCCTGAATAACAAAAAAACAGACAAATTTGTCTGCTTTTTTGAAGGGATTAAAAGGGGGATTATTTGGATGCAGTAATCGTTACCTCTCCATCATCACTCTTAATCTCCAGAGAATTCTGTGTTTTATTTTCAGAGGCGACGATCTGTTCATCGTCCTCATCTGTCATGACCTTACCGAGTTCTTCCGGAATATTGATCTCACTAGCTTCAGCCTCTACCGAAAGATTTGCAAGTGTTTTTTCCGGAATACTGAGTGTAATATCACCAAGAGTACTTTTAATCTCATTTTTACCGGTAAATGTAACATTCTCAGCTTTTATATCACCGTCATCCATCTCAATCTGACCATTGATAAGTGTGGCATCTTTGATTTTCAGGTCGCCATATCCCATCTTGCATGAAAAACTACTCATGTCGTTTTTCTTTGGAATATACACGGTTACTTTATTTGAGTTCTCAATCACATGGCTCTGACCGAGCATTTCCTGCAGGAAATTAATATCAATATGAATGTATGAATAGGATTCAAGTCCTTTCTTTTCCACAATATTCAATGTATCATCCTGCACCTGGTAGGAAAGAGGAAGCATGCCATCATTTGTTTCAATGTTATATGCAATGTAAAAATTATTATCATCGGATTCTTTTACATCCAGATCAAGATTTCGAAGATCAACGTTCACAGAAGAAAAAGAATCAATCTTCGTCTTGCTTAAGATCGCATGACTGTCACTGGAATCCATCATTGCCGTGCCACTGATTCTGTTCAGATCTGCAGATTTCACATAATTTTTTCCACCGGATGCAACACCAACGCCAAAAAACAGCACTCCAACTGCACAGAGAATCCCGCCTGCTGCCAGTAAACGTTTATTTGTTTTTTTCATGATTCTTACCTCTCTTTCCGGCTAATACCTGGGCCAGTTTTACAAGAAGCATGCCGGTCCATTTGCAAAGATAGATTCCAAGAAGATACAAAGGATTGCACAACCAATTCCCAGAAGCCCACAGCCTGTGATCGTCAGTGCACCTGATAAGGAGTATGGGAAGGAAACAAGTCCTCTCAGCAGTAATTTTCCACCGATCAGCAACACACTGAATGCAGCAACAAAATCCGAAAAGATCACTGCCACTACACAGATTGCCACTGCCAGAAGCACTGCGAGTAACGCAATAAAAAGCGGAACCGTTATCGGTGTTGACATGATTGCAAGAACCGCCAGCAGTGTGATACCTTTTTTACTCTTTTTCTCTTCGGTGTCTGTTTCCTGTTCCTGAATCTTCCGATCCAGCAGATTGTACATCAGGTCAGCAGCAGCTTCTTTCGGAGTGCCAAGTTCCTCTATCAGTTTCTGCTGTCCCTCTTCATCTGTATCACTGAAATATTCATTAAAATACTCAATTGCATCATCATAATCCTGCTTCGGAAGTTTACGAAGATATTTCTGAAGCTTTTTCATATATTCTTCTCTGGTCAATTTCGGATCCTCCCTTCAATGATTCCGTCAATCGTATCTCTGTAAGAAACCCATTCTTTATTAAGATACACCAGTTGTTCTTTACCAGAATCGGTGATAGAATAATATTTGCGTTTACGTCCCTGAAATTCCTGAGAATAGGTTGTCAGATAACCGTTTTTCTCAAGTTTTTTCAAGATAGGATATAGAGTGGATTCTTTGATAT
>CAVFJK010000179.1:0-3993 GCA_963622815.1 Ruminococcus bicirculans (ex Wegman et al. 2014)
CCTATGGATATCAATCTGGAATTATATAAAGTTTTTTATTATGTAGCCACCACCTTAAGCTTTTCAGAAGCTTCCCGTGAACTTTTTATCTCGCAGTCAGCTGTCAGCCAGTCGATCAAAACTCTGGAAAAGAAACTGAATCACACACTTTTTATCCGCAGTACAAAAAAAGTTCTCCTCACACCGGAAGGAGAACTTCTGTTGCAGCATGTAAAACCTGCCATGCAGATGCTGGATGAGGGAGAATCCCTTCTGTCCGGGGATAATATGCTGAAAGGACAGCTCCGCATCGGTGCCAGTGACACGATCTGCCGCTATTATCTTCTTCACTATCTCCAGAAATTCCATCAGGAATTCCCGGATGTCCGGATCAAAGTCACGAACAGCACTTCGATCGGCTGTGTTGAACTCCTTGAAAAAGGTCAGGTTGACCTGATCGTCTGCAACTCTCCGAATTCACGTCTGGGCAGTCATATGAAAATAAAAGTTCTCCAGAATTTCCAGGATATCTTTGTCGGTAAACCCGGATGTTTTACTCCTGATGAACTGCCCTGCGAATTCCGGACACTTTTAAAGCAGCCGATCCTGATGCTCTCTTCAAAAAGTACCACAAGCGAGTATCTGCAGCAGATCTTTACCTCTCATGGTCTGAAACTGCTGCCGGAAGTTGAACTGAACAGCAATGATCTTCTTATGGATCTTGCCCGCATCGGTCTGGGAATTGCCTGTATTCCGGATTATATGCTAAACCCGGAAGATTCCCTGAAACCAATCCCGCTCGCCCAGCCGCTTCCAAAAAGGCAGCTTGTACTTGTCCAGCATGACAGTCTTCCCGTTTCCCAGGCAGCGGAACGCTTTCTGGAAATGTTCTGAAAATACAAAATCCCCGGCAGTCATCAGATTTATTTTCCAATAACTGTCGGGGGCAGCTTTTAGTAAAGCTGTCTGTCAGAAATTTACTCTGGCATAACCTCTACGGCTTTTTCAATATATTCGTTGTTGATCTGGTCAAACGCACCACTGTCTGCCTTTGATGCATATGCCATGTCGATCGGCATATTTCCTAATACCGGGACATTCAGCTCTGCTGCGATCTCATCAATATGACTCTCACCGAAGATCTTAATCGGTGTTCCGCAGTCCGGACATTTTACATAGCTGTAATTCTCTACGATTCCAAGTACCGGAATCTTCATCATCTCAGCCATGTTGTAAGCTTTCTTAACGATCATCTTAACAAGATCCTGCGGAGAACTTACGATCACGATTCCGTCGATCGGAAGGGACTGGAATACAGTAAGCGGTACATCACCGGTTCCCGGAGGCATATCTACAAAGAGATAGTCTACTTTATCCCAGACAACATCGGTCCAGAACTGTTTTACCATATTTGCAAGGACCGGTCCTCTCCAGATAACCGGAGTGTCTTCTGTCGGAAGAAGAAGGTTGATGGACATAACCTTAATCCCATTTGCGGTTTCCATCGGATAGATTCCGTTATCATCTGCCTGTGCAGCACCGGTCAGTCCATACATCTTCGGGATAGACGGTCCTGTGATATCTGCATCCAGGATACCTACTTTATAGCCTTTTGCTGCCATTGCGTTAGCGAGAGATCCTGTCACAAAGGATTTACCTACGCCGCCTTTACCGCTGACAACACCGATCACGTGTTTTACATCTGAAAAAATATTCTGCTCTGCCATAAAATTCTGCGGATTGCTCTGTCCTTTACTAGCGCATCCTTCACAGCTTGATTTACCGCATGAGCTGCTGTTACTGCATCCTGCCATTTCTGTATACTCCTTTATTCTCTGAGAATACAGTCTATGTCTGCCAGAACTGTATTCCCTGTATTTTGTTTCAGCAAAACAATTGCTGCATTATTTCATAAAACGGTCGATTGCACGTTCCAGCTCTTTGATTGCGTCTTTATCACCATGCTCCACCGCATCTACGATACAATGCTCAATATGATCCTGAAGGATGATCTTACCGGTATTATTGATCGCAGATTTCACTGCCGAAAGCTGAATCAGTACTTCCGAACAGTCTCTGCCATCCTCTACCATACGCTTAATAGATTCCAGATGGCCAATCGCTCTGGAAAGCCGGTTCAGAACCGCTTTCGTCTGGGCATGGCTGTGATGATGACCATGTTCTCCATGATTTTCATGAGAATGGGAATGCTCCATTATCGTTCCATCTTCCAGTACATGTACATGGGTTTCATTTGTTTCACTCATGTCTGTGCTCCTCTCAGGTATCAATTTGGTATCTTATTGCTTGCCGCACCGCTGCAACTGAAGTTGTATTATACCACACTCGCTAAATCTCTGTAAAGGAGCATCTCTGTTTTATCTGAAAAGTGACAATATCAAAAATGATCGTGCCATCTTCAAGAACAGTTTTATCATAAGAAACATCTTTTCCCTGAAATTTTTTCTTTACATATTCCTCAGGATCATTGATCTCCACTTCTTCCACAAACACATCCCGCATCTGATTTCTTGGACATTTATTAAAAATCTCCCAGATCACTTCATATTCTTTCATGATTTCCTGTCATACCTCCAGCAGCCATTTTCCTTCAATCTCATCTGCAAATTCTTTCTCGACACCAGACAGACATGCTTCCTGTTCTGCCTCTACTGCCCATGAAAGTCCACAGCTTGCTGAGATTTCTCTCGGAACAGGGATCAGCCTGCCCGGAATCTGGTGTTCTTTACAGAATCGCTCTACTGCGATCGCACCGCTTGTATTATAAAATGTAAGCAGATATCTCGGAATCTTCTGAATCATGGTTTTACGACTTTGGATGCTTTTGCCATCGTTTCTACGATATCATACATATTGGTCACTTCGCCAACCTGAAGTTTCTCTGTCAGTCCATAATAGTTCAGACAGGTTCCACAGGTCTTGATCGTCACGCCCTGTGCTTCCAGGCTCTTCAAATCTTCCAGTGAATCGGAACCTTCTGTAGTCAGTGTTGCGCCGCCATTATAGAAAAGCATGGTCTTCGGAAGTTCATCCAGCTGGGTCACTGCAAAAAGGAAACCTTTCATCAGGACTTTACCAAGTTCATCGTTTCCTCTTCCCATTGTAGCCGTATCCACCGCGATCACAAAATCGCCCTTAACATCCGGGATACAGGAAACAGTTTCTGTCTCCGCTCCTGCTGCCGGCTGGCGGTCTTTTACACGGATGATCACATGAATTTCTTTCTCGCTCTTCTTCTCGGAAAGCACTTCTGCACCGGCACTTTTTCCCATTCTGGTAAGATTCTGCACCGCTGTCTCATTATCTACCAGCACTGTGATCTCTGCATCTCCCTGAATGCCATCCAGCACTTTCTTAGTTTTAACTACCGGAATCGGACACTGCTCGCCCATTGCGTTTACTGTATATTTCTGTTCAGCCATCTTTATGCCTCCTGATTCTTTATTTTTTTTCAATTAACCTCTCCATGAATTAATCGCATTTTTCAATTACTCATATTGTAGCAGACCTCTTATGCTTTTGCAATGTTTGACAAAAAATGTCCAGTATTCTTAAAATTTCGGCGTCGAAAATTTTTACAACTTTACATAAAAAATTTTGTCGAAAAGAATTGAACTTCTTCGAATAATAGAGTATCATTAATGTAATTTTATAAAAACGCTTATAATCAAAGGAGAGAAATCATGCAGCTTTTAAAGGACCGTATACTGAAAGATGGAATCGTAAAACCGGGAAATATTTTAAAGGTAGACAGTTTTTTGAATCATCAGATGGATATTACTCTCATCAATGAAATTGGTAAAGAATTTAAGAGACGTTTTGCTGACTGCCCAATCACCAAAATCCTTACAATCGAGGCATCCGGCATCGGTATTGCCTGTATCGCCGCTCAGTATTTTGATGTCCCGGTAGTTTTCGCTAAAAAAGCCCAGAGCCTGAACCTTGATGGAGAAATGTATTGTTCTAAAGTAGAATCTTTCACTCATAAGAAAG
>CAVFJK010000180.1:0-3446 GCA_963622815.1 Ruminococcus bicirculans (ex Wegman et al. 2014)
ATATGATAACGGTCAAGAAGAATATGATACAGATCACTTCCCGACATTAACGAATATCTTGTAGAAAAGATCAGTTTCGAACGGTCATAATCAAAGACTCCGTTCTCGCCACTGGCCGGCTCCACCAGTCTTATATATTTACACTTGGAAAGTCGCTTTCTTGTCTGTTCCAGCATCTTTGTAAAATCCCGGAACATCTGATAACCGTCTGCCGCCATTGTATCCATGCAGGCATCCATGCTTGCCATTAAAATATAGGACGGACTGCTAGTCTGATAGATTCCCATAAATCTTCGAATCAGTCTGCTGTCGACCATGTCACTGCAGTTATGAAGGACAGCCGTCTGTGTCATTGCCGGCAGGGTCTTATGAAAACTCTGCACAACCAGATCTGCGCCAAGTTCTGCTGCAGAAGTCGGGAAATAATTTGAAAAATGGAAATGTGCCCCATGCGCCTCATCTACGATCAGAGGAACACCATATTTATGTGCGATCTCCGCAATTTCTTTAATATCTGATACAATTCCGTCATACGTAGGTGATGTGAGCAGCACTGCCTGAATCTCCGGATTCGCAGCAAGGCATCTTTCCACCTTATCCGGAAAAATTCCGCCGTTTATCCACCATTCACTGTCCATCTGTGGATAGATATAAGTTGGTTTCAAATTTCTGAGATAGATTGCATGATACACAGCTTTATGGCAATTTCTCGCAACAAGAATCTGCCCGTTTCTTGGAACAGCTGCTGAAATTGCAGAAAGAAGTGCTGCCGTACTTCCATTTACACTGTAAAAGCTTTCTTTAACTCCATACAGTTTTGCCACATTCTGCTGTGTCTCCAGAAGAATATCCTCCGGATGATGAAGATTATCAAATCCTTCTATCTCTGTGATATCTCTTTCAAAAGGAAAATCACCTTTTACTGATTCCGGATTTCTTTTGTGTCCCGGCATATGAAACGGATAATAATCGGACCGGCTGTATTCTTCTAATTTTCTGTATAATCTCTCCATTAAAGCGTCTCCATATTCGTTATACCTTGAAACGATAACCTACTCCCCAGATAGTCTCTATGTACTGAGGCTTTGCTGTATTGAATTCAATTTTTTCTCGGATTTTCTTAATATGAACCGTAACCGTTGCAATATCTCCTAC
The DNA here is from genome assembly GCA_963622815.1 of Ruminococcus bicirculans (ex Wegman et al. 2014). GTDB lineage: Bacteria > Bacillota > Clostridia > Lachnospirales > Lachnospiraceae > Blautia_A. The sequence continues at coordinate 1,156 of CAVFJK010000180.1, forward strand.
TGACTCCATATCCCAGATCTGGCGGAACAACTCTGCTTTCGTAAATACACGGTTCGGATTCTCCGCCAGGAAAGTAAGAAGATCAAATTCTTTTGTCGTAAATGTCTTTTCTTCTCCGTTCACCCAGATACGTCTCGCGGTCTTATCGATCTTAATTCCACGAATCTCAATACTATCATTTTTTACAGCACTGGAACCGACAAGTCTGTTATAACGTTCCATGTGCGCTTTTACTCTGGCAACCAGTTCACTCGGACTGAACGGTTTCGTCATATAATCATCTGCCCCGAGTCCAAGTCCCCGAATCTTATCAATATCATCTTTTTTGGCGGATACCATAATGATCGGGATATTTTTCTCCTGACGCACCTGACGGCAGATATCAAATCCGTCGACCTCAGGAAGCATCAGATCAAGGATAATCAGATCATATTCTTCATTCAGAGCTTTTTCAAGGCCCACATCTCCTCTGTTTGCAATTTCCACTTCAAAACCTGACAGTTCCAGATAATCCTTCTCCAGATCTGCAATTGCTTCTTCATCTTCGATGATCAGTATTTTACTCATTTCATAGGTACCTCCTGGTATTTTCTCAAAACAAAGTACATGATCGTTCCGATTCCTTCACGGCTTGTCGCCCATACCTTTCCGCCATGATCCTCCAGAATCTTACGAACGATAGAAAGACCGATTCCACTTCCTCCTTTTGATGAATTACGTGAAACATCCGTCCGGTAGAAACGGTCAAAAATATACGGCAGATCTTTTGCAGCAATTCCCTTACCATTGTCTTCGATCTCAACCTGTACAAAATCTCCAACATCTTTTACTCTTATCTGTATGATGCCCTTCATTCCGTTCTGCTTATCCATATATTTAATGGCATTGCTGATGATATTATGAATCACTCTTCGAATCTGCTCGCCATCTGCAATAACAAGTACATCTTTATCTACATAATTTGCATAACAGAGCTGGATTCCTCTTGTTTCCAGTTCCAGCCCAACTTCCTCCGCACAATCAGAAAAATACTCATCAACATTCAGTTTACTGAATGTATACGGGATACGGTTCGTATCGATTTTCGAATAGAAAGTCAGCTCATTGATCAGATGGTCCATCTCATTCGTCTTATTATAAATGGTTCTGACATAGCGGTCCATCTTCTCCGGTGTATCTGCCACACCATCCATAATTCCTTCAACATAACCTTTCACCGCTGTGATCGGAGTCTTAAGGTCATGAGAAATATTACTGATCAGTTCTTTATTCTCTTTATCCATGGCGATTTTTTCTTCTGCCGATTCTTTCAGCCTGCGACGCATTTCCTCAAAATCCCGGCAAAGTTCCGAGAATTCATCTGTTCCTTCAACATCCAGAACAAAATCAAGATTTCCTTCTTTTATATTCTGGGTCGCCTTTCGCAGCTTAACCAGTGGTGCCGCCACACTTCTGTAAATCCATAACCCTACAGACACTCCCGTAAAGATAAGAATAATAAAAGCAGTAAAAAAAAGATCCTTCGTCATGATCTGGATTCTTGCCTGGCTGCTTCCCGTATCAGAAATCGTAATATCGTAAGACGCTTCCTGCACAGATGATTCATTATTGGCTGCATTCCTGTGCTGTGACTCACTGATTCCGAACAAAGCAGCAGCAAACAAAAGAAGCGGCACCAATATTACCATCATGAATCCCACAATGATCCTGTTTTTCAGTTTCATGAAATTCCCTCGTTTCTGTAAAACTTTATAATTACTTTTTAAGTAAAAAAATGAACGCACAATACCGAATCAGACGTTCGATATATATGCGTTCATTATATCATATCGCTATATTCTTATCTCTAAATTTTCTATAAAATCAGTGAAAAAAACGTGTCTTAATGTCACTGATCTTATGACTTCAGCTGCAATATCTTATAAGCAGTAGCTGTCACTCAGATATTTTTTGAGGTTTTCAACTTTGTCCAGTTTTTCCCATGGAAGATCTACGTCTGTACGTCCGAAATGACCGTAAGCAGCAGTCTGTTTGTAGATTGGTCTTCTCAGGTCAAGCATACGGATAATTCCTGCCGGACGAAGGTCGAAGTTCTCACGAATGATCTCAACCAGTTTTGTGTCAGAAATTTTTCCTGTTCCAAATGTATTTACATTAATGGAAGTAGGATGTGCTACACCGATTGCGTAGGAAAGCTGAATCTCGCATTTGTCAGCCAGTCCTGCTGCAACGATATTCTTTGCTACATAACGTGCTGCATATGCTGCGGAACGGTCAACCTTTGTGCAGTC
>CAVFJK010000181.1:0-3491 GCA_963622815.1 Ruminococcus bicirculans (ex Wegman et al. 2014)
GTGTAAATATAATTGTTTTTATTTAACTTTTACTTTGACCACATAAGATTTCTTTTCGGATTTCACTGTGATCTTTCCTTCTTTTTCAGATTCTTTGTATTCTTTTCCACCATCTTTCGCGGTACCATGATCATATGTCCGCATCCCATACATTTCAGGCGGAAATCTGCACCCACACGCAAAATCTCCCATTCTTTACTCCCGCATGGATGCCCTTTTTTCAGGGTAACGATATCTCCTACTTCATAGATAAATCCCATGTTTTCCTGTTCTCCTCGTGGTATTATTTATTTACTTTTATCTGTGAAAAGACCTGTCCGATCGGTTCTTTAATAAGAAGGTCTGCATTCCGGTCTCTCGGAGTTGAAGATTTATTGATCACAACAAGTGCATCTCCACGGAAATAATCAATCAGCCCGGCTGCCGGATAAACCGCCAGAGAAGTACCACCGATAATCAGTACCTGTGCCTGCGAAATAGCTTTTACAGACTCTTCAATCGTCTGTGTATCAAGGCCTTCTTCATAAAGTACAACATCCGGTTTTATCATTCCGCCACACTCACAGCGCGGTACCCCGCTGCTGTGTTTCATATGCTGAAAATCAAAAGACTTCCCACACCGCATACAATGATTCCGATATACACTTCCATGAAGCTCCAGTACTTTCTTACTTCCGGCCATCTGGTGAAGATTATCGATATTCTGCGTAATGACCACCTTAAGCTTACCGGCCGCTTCCAGTTCTGCCAGTTTCAGATGCGCTGCATTCGGCTTTGCGGTATCACAGAGCATCTTGTCTCTGTAGAATTTATAAAACTCTTCCGGACGATTCAGGAAAAACGTATGGCTCAGAATTGTTTCCGGCGGAAAATCATATTTTTGATGATATAAGCCGTCCTGGGAACGAAAATCCGGGATTCCGCTCTCCGTGGATGCACCGGCTCCGCCAAAAAACACGATATTATCATGCTGATCGATCAGTTCCTGTAATTTCATGATTTTTTCATCCATGATCATCCCTCCTGTATAGTCACATCGGCCGATGCCTCATCACTCTCCGAAGCGGCCGCAGTACTGCTTCCTGTGTCTTCGGTATTCACTCTTTTGCCCTGCACGACAAATCTCGTAGATTCGTTTCCTGTACAGGTGGACAGTGTAACGATCTTGTCCTTGATCGTCAGTTCTGTATCATCTGTCTTTATATCGGAGTAACTTTTGATCTTCTTCAGGTATTCTTCAAATTCTTCTCCCGGTCCTTTGAACAGGGTATAAGTATCACTGTTTACTCCGGTCGTATATGCAGATATGATCTCATAACGATAATTTTTCCCTGGTGTCAGGATCCAGAAATACTTATCATTATTATACAGTGTCTCATCTTCTGAAAATTTCTTCAGATGTCCGAACATCGAACCATTTTTCATATTATGTCCGTAGACCAGAGTATTACAGTCATTGAAATCTCTGCCATTTTCATAATCCACAAAGATTGTTCCTGCAAAATTATAATTCTTCTCATATGTCTGATGAAGATAGGTCTGGTTATCCTTTCCCTGTACGATCGGATAGCTGATATCCGGCAGTGCATCCACATAGATCCATCCGATCACATCATCGTTGATACTCTTTAATTTCTCAAAATCTACCTCTATCGGCGGTTTCAGCTGCGCATTCGGTCCCGCTACTTCTTCACTGTCCGGATCACGCTCCGTAACTGCCATCTGCTCAATCGCATTATATTCGTCAGTTCCTTTTTTATACTCTGTATAGATATGGTACAGATTATAGGCTGCATAGCAGAACACGGCGATCGCCACAACCAGCGCTATCGTAAGAAGCACATCACTTTTCTTTTTTTTCTTCTGTTCAGGCTGTTCCTGCGTACTGTTCTTGTTTTCTTCCATAATCATACTCCTTAAAATGGCTTATTCTTATGCCGGAAACACATCCCCTCCAGTATGTACCTGCATTATCTGTATTATACCATATCTCCACATGAATGCGTAAACTAATCTTTATTATTTGGAACATTACAGAGTAATTTCCTATAAAGCAAAAAATGGCTAGGAGATTTCTGACAGATATGATAAAATAAATACATTATTGTTATTATTTACAATAAAACTTAAACCCTATCGGAGGTATATATCAATGTCAAAGAAAAATCTTATCGTCGGACAGTCCGGCGGACCGACTGCTGTAATCAACAGCAGCCTCTACGGAGTTGTTTCTGAAGGTCTCGCTCATCCGGACGAGATCGAACACGTATATGGTATGGTAAACGGTATTGAAGGATTCCTGGATGACCGCCTTCTTGATTTCGAAGAAGCTCTTCCGGGAGATAAACTGGAAGGACTTAAATCCACTCCGGGTGCCTATCTTGGCTCCTGCCGCTATAAACTTCCGGAGTCTCTGGAAGATCCGGTCTACCCGGAACTGTTCCGTAAATTTGAAGAACTGAATATTGGCTGGTTCTTCTATATCGGCGGTAACGATTCCATGGATACTGTCAGTAAGCTTTCCCGTTATGCAGCATCCATCGGAAGTTCGATTCGTGTGATCGGCGAACCGAAAACGATTGACAATGACCTGGTACACACTGATCATACACCTGGATTTGGAAGTGCTGCAAAATATGTCGCTTCTACGGTTCGCGAGATTACAACTGATGCCAACGTCTACGAGAAAAAATCTGTCACGATCATTGAGATCATGGGCCGTCATGCAGGATGGCTGACTGCCGCAAGTGCTCTTGCCCGTAAATACGACGGAGACAATCCACTGTTCATTTATCTCCCAGAAGTTGCCTTTGATCAGGAAGTTTTTCTTACTGATCTGGAAAAAGCATTCGAAAAGAACTGTAATCTGATCGTTTGTGTTTCTGAGGGAATCCACGATGCAGGCGGCACTTTTATCTGCGAGTATGACAGTTCTGTAGGTACGGATACTTTTGGTCATAAGATGCTCGCAGGCTGCGGTAAATATCTGGAAAATCTGGTTCGCAGCCGCCTTGGTGTCAAAGCCCGTTCTGTTGAACTGAATGTCAGCCAGCGCTGTTCTGCAACGCTGATCTCTGCTACAGATCAGCAGGAAGCCGTATCTGCCGGAAAATTTGGTGTACAGGCTGCTCTGAATGGAGAGACCGGTAAGATGGTATCCTTTATCCGTCAGACTGATGCAGAAGGAAATTACCAGATGATCTGTGGACTGGAAGATGTCAATGAAATCTGCAACGAAGAAAAAACAGTTCCGCTTACCTGGATCACGCCGGACGGTCACAATGTAACCGAAGAATTTATCCGCTATGCCCGCCCGCTCATCCAGGGAAATGTAAATGTTCCGCTTGGTGAAGACGGACTGCCGGCTTTTGTATATCGTAAATAAGCAAAAAAGATCTCCACTCCTGCGTTACAGAGAGTGGAGATTTTTATTATACCTGAATTATTCATGGAACAATATCTAAACTGATAACTGTACCATGAACCTGAAA
>CAVFJK010000182.1:0-2008 GCA_963622815.1 Ruminococcus bicirculans (ex Wegman et al. 2014)
TTCAGTGGATTACTACCTGGCACATCCAGATATTTATGAAGAAGACCGTCCGTGGGTGCTTATGCTGGACGAATATCTCAAAACAAATTCTGATCGAATGCAAATCCCGGAATCACTGAATGAGAGAAGCTTTGAAATATGGAACAGAGAAAAGTTTCTTGACAGAGAGCAGGGAAAGAAAATCCTGAAGCGCTGCGGGATGGATACGGAATCATTAAATATATACAGAACGACAGAGCCATTATCGTATTATACACATACAAGAACTGCCCCGCAGAACCTGTTGATCCTGGAAAATAAAGATACTTTTTTCAGTATGAGAAACTATTTATTAAGTGGACATACTGAAATTTTTAATATAGAAACAGGAACTCTGATCTATGGTGCCGGGAAGGGGATTATTCGTTCCTTTCAGGATTTTGATCTGTGTGCAGAGCCATATATGAAGCATCCGGAAAACATAATATTATACTTTGGCGATCTTGATTATGAAGGCATTGGAATTTATGAAAATCTTGCCGGAAAGTTCAGGGACAGATGGAAAATAACCCCTTTTATATCTGCATATAAGGCAATGCTCAGGAAATCCGAATCCGTAAAAGCATTGCCGGAGACAAAAGAATGTCAGAACAGAAATATCAGTTCGGAATTTTTTTCATATTTTGATGGGCAGACAGTCTGTATGATGAAAAAGATTCTGGAAGATGGCAGATATATCCCACAGGAAATATTAAATACCACGGATTTCGGGCGGTAAACGGAAGGAGAAAACAGTGCAGTACGAATTCCTGAAAAATTTTCCCAGACGAATGAAAAATGTCGGTCTGTATGCGGTACTTATTCAGAACAGTATACAGAAAACATCATGGAAACAGTTTGGATTCTCCAGATTTGATGAGCAGATGAACCTTATTTTTGCTGTAATGCTGTATATTATGGAACAGTCTCTGAAAGAAGAGAACTGCACGATGGATGATATCGGTGCATATATAGACACCATCAACAGCAGATATCTGCATAAGGAGATCTCCTATGAAGACAGCAGAAAACTGGGAGATTTTATTGTTAACGTAATTTTATCAAATGAAGGTCGTGCCATGTATTTTGAGGGATACGATTTTGACCAGAATACCTGTCATACCATACATATCAGTTATGTTGCCAATCGGATCGTATATCTTGAGCAGGAGGTCCGGCGAACATCTTATTATCTGACGGATGACGGATATAATCTCATCCTTTCCACCCTTGAAATTGAAAATAACATGAAGCTTACCATCCATGAAATGATCTTTCAGATGCATCTGGAAAAACAGAGCTACGATAAGGCTGTGGATGAGATAAAAAATGTATTTAACCTGATGCGTATTCAATTACAGAAAATTCAGGAGGCGATGGGGAAAATCCGCAGAAATGCATTGAATTATTCTGTCAGAGATTATGAAGAAATTTTACTGGAAAATCTGGATACGATCAGTGACACAAAAGAAAAATTCCAGAAATACCGTGAACTTGTGCGAAGTCGTGTTAAGAAACTCGAAGAAGAAAATATCAACGTGCACCGACTTGGCGAAAAAGAGGAGGAAAATCTGGAAAATCTCCGCATTATTGAGAGTTATCTGAACCGGACGATTGATGAGCACCAGAAAATTCTGAGCAGTCATTTTGATCTGAAGGCACTATATACAAGGGAGCTTGAACTTCTGTCCCAGGTATCTCTGATAAGGAGATTTTCTTTTCGCAACGAACTCTATGACAAAGTGCTGGAAAATCCGTCCGCACTGGAAAATCTGGAATATTTCCTCAGACCGCTGTTTAACCGTGAACCTGAGAAAATTTATAACCTGAATAAAGCACTGCTTTATCAGAAACCTTCAGCCAGAAATGAGGAAGAAGATACAGAAGAAATCCTGGATTTTGACGAAGAAGCATACCGAAAAGAGCAGGAAGAGAAGCACAAAAAGAAAATGAAACAGTATGAAAACAGTTTGGGAATTCTTCTGGAACA
>CAVFJK010000182.1:2018-3438 GCA_963622815.1 Ruminococcus bicirculans (ex Wegman et al. 2014)
GATTGATATAGACAGGATAAAGAAAGAGAGAAGCGAATTTATCCAGGAACAGACGGAGGATTTTCAACTGAGTGAAATGCTTTTGCAGCTTTCAGAAAACAGATTTGCGGATCAGAAAATACATAAGATTCAGATATACAGGATTGAGGACGGAAATACCGTTACTTTTGATAATGTACCGACGGAAATGGGAGGAATGAAGAGTATCCGCTGTTCAAATATCCTGATCCGAATTGTAAGAAACGAGGAATAGCAGATATGGCATACGAAGCAGAAGAAATACGTACCAGTCAGGAAATATTTTATTATCTTCTGGAACATCATGAACTGCGAGAAGAAGATGAGCTTCTCTTATATAAGGCATATACGGAAGAGGAAACCGTGCGAAATCTGGTAAAATCTCAGGGAGAGATAGCGGGCAGCAACATAGAACGTTATGGTAATGTGATCTATCTCATACCTAAAGAAGAAAACAATTTTCTTGGTTTTTCCAAGCAGCAGCTGAAGGCGGTATTGTGTAAATCAGCAGCAACAGACAAAGACTATTACCTGTCTCAGTTTGCAGTCCTTACATTGCTTGTGGAGTTCTTCGATGGTCAGGGAAGCAGCAGTAAATCCAGAGAATATATGCGCGTGGGAGAATTTATGAACTGTATTTCACTTCGTCTGAAAGAGGGGGCAGATGAAGAGGAAACAAAAGAAGAAACAGCCGGAATTTCTTTTCAGCTGCTGTATCAGACCTATGAAGCACTGAAATCCGATGACAGAGGATCCAGAGCAAAAACAACGAAAGAAGGATTTATCTACAATATTCTCATGTTCCTTCAGAAACAGGGACTGATTGAATATGTTGTGCAGGATGAGATGATAAAGACGACCAGAAAGCTTGACAATTTTATGGACTGGAACCTTCTGAATCAGAATAATTATCAGCGGGTTTTAAGAGTACTGGGGGTGGCAAAAGATGAGCAAAATTAATGCAGTACGTCTGATCAATGTAAATTATAACAATAATGCAAACCGTGTCAGTGATGAAATTCTTTACTTTAACGGAGACAGTACTCTGATCTCACTGCAGAACGGAGGCGGAAAGTCCGTACTCGTGCAGATGCTGACAGCACCTTTTGTGCATAGCAGATATCGTAACGCAAAAGACCGCCCGTTTGAAAGCTATTTTACTACATCAAAACCTTCCTTTATCCTTGTCGAGTGGGTGCTTGATCAGGGCGCAGGCTATGTTCTTACTGGTCTGATGGTCAGGAAAGCGCAGGATATGCAGGAAGACAGCAGAGAAAATCTGGATATCACAGGAATCGTGAGTGAATATCAGGAATCATGCATTCAGGATATCCGTCACCTGCCTGTTGTAGAAAAAGGGAAAAAAGAGATGATCCTCAAGAATTTCAATTCCTGCAGACAG
>CAVFJK010000182.1:3448-11255 GCA_963622815.1 Ruminococcus bicirculans (ex Wegman et al. 2014)
AAAAAAGACAGGGATATGAAATTTTTTTATTATGATCTGACAAATTATGCGCAGTCCCGCCAATATTTTGAGAAACTCCTGGAATATCAGATCAACTATAAAGAATGGGAAACGATCATCAAGAAGATCAATGTAAAGGAATCGGGACTTTCGGAGCTTTTTTCTGACTGTAGGGATGAAAAAGGACTGACAGAAAAGTGGTTTCTTGAAGCAATCGAGAGTAAATTAAATAAGGACAAAAACCGTATCCGGGAATTCCAGTCCATCCTGGAAAAATATGCAGGACAGTATAAGGACAACCGCTCCAAAATCCAGCGAAGAGACAGCATCCGACAGTTTAAAGAAGAGGCAGATATAATTCAGAAACAGGCAGAAGAATATCAGAATGCAGAGCAGGAAGAGGGAAGGCAGCAGAACAAAATCGCCTGGTTTATCCACGACATAAAGGGGCTTTTGCAGATAACAGAAGAAGCATATGGACAGTCAGAATCTGTTATGGAAAAGATGGATCAGGATATTTCCAGAGTGGAATACGAGGAACTTTCCAGTAATTTTTACGCCTGGGAAGACGACAAAAATCTTCATCTGGGAAACCGGGATATGATTGACATGGAGAGAGAAAATCTTCAGGAACAGGCCGCAGAAACAGAAGATAAACTGCATGTTCTGATATGTGCCAGACAGCAGGATTCTGTGACAGAAGAAAAGGAAGAACTGGAGCTTCTCAGGGAGAAAATCAAAGCGGCGAGGCAGCAGGGGGCTGATCTTGAACCGGAACGAAAAGCACTCGGATTTGCCCTCAAAACTTTCTTTGAACAATATCTTCGTGAAAATAAAGAACAGCAGGATATTCAGTCTGAAAATGTTCAGAAGACCGGAGAACAGGCCGAAGAAGAACGACGCAGAGTCGCTGATCTGGAAGAAAAAATACGTGACTGTTATGGCAGAAAGGGAAAACTGGAGAGCCAGATCGAGGCATACAGCCGTCAGGAAGAGCAGTTTAATTCCAGATATCAGGAAGAACTTATGCGGAATATTCTGGGAATTTATGAGGCGGGAACACTGGAAATCCGACACCAGATCTATGAACAGGAACTGTCCGGAATCGTAAGAGAACGTACAGAGAGTCAGAAGAAACTGGAAGCAGAAAAGGAAACGATCCGAAGTAGGGAACGCAGTCTGGAAGACAAAAAAGAAGCACTGGTTCACAAAAAAACAGAAATACAGAAACAGACAGAAGTATATCAGCTTTATGAAAAAGAACTGGAAACAAGAAGAAATATCCTCAAATATCTGGATATGGAAGAGGGATATCTCCTTGACCGTGACAGGATTCTTACTGTATCAGAACGAAAGCTGAGAGAACTGGATGAGCTGCGGAGAAATCTGGAAAAAGAAGAGGATATTCTGGAGAAAGAGTATCAGAATCTTACCAGTGGCAGAGTTCTGGAGTTGCCGGAGGATCTGAAGAAAGAACTGGATAATCTGGGTATACATATCGTTTATGGTATGGAGTGGCTGAAAAAGAACGGGTATTCACAGGAAAGGAATCAGGAACTCGTTCGAAGAAATCCGTTCCTTCCATACGCACTGATCCTGTCCGGACAGGAAATGGATAAACTGGCAAAGAACGGCAGAAATATCTGCACTTCTTTTCCGGTGCCTATTGTAGAAAGAGAAAAAATCGAAGAAATTCAGGAGAAATGTACAGACAAGCTTGTGCATTTTCCGGGAATCAGTTTTTACATTCTGTTTAATGAAAATCTTCTTGACGAAGAAAAACTTCAGGAAATGATCTGGGAGAAAAAGCAGGAACTGGAAAAAACAGCACAGGCTGTAAAAGTCCGCAAAACAGAATATGCAGAGTATTTCCAGAGACAGGAACAGCTCAAAAATCAGGCTGTAACAAAAGAAAACTGGCAGGAAATCCAGGAATTTCTGAATAACCTGGAAGAGGAAAAACAGAATCTCGAGAAAGAGATTCTGGAGACGATACAGAACCTTGACGCTCTGAAAAAAGAGCATGAAGAATTACAGGATTTTATCGTAAAAGCCGGTCTGGAAATCCAGAATCAGAAGCAGCGAATTGCTGATTTTGAACAGCTTGAAAAGGATTATAACGTATATGAGAGCAACAGAGCAGCTCTGGAAAAATGTAAAAAAGAAGAGCTGCGTTTTCAGGAAAATCAGAAACTGGCGAGGGAGCGGCAGACAAAACTTCTGGAAGAGCAGAAGACGGCACAAAATACGCTGAATATGCTGGAACGGGAAGCCGAAAAACTGAATGAGAAATATACCAGATATGCCGGATATGATAAGGCGGGGCAGTTTGCTCTGTCGGAAGAAATGTCCGCAGAGCAGATGGAGGTACGTTATGAGGCTATCACCTCCGTACTTTCTCAGGAACTGAAAGATCTGGAAGAGCGGGAAGCGAAGGCCGCCGGCCGTTTCCAGAGAGAACAGGACGAACTGGATCACCTTCAGAAGAAATACCGGCTTAAGCCGGAGCAGTGGGCGAATGTAATTTACGACCGAAAAGAAGAATCACATCAGGAAGTAATACTGGAGGATCTGCGAAGAAAGATCCAGACAAAAGACATGCAGTGGAATGATGCTGACAAAAAGGCAGCAGTCGCCCAGAGTAAGATCAGAGATCTGGAGAAAAATATCCGTTCTGTATGCGGAGAAGAAAAGCCACTGCCAAAGAATGAGATTCAGGGACAGGATTTTGAGGCAAGAAAAAACCAGCTTCTTTATCAGAAGAAAGAAGAGAAAAAGCATGCGGATTTTCTGAGCAGAAAAATTCGGAGCTATGAAGAAAATCTGACAGCACTTTCAGAATACAATGAACTGATTCCCGCAGAAACGGAAGACCGGGAAACTGTTTCTGATGTTCTGAGTGCAGAAGAACTGAGAAATTTCAAAGGAATACTTATTCGCGACTACAATCAGAAAATCAGAGAGACACGACAGAAGAAGGAACAGCTTATCCAGCTTCTGAACAGAATTATCCGTATGGAAAGCTTTCAGGATGATTTTTACCGGAAACCTCTGGAGCAGATGCTGGAACTTGCGGATGACGCACAGCGCGTTCTGATGCAGCTTAAGACGACCGTACAGTCCTTTGACAGTCTTATGGAAAAACTGGAAGTAGATATTTCTGTTGTGGAGAGAGAAAAGGAAAGAATCGTAGAACTTATGGAAGATTATATTCAGGAAATCCATAATAATCTGGGTAAGATCGACCATAATTCTACAATTACCATCCGGGACAGAAATATTAAAATGCTTAAGATCCAGCTTCCGGACTGGGAGGAAAATGCGGGACTTTATCATCTTCGTCTGGAGGATTTTATAGATAAGATCACGAAGGAAGGCGTGGAACTATTTGAAAAAAATGAGAATGCACAGGAGTTTTTCGGTTCCAGTGTCACTACCAGAAATCTTTATGATCAGGTAGTGGGAATTGGAAATGTACAGATTCATCTTTATAAAATTGAGGCACAGAGGGAATATCCGATCACATGGAAGGAAGTTTCCAGAAACTCAGGCGGTGAGGGATTCCTGTCTGCATTCGTTATCCTTTCCAGTCTTCTCTACTATATGCGGCGGGATGATACGGATATTTTTGCTGATAAAAACGAAGGAAAAGTTCTGATCATGGACAATCCGTTTGCACAGACAAATGCATCACACCTGTTGATTCCGCTGATGGATATGGCAAAAAAGACCAACACGCAGCTTATCTGTCTGACCGGTCTTGGCGGTGACTCTATCTATAACCGTTTCGATAATATCTATGTACTGAATCTGATTACAGCAAGCCTCCGGAACGGACTGCAGTACCTGAAAGCAGAACACAAAAGAGGCAAAGAACCTGATGAGCTGGTCACAGCACGGATAGAGGTCGGAGAGCAGATGGAGCTGCTGTTTTGAGGAGACTCTGTTATCTTATGGAAACAGTGATCTGTATACTTGCAGAGAATATGCAGAAATAATGCTTGACAAAACGAGAAACCGGAATTATACTACATACATAAAGTCATACAACGCATACGATGTATGATAACGAAAAGCGGTATAAAAATGAAATAGAGAATGCTTACAGATTATAAAGTTAAGCAGGAAGAATACAAAGAGGTATTATGGCATGTTGAAAAACAGCTGTAATACCTCTTTTTTGTTTTAGTCAGACAGAGAAAGGAGGCCGCAATAATGGAGATACGAATGAAAAGACGTTTTGACGAGAGAGAACTTCCGGATATGCAGTCGATTCAGTCAGAAGTAGATTCAATTGCAGCAGGTGTAACAATCGGTGAAACACTTTTCTTCAAAAAAATGGGTGTGAAATCTGAAGGTGAATATAAAAGACGTATGGCAGCACAGCATAAGGTAATGAAGCACAGCCATATCGGATGGAATTCCTGGCAGGCCACAGAAGAAGGCTTTATAAAAATATACGATGAGCTGACGAAGGCAGGGACAACGATTGATCGCTTCGGAGTCTGTCTGGACTGGGTAATGGGAGTTCCCGAACAATACAGAAATCGATTTCAGGCAGGTTCCGGACTGATCTTCAAAAATCCGGATGAATGGAAAAGACTCGGACAGGTAGTGCCCGTACAGCCGCACCTTGGAGATCATATGATCGGCTCTCTGAACTCTCTGGAAAATACTATATTTGGACTTCAGGCAGGAGTTACAACTATTGGTAATGTTTCTCATTACTATACATACGAATATCCGGGACTTGATCTGGAGGAATACAGAACAACGGATATGGTTAAAGCACTTGCATTGATGGGAAGATTCCGGGAAACAGGAGCTGTGGTTCATTCAAATCTGGATGACGGGTTCGGCGCACAGTTCCATGATCTTGCCAATATGGTAGGATATGCCAGACTGGAACGATATATAGTCGAGGATCTGCTGGGGGCAGGGCTCAGCCATTGCTTTGGAAACCTTTTCAGTGATCCAATACTGAGGATTATTTTTAACTGTGCGATGGAACGATTAAATAAATTCCATACACCAGGATCTATGATCTATGGAAATACAATAGACTTTGGATATGATCTCCCGAGAAACTATGGTGCGATGGCTTCCTTCTCCATGGCAGATGCCATAGGACAGATGAAATATTCAAGCGGTCACGCAATCTGCCCGATTCCGGTGACTGAGGCCATGAGAGTACCGTCAGCAGATGAAATCATCCAGGCTCATCATGAGGTAGATATGATGATTGAGAAAGCTCCAATGTATGCGGATTTCCTGAATTATGAAAAGATTGAAGCAGAAACAGATATTCTTGTTTCCAACGGAAATATTTTCTTCGAGAGAGTACTGAACGGGCTTGATACTCTGCATATAGATATCACACATCCCGGACAGGTGCTGGCCGCACTGAAAGCGATCGGAGTGGAACAGCTTGAAACAATGTTCGGAGTTGGAAAGAGTGACAAAAATGCAATGAGAGGAAGGATTCCTGTTCGCCCGACCAGCATTGTAAAAACTATCACAAAACAGAAAGATGAGATCATGGAGAAAATATCCGGCATCGATGAAAAGCCTTTGAAAGATGTCAATGTGGTGATCGGAGCTACGGATGTTCATGAATTCGGAAAAGAAATCTGCAAAAACGTACTGCTGGAAGCAGGCGCAAATGTTTTTGACCTCGGAACTACGATTTCCATTGATGAACTTGCGGATACGGTAATTGAAACGGAAGGAAAAGCGGTGCTGGTAAGTACTTATAATGGAATCGCTTACAGCTTTGCAAAAGATATGCTGGCAAAATTCCATAAGTGTGGTATTAAAGTTCCGATCATCATGGGAGGCAGACTGAATGAACCTGTAGATGGGAATGATCTTCCTGTAGACGTTTCTGACCGCCTGGCAAAGATGGGAATAAATGTAGACAACAATGTAGAAACAATGATTGATTATATTAAGAACACGTTAATCAAAAAGGCCGTAGGAGCCTGAAAAATAAAGGAGGTAATGATTATGTCAATGATTACATGGGTGATGCTTGGAATTTATGCTGTTGGACTTGGTGGAGGTTCTGCTCTTCTCATAGGATATTCTCTGAAGCACTGAGACTGTCAGAAGAAAGTGCAGAAACAGAAATGATGGGCTGCATTAAGCTGTCTGCCTGCAGCCCATACAACAGAAGGAAGTGAGGAAATACAATGGATAACAATAAAAAAACAGAGGGTTGGGGCTCCAGAATCGGCTACATTCTCTCGACGTTGGGAATGGCCGTGGGCGTAGGAGCAATGTGGAGATTTCCTATGCTGTGTGCCAGATATGGAGGAGGTACCTTCGTGCTCGCCTTCGTACTGATCACGATTATTGCAGTAATTCCTGCAGGCTGGGCAGAGAGTGCACTGGGACGCAGATACAAGATGAGTGCAGTAAATGTTCTGGGGAAACTTGCAGGACGCAAAGGTACAGCGTTTGGTTATTTTATGGCAGCTACGCCGTTAGGTCTTTTGTGTTATTACCCTATTGTTATGGGAACAGTTCTTGTCTATATTGTTTATACCTGTGCCGGAGCACCATTTCTTAAAGATGTTTCAGGATTTTATGAACAGGTGAATGACAATCGTGCATTGATTTATCTGTGTGTGGTGCTGATCATTGTTGGAACAGCTGCCATCAGTCTGAGAGGAATCCAGAAGGGTGTGGAAAAAGTATGTAAAATCCTGCTCCCTATGATGATCATTTTTCTTCTTATCATTACAGTCAGAGTTTTTATGTTACCTGGAATTGCAGAAGGAATTGAATATTATGTAGCTCCGGACTGGACGATGTTTAAGGATCCTGATCTCTGGGCATCAGCAGCTGGTATGGCTCTCTTTGCGGTAGGTCTTGGCCCTGGATATCTGCTTACCTATGGAATGTATCTGGATGATTCCGCAGATCTGGCAACAGATTTTGTGACTGTAAATGTGGTACAGCTTCTGATATGCGTTTTATGCGGTTTTGTTACTATCCCGGCCGTTATCCTTTATGGACTGGATCCTACAGCGGGCAAAGGACTGATCTTTATGTCTCTGCCGCTGGTTTTTTCACAGATTTCAGGCGGCATGCTCTGGTTTGTATTGTTTATGATCGCATTGTTCTTTGCGGGACTTTCTACTACACTGTCTATTATGGAAATTCCTGTAACCTGTATTATGGGCGGTCTGGGCTGGTCCAGAAAAAAATCTATATTTACAGTTACAGTCATTGCCCTGCTCGGAGCAATTCCATGTGTATGGAGTGATGCATTCTTCACTTTCTTTGACAATCTGATCGGAAATGTATTTTACAGTATTACCGCGGCTGTTATCGCTGTTTTTCTGGCATGGTTTATCGGAGCCAGAAAGATCAGAGAGGAATGGTATAATCCAACCTCAGTGATCAAATATGGAAGCTGGGTGGATTTTCTGTATAAATTTGTGTCCGTTCCTGCATTCATTTATTTTGCAGTGACAGCAGTATTAACACTGGTATAGTATTATAAATCAGATACGCCTCTGCAATTATCCGGATGATAAAGCCGGTATTGCAGGGGAATTTTTTTGGAATTTGGTATTGACAAATAAACAGAAGTGTGATGTAATACCACTATAAAGAAATCATACAACGCAACAGAGAGTAAGCAAGATGATACGAAGGAGTATCGTAGATGTCACACATAGGGCATCTATGATACTTTTTTTGC
This sequence comes from Ruminococcus bicirculans (ex Wegman et al. 2014), assembly GCA_963622815.1. Classification (GTDB taxonomy): domain Bacteria; phylum Bacillota; class Clostridia; order Lachnospirales; family Lachnospiraceae; genus Blautia_A. The sequence goes on from CAVFJK010000182.1 coordinate 11,160, forward strand.
TTTATAAGAAATTATTTCATAGTGTTCCAATAAAGCAAAAATATTTTCATTTTGGAATTTCATCAGAAGCAGGAGGGAAAATTATGTCAGTTGTAT
>CAVFJK010000183.1:0-867 GCA_963622815.1 Ruminococcus bicirculans (ex Wegman et al. 2014)
GCTCAACTTTTACTTTGGAAAAATCAATCTTCTCAACTGGCTTTGTTTCCTGTGCAGCATTGTTTGCTTCGTTCTTAGCAGCACCCTGTGACTTCATCGTCGGGAACAGAAGCACATCTCTGATTGCCTGGCTGTCTGTCAGAAGCATAACCAGACGGTCGATTCCGTATCCGATACCACCTGTAGGCGGCATACCGATCTCCAGTGCGTTCAGGAAGTCTTCATCTGTGTGGTTTGCTTCCTCATCGCCTGCGTCAGCAAGAGCATCCTGTGCTTTGAAACGCTCTCTCTGGTCGATCGGGTCGTTCAGCTCGGAGTATGCGTTGCACATTTCCCATGTATTGATGAAAAGTTCGAAACGCTCTACCTTATTCGGGTCAGAAGGTTTCTTCTTTGTCAGCGGAGAAATCTCAATCGGATGATCCATGATGAATGTCGGCTGGATCAGCTCTTTCTCACAGTATTCTTCGAAGAAGAGGTTGATGATATCACCTTTCTTATGACGCTCCTCATATTCAATATGATGCTCGTCAGCAAGTTTCTTAGCTGCTTCATCATCTGCTACTTCGTCAAAGTCGATTCCTGCATATTTCTTGATTGCATCGTTCATGGTCAGACGCTCAAACGGCTTTCCAAGATCAATCTCGATACCATTGTAAGAAATCTTTGTTGAACCGCAGACTTTCTCTGCAAGGTAACGGAACATGGACTCTGTCAGTTCCATCATTCCCTCATAATCTGTATATGCCTGATAAAGCTCCATCAGAGTGAATTCCGGGTTATGACGGGTATCAACACCCTCGTTACGGAATACACGGCCAATCTCATAAACTCTCTCAAGACCACCAACGATCAGTCTCTTAAGAT
>CAVFJK010000183.1:877-30297 GCA_963622815.1 Ruminococcus bicirculans (ex Wegman et al. 2014)
TCTTCATTCAGTGCATTGTAATGTGTCTCGAACGGTCTTGCAGCCGCACCGCCTGCGTTAGAAACCAGCATCGGTGTCTCAACTTCCATGAAGTCACGTCCTGCAAGGAAGTTACGAATCTCTTTCAGGATCTGGGAACGTTTGATAAATACGTTCTTGCTGTCCTGATTCATGATAAGGTCTACATATCTCTGACGATAACGTGTATCTGTATCTGTCAGTCCGTGGAATTTCTCCGGAAGGATCTGTAAACTCTTGGATAACATAGTCATTTTTTCTGCATGGATAGAAATCTCACCGGTTCTTGTTCTGAAAGCAAAACCTTCCAGTCCGAAGATATCGCCAATATCAGATTTTTTGAAATCTGCATAAGATTCTTCTCCGATTGCATCTCTTGCTACATAGACCTGAATATTTCCCTGCAGGTCCTGGATATTACAGAAAGAAGCTTTACCCATGACACGCTTAAACATCATACGTCCGGCGATAGCTACATGGATCGGACTTGCATCCATGATCTCTCTTCTTTCTTCATAGTCCTTCTTGAGAACTTCTCTTGCCTGTGCTTCATCAAGACCTTCCACATCCGGAGTCTCGCGGTCCTTTAAGAGCTCTGCCTCATGTGCTTCGTAGAGTTCTTTTACCTCAAGCGAATGATGTGTCTGGTCAAATTTTGTGATCTGAAACGGATCCTTGCTATTTGCCTGCAGGTCTGCAAGCTTTTCACGACGAACCTTCAGCAGCTGGTTTGTATCCTGATTCTTCTGCTCTGCCACTTCTTTGGCCTCCTTCTGTCTTTTGCTTGGTTATTAGATGTTTCTCTGGATCTCCAGAACTTTGTATTTCATGATTCCCATTGGCATCTCTACTTCTACAACATCGCCTGTATGAGCACCGATCAGGGCTTTTCCTACAGGAGATTCATTGGAAATTTTTCCTTCCAGGCTGTTAGCCTCTGTAGAACCAACGATCTTTAATTCCATCTCTTCTTCGAATTCATAGTCATAAACTTTAACTTTACATCCAACATTGATTCTGTCAAGGTCTACTTCATCTTCTACTACAACTTCTGCATTCTTAAGAATCTTTTCGATTTCTTCGATTCTTGCTTCGATATCTCTCTGCTCATCTTTTGCTGCATCGTATTCGGCGTTCTCAGAAAGGTCTCCCTGCTCTCTGGCTTCTTTGATCTTTCCTGCAACTTCTTTTCTTTTTACAACTTTTAAATCATGCAGTTCGTCTTCCAGTTTCTTAAGACCTGCATATGTTAATAAATTCTTTTTTTCTTCCATAATCCTTACACCCTTTCAAAATAGGCGGATATTTCTGCCATATTTATGGCAAAACACCTCGCGGGATATTGCCTGTAAACAGTTTTCCTAAAACATCATACCTCAAAACGGGCAGACTTATTCTAGGATATTCACAATTCCTGTATTATACCCAAATCTATATGCCTTGTCAAGAACCAAAAAAGCCGGAATCCCGCGTTTTATCGCGAAAAACCAGCTTTTGTAATTTCTTTATACTTATCTTTGAACATTTCTATCCAACAGCTTCTCCAGTTCCTCATAACTGCTGACCAGATTAGAGTCTCTGCGCAGTCCTGCACTGTGTTTCATTCCGGAAGTATACCATGCAATATGTTTCCTCATTTCACGGATTCCGGTAAACTCGCCTTTCAATTCAATCTGCATTCTTGCATGACGAAGAATCATTTCTTTTATTTCTTCCCATTCCGGACGTGGAAGCAGTTCTCCCGTTGTAAAATAATGATTCATCTCGCGGAAAATCCACGGATTTCCTCTTACCGCCCGTCCGATCATAATGCCATCGCAGCCAGTCTCTTTTACCAAAGCTTCTGCCTTCTTCGGCGAATCCACATCACCGTTTCCGATGACAGGAATCGAAACTGCTTCTTTAATTCTGCGGATCGTATCCCAGTCTGCCTCTCCTGCATAATACTGCTCACGTGTTCTTCCATGAACGGCAACGGCTGCGGCTCCGGAGTCTTCGATAATCTTTGCAATCTCCACCGGATCTACCGGATATCCTTCAAAACCAATACGAATCTTCGCCGTCACTGGCTTCTTCACTGCATGAGAGACCTTCGTTACAATCTCACGGATCAATTCCGGATTTTTCAATAAAGCAGAACCCTCACCATTATTGACTACCTTCGGGACCGGACAACCCATATTGATATCCAAAATATCAAAAGGCTGTTCCTCAATACTCTTTGCAACTTCTGCCATCAGATCCGGTTCGCTCCCAAAGATCTGCATGGAAACCGGATGCTCTTTCGGGTCAATTTCCATCAAAGATATCGTATTTTTATTGTGGAAAGAAATCGCCTTTGCACTGACCATTTCTGTACATAAGAATCCGGCTCCCTGTTCTTTACACAGCAAACGGAATGGAAGATCTGTAACTCCCGCCATCGGTGCAAGAATAAAAGGATTCTCCATCTCTACAGAACCGATTTTCCACTTCATTTTCATAAGCGTTTCCATAGATCAGCTATCCTTACCAATCATTTCGCCATCATCTTCGATGGTTTCTCCAAGGAAAAATACACGATAGTACATTTCCAGTGACTGCAGAAGTTCTCTCTTTTCTGTCTGTATCTTCTTAATTCGGAGAACACTTCCGATCTCATCATACATGGCATCTGAATCGAGTGCTTCTGTCTTAAACTGCAGATTTCCGTCATCGTCAAATTCCAGTGTCAGGATTCCACCGATTTCTTCTGTATAAAGAACACACATGATATGAAGTTCCTGTTTGATTGATTCCGGCAGAGAATCAAAATCCTGATTGAAATAATATTTCTGCTCATAGGCACTTGCGCCACAGAGCACAACATTTTCCTGATACATAAAATCAAAACTCCCTATATTTATTTCCTAAAACAGTTACTGCTCACTCCATTCACAGCAACCTGGTCTATCTTATACGTAGCTGTACAAACCTCTCACGGATACTTCCCCGGAGCACACCTTACGAATCTCACCGCTCTGTACACGCACCAGCAGTGTGCCATCTCTGTCAATTTCCAGTGCAACGCCTTCATACGGACTGAGCTTATCCAGTACACGTACCGGCTGGCTCTTATTCGCCAGTAGCATATTATAATCATCCAGCATCATGGAAAGATCACAGGTCTGGACAAACTTCTCATAATTGATCTCAAATTTCTCCATAACAAGCCCGATCACACGGTTTCTGTCATATTTTTCACCTGTTTCCAGGTACAGAGAAGTTGCTTTATCTTTGAGGTCATCCTGGATTTCTTCCAGATTTACATTGATTCCAAGGCCGATCACTACTTCACGGATTTTTCCATCCTGAAGTCCCATCTCTGTCAGGATTCCACAGATTTTTTTATGGGAAACAACAACATCATTCGGCCATTTAATCGTTACTTCCACGCCAAGTTCGCGGACCGCCTGTGCCACACTTAAGCCCATAACAAGCGTCAGCATAGACGCATACTGTGGCTCAAACTCCGGTCTCAGAAGAATGGACATCATGATGGAACTGCCTTCCGGTGCTACCCATTTACGTCCCAGTCTTCCCTTTCCTGCAGACTGAAATTCCGCGACAGCCAGTGTACCGTGCTCCGCATTTTCTTTTGACATGCGCTTACACCACTCATTCGTGGAATCTGTTTTTTTTGCAAAATGGACGGTTTTGCCCGCCCATTTTGTATGTATTTCATTTGAAATTGTTTCTTTTGAATATACAGTATTTATCATTTGTTCTCCGGCTCTCCAAGAGTTGCAACCATAACCGCTTTAATAGTGTGCATACGGTTCTCAGCTTCATCAAATACATGAGACTGTGCAGATTCAAAAACTTCATCTGTAACTTCCATGTCTGTCAGGTTGAAGCGTTCGCCCATTTCCTTACCGATCTTTGTCTTAAGGTCATGGAATGCAGGCAGGCAGTGAAGGAAGATTGCTTTTTCTCCGGCGTTTTTCATAACATCTGCTGTTACTTTATATGGGGTAAGATCTTTAATACGCTCTTCCCATACTTCGTCCGGCTCACCCATGGATACCCATACATCTGTGTAGATAACGTCTGCATCCTTTGTTCCTGTCTGAACATCTTCTGTCAGAGTAACACTTCCGCCGGAAGCCTCTGCATAAGTCTTACAAAGATCAACAAGTTCCTGGTTCGGGAAGTATTTCTTTGTTGTGCAGGCTACGAAATGCATTCCAAGTTTAGAGCATGCGATCATCAGGGAGTTACCCATGTTATAACGGGCATCACCCATGTATACAAGACGGCGGCCTTTAAGGTCTCCGAAATGCTCACGGATTGTCAGCATATCTGCCAGCATCTGTGTCGGATGATATTCGTTTGTCAGACCGTTCCATACCGGAACTCCTGCATATTTTGCAAGTTCTTCAACGATATCCTGTCCAAATCCTCTGTATTCGATTCCTTCGTACATTCTTCCAAGAACTCTTGCTGTATCTGCAATGCTCTCTTTTTTACCGATCTGAGAACCAGTCGGATCCAGATATGTACTGCCCATTCCAAGGTCATGAGCAGCTACTTCGAATGCACAACGTGTTCTGGTACTTGTTTTTTCAAAGATCAGGGCAATGTTTTTGCCTTTGTAATATTCATGAAGTTCTCCTGCTTTTTTCTTTGCTTTTAATTCAGCAGCAAGATCGATCATGTATGTGATCTCTTCTGGTGTAAAGTCTTTCAGTGTAAGAAAATTGCGTCCTTTTAAGTTCATAACAGTTACTCCTCTTTATCGTGTTTCTTTATAAAAATTATTCTTCTGTTTTTTTCTCATCCGTAACAATCTCTTTCAGAGATGATGCAAGTCCTGCCAGTCCCTGAATCTCAGACGGGATGATGATCTTGGTAGCCTTACCGTCTGCGGCCTTACCAAATGCTTCCAGGCTCTTCAGTGTAAGAACTGCCTGATCTGCACCGGCCTCACGGATCATACGGATACCTTCTGCGTTCGCATGCTGTACCTTAAGAACTGCCTCGGCCTGACCTTCGGCCTCTTTGATCATACGCTCTTTCTGAGCCTCAGCCTTAAGGATCGCAGCCTGTTTCTCAGCTTCTGCATCAAGGATTGCAGATTCTTTCTTACCTTCTGCAACAAGGATCGTAGATTTCTTCTCACCTTCTGCACGGAGGATTGCTTCACGTCTTTCACGCTCTGCCTTCATCTGTTTCTCCATCGCTTCCTGAATAGCAGCCGGAGGAATGATGTTTTTCAGTTCTACTCGATTTACTTTAATTCCCCACGGGTCAGTTGCAACGTCCAGAGATGCACGCATCTTTGTGTTGATAACTTCACGGGAAGTCAGTGTTTCATCGAGTTCCATATCACCAATGATATTTCTAAGGGTTGTTGCTGACAGATTCTCGATTGCCATGATCGGATTTTCCACACCATATGCAAAAAGCTTCGGATCTGTGATCTGGAAAAATACGACAGTATCGATCTGCATCGTTACGTTATCCTTTGTGATAACCGGCTGCGGCGGGAAATCCACAACCTGTTCTTTCAGATTGACTCTGCGTGCCACACGGTCAATAAACGGTGTTTTGAAATGAATACCTGTGTTCCATGTTTCTTTGTATGCACCAAGACGTTCTACAACGATTGCATATGCCTGCGGTACAATACGGATACAGGATGCCAATATCCAGAGTACAAGTACGATCAGTACTACAAAAAGAATAATTCCTGCCATGTTACTTACCCTCCTTTTCTTCCTTTACAATCAGTTTTACTCCCTGAACAGCTTCAATCGTCACGACTGTCTGTTCCGGTATTGTCACTCCATCAGAAGATGTTCTCGCCATCCACTCAATGTCATTGATACGGACCTGCCCAGTCTGCTCCAGGTTATTGATCGTCTGGATCACAACTGCTTTTTCACCGATCAGACTGTTCACATTTGTCTTTGGCACGCCTTTATTCATATAGCGGACTGCCAGTGGTCTTGTGAAGATCAAAAGGATCAGCGAAATAACCAGAAACAGGATCCACTGCACTAATATACCGGCACCCAGTCCGGATGCAATTGCAGCGATCAGTGCACCTCCTGCAAACCAGATCGTCGTCAGTCCCACTGTAATCGCCTCGATCACAAGAAGAACAGCCAGCACGATCATCCACATGATCGGTTCCATCCTATCCCCTCCTCTGCCTTGCCGCCTCGTACATCAATATACCGGCAGCCATGGCTGCATTAAGGGACTCCACCTGTCCACACATCGGGATCCGGATCAGACAATCTGCTGCATCTGCTGCCTGCTCTGTCAGGCCTTTACCTTCGTTTCCGATCAGAAAAGCAGTTCCGTCTTTATAGGATTCCCTGTCATAAGAATTTTTACCCTGTAAATGTGCGGCAAAAAAGCGGATTCCTCTGTTTTGAAGTTTCTGTTTTAATGATACCACATCTTCCACATAGAAAAAAGGAATTCTGTAAACAGATCCCATTGTTGCACGGATTACTTTCGGATTCGTGATATCCACACAGGTTTTTGTCAGAAAAACACCGCTGACTCCGGCACCTTCACCGGTACGGATAATCGTTCCGGCATTTCCCGGGTCCTGAAGATCCTCAAGAACCATCAGAAGCGGCTTTTCTTCCTTAAGAAGATCTTCCAGTTCATAAGAAGGCTGTCTGAGTACGATCAGAATTCCCTGCGGCGTCTGCGTATCACACATCTGTTTGAATACGCTGTTCTCAACCGCATCCCATGGGAATCGGCGCACTTTATTCATTACCTCTTCATCTTCCAGCATAGACTCTGCTACATAGATCTTCGCAATCCAGTCATCCGGAGCTTCGAGGAACATTTTTCTGCCTTCCGCAATAAAAAGTCCCTGCTCCCTTCTTGCCTTCGCCTTCTGATTTAATTTTATGATATTTTTAACCTGTGTGTTCTGTGCACTGGAAATCATACAGTTACTCCTTTAATCCAGAACGGAGGCCGCCTGACGGTGGCCTCCGCTGTAAAAAACGTCATATTTTTATTTTTTATAGTTATGAGAAAGTGAGTTACATACCTCCCACATGTATGGGGATACATCTTTCTGCATAGCAAGTGCTTCATTGATATCGAAGTCCATGAATTCACCGTGACGGTATCCAACAACCCGGCAGGATTTACCCTGTACAAGAAGGTCTACTGCAAGTGCACCCATCATAGATGCATATACACGGTCTTTACATGTCGGATTACCACCACGCTGCATATGACCAAGGATCGTAGCACGTGTCTCAATACCTGTAGCTGCTTCAATACGTCTTGCCATAGCCTCAGAATGACCGATACCTTCTGCATTTACGATGATATGGTGTTTCTTTCCGGATTTACGGCTTGCGATGATATTGTTGATAAGCTTCTGCTCATCATAGTCATATTTCTCAGGGATCAGGACATCCTCTGCTCCATTGGCAATACCACACCACATAGCAAGGTATCCTGCGTTACGTCCCATAACCTCGATAATACTGCATCTTTCGTGAGATGTGGAAGTATCACGAACTTTATCAATTGCCTCCATTGCGGTATTTACAGCTGTATCAAATCCGATTGTATACTCTGTGCAGGCAATATCCAGATCGATCGTACCCGGAACACCGATTGTATTGATTCCAAGATTTGCCAGCTTCTGTGCACCTGCGAAAGAACCGTCTCCACCGATTACTACCAGCCCGTCGATTCCATGTTTTCTGCAGATTTCTGCACCTCTCTGCTGTCCTTCCTGTGTACGGAATTCTGCACATCTTGCTGTATAAAGGATTGTACCGCCTCGTTCGATTGTATCTGATACGTCTCTGGCAGTCATATCAACGATTTCTTCATTAAGAAGACCGTTGTATCCCTTGTAAATACCTTTTACATTCAGCCCGCTGCTCAGTCCTCGTCTTACAACAGCACGGATCGCAGCGTTCATTCCCGGAGCGTCACCGCCACTTGTAAGTACACCGATGGTTTTTATCTGTTTCTCTGCCATGATTCATTCCTCCATCTCCAGGCTCCCTTTTATCGCTTGCATAATAATAGGAAACCTTGTTATCTGTTCTACACATATTCGTTGTATAGTGTAAAGCATTTTTAGAAGTTTTTCAATACTCTTTCCACAACTTTAACGTTGGAATCGCCATATTTTTTCTTTAATTCTTCTATTAAAAAGTCGCTGATCTGCACATGATATCCTGCCGGAAGGCGCTTCATCGCATTCACATCTTTCAGGTAGATCACGACTGCCGAAATCCCTGTTACTCCTCTTAGATAATTCAGCAGTTCCTGTTCTTTCTGTGCGTAATCTTCACGGTCTTTGAACTGAATCCAGATTTCGCGAGGCATATCGTCAAAAGCTCTTACTTTCTCCAGAATCAGTTTACTCGGTTTATCATCCTCCGCATTGACGCGTCCCTGGATAAAGACTCTTGCATCTTCATTGATCAAAGTCTGCCACTTCTCGTAATCTCTCGGGAATACCACGATCTCCACAGTTCCCATCAGATCTTCTACTGTCAGGAACGCCATCACCTTATTATTTCTGGTATACTTGATCGTTTTTTCCGTGATCATTCCACCGATGATCACTTTCTGACCGTCATAAACCTTCGGAAGACCAGTCTCATCGTCCGGCTGGAAGTCCGTTGTTCTCGCAGAGATCATCTTTTCCATGATATTCTGATATTTTTCCAGTGGATGTCCGCTCAGATAAATTCCAAGTACCTCTTTTTCGAACGCAAGGATCATTTCTTTATCATATTCTTCCACATCCGGCATGCGGATCTCATAATCCTTTTTATCCTCTTCACTGACGAAATCAAACAGACTCATCTGGCCGGCAAAAGAGCTCTTCTTCTCCTGTGCGATACTGTCCACAATCTGTCCATATACCACCATCTTCTGGCGGCGATTGCCTTCCAGGCAGTCCAGTGCCCCGGCTTTGATAAAGTTCTCGATCGCACGTTTATTTACCGTTCCCGTCAGTCGCTCAATAAAATCTTTCAGAGAACGATATTCTCCATGTGCCTCTCTCTCCTCTACCAGTGCATCAATGACCGGGCGTCCCACACTCTTGATTGCAGAAAGCCCATAACGGATTGCACCATTATCAACTGAGAATCCATACGCCCCACGGTTCACATCCGGCGGAAGGATCTTAATATTCATCTTTCTGCACACCTGAATATACTCAGCCACTTTGATCGGCATTTCTATTACAGATGTCATAAGCGCTGCCATAAATTCTACCGGATAGTAATATTTCAAAAATGCAGTCTGATAAGAAACTACTGCATACGCAGCCGCATGAGATTTATTAAACGCATACTTTGCAAAATCAATCATCTCATCGTAGATCTTATTTGCTGTCTGCTCGGAGATTCCGTTTGCAATACAGCCCGGCACGCCCTCTGCCTCGTTTCCGTAAACAAAGTTCTGACGTTCTTTCTCCATGACAGCCGCTTTTTTCTTTGACATCGCACGACGGACAAGGTCACTTCGTCCCAGCGTATAACCAGCCAGATTACGCACGATCTGCATAACCTGCTCCTGATATACGATACATCCATACGTCGGTTTCAGAATAGGCTCCAGCTGCGGGCAGTCATACTTAATTGTATCCGGACGGTTTTTACCACGGATATACTGTGGAATAAAGTCCATCGGACCCGGACGATACAGTGAGATTCCCGCGATCACATCTTCCAGACTCTGCGGTTTCAGTTCTTTCATGAAGTTCTTCATTCCCGCACTTTCCAGCTGGAACACACCGTCTGAATGGCCCGTGCCAAGAGAATCCAGCACCTTCTTATCATCATAATCAATATGCTGCATATCCAGCTTTACGCCGGTATCCTGCTCAATCAGGTGTACGGCCTTCTGAATAACCGTCAGGGTACGAAGTCCCAGGAAGTCCATTTTCAGAAGTCCCAGTTCTTCCAGCGTCGTCATCGTAAACTGCGTAACGATCGAACCATCTGATGCTCTTGAAAGTGGCACATACTCTGAAACATCCTTCTGACTGATCACAACACCGGCGGCATGCATGGAAGTATGACGCGGCAGTCCTTCCAGACGCTTCGCCGTATCGATCAGTTCATGAATCTCTTTATCCTTTTCATAAGTTTTTCTGAGTTCCGGATTCATCTGCAATGCTTTATCGATCGTGATATTCAGTTCCTGCGGAATCATCTTCGCAATATTATCTACCTGCGCATACGGCAGATCCATTACTCGTCCGACATCACGGATAACACCTCGCGCTGCCAGCGTACCGAAGGTAACGATCTGAACGACACAGTCATCTCCGTACTTTCTTCTTACATAATCAATAACTTCCTGTCTTCTTTCGAAGCAGAAGTCAACGTCAATATCCGGCATGGACACTCGTTCCGGATTCAGGAATCGCTCAAACAGCAGATCATAACGGATCGGGTCCAGCTGTGTGATTCCTAGCGTGTACGCAACAAGACTTCCCGCCGCGGAACCACGTCCCGGGCCGACCATAATGTCATGGTCACGGGCATATTTAATGAAATCCCACACGATCAGGAAATAGTCAACATATCCCATGTTCTTGATCGTTGAAAGCTCATAATTCAGACGTTCTTTCAATTCGTCTGTCACCGGCTGATAACGCTCTTCCAGCCCTTTGAAACAAAGTTCATTCAGATACTCCCAGGAAGTATACCCTTCCGGAACATCGAATTTCGGCAGCTTTGTCACACCGAATTCAATCTCAACATGACAACGCTCTGCAATCTTGTGCGTATTTTCCAAAGCTTCTGTCGCATATGGAAAAAGACGTTCCATCTCTTCCGGAGATTTTACATAATACTGGCCGCCCTCATAACGCATACGGTCCTGATCTGCAAGCTTCTTTCCGGTCTGCAGACAGAGCAGCACGTCATGCGGCTGTGCATCCTCTGCAAGTGTATAATGTACGTCATTCGTCGCTACCAGATCGATTCCCGTTTCACGGTGCATCTTAAGCAGCTGCTGATTTACATTCTGCTGCTCCGGAATGCCGTGATCCTGCAGTTCCAGGAAAAAATTTCCCTTTCCGAAAATATCCTGGTAACGAAGTGCTGCTGCCTTTGCATCCTCATACATGCCACGCGTAAGATATCTTGCCACTTCACCGGCAAGGCACGCACTCAGTGCAATGATACCTTCATGATATTTCTCCAGAAGCTGAAGGTCTACACGCGGTTTATAATAGAATCCCTCCACGAATCCCTTAGATACGATTTTCATCAGGTTTGCATAGCCCTGATTATTCTCTGCCAGAAGGACCAGATGATAATAACGGTCCTCTCCACTTCCCGCCTCACGGTCGAAACGGGATCCCGGTGCAACATAAACCTCACAGCCAAGGATCGGATTGATTCCGGCGGCTCTCGCTGCACGATAAAAATCAATCACACCATACATCACGCCATGGTCCGTAATGGCTGCACTGTCCATGCCAAGTTCCTTGACACGTTCCACATATTCTTTTATCTTATTCGAACCATCCAGAAGACTGTATTCTGTATGGACATGAAGATGTGTAAAATTCATATTCTCATCCTTTGCCTGCTATAAAAACTTTATTGCCAAACCATCATTATAACAGTTATTTCACCAGATAGATCCTGCGGTCTTTGATCTGAATCTTGCCTTCTTTCAAAAGGTGGCCGACTGCACGCTTAAATGCATTTTTGCTCAGGCCAAACTCTCTGCGAATCACTTCCGGTGAAGCCTTATCATCAAACGGCAGTACCCCTGCAAACTCCTCAATAATCTCCAGGACATTTTCTGCATCCTCGTTGATCTGAAGATATGCTTCCTGACGGTCACTGACATCCATCTTTCCGTCTTCTTTCACTCTTGTTACGCGCAGGTCAAGAACAGTTCCCGGACGGTATTTGCCCTTTGCTTCTCTTGCCGGAATTAATGCAGAATATTTATTATCAACTGCAACAAACACACCAAAGTTCTCACTGATCTGGTAAACACGACCTTTTACCTGATCTCCTTCTTTATAAGGAGTCTCCTTTGACAGGTATGGATATACTTTCATAGTTGCGCAGAGACGGCTGCTCTTATCCACATAAACTGCAACCAGGCACTCCTGTCCTTCAAAAATACGGGTAGTCTGCTCATGATATGGAAGAAGAAGGTCTTTCTCCAGTCCCCAGTCAAGGAAAGCACCGATTCTTGTCACCTGTTTTACTTTCAGAAGTCCGGCCTGTCCTACCATAAGGAGTGGCTCATTTGTTGTCGCGATCAGACGGTCCTGAGAATCTTTATAAATAAAAACTTCCAGTTTATCTCCTGCTTTTGTGCCTGCCGGAACCTGTTTTGCAGGCAAAAGTATCTGATGTTTTGTGTCTGCATTCATATCTTCCGCGAGATATACCCCAAACTCTACGGACTTCACAACCAGTAAAGTCTGCTTCTTTCCTAATTCGATCATATTTTTCCTCCAAATTTTCTGTATTTAAACTGTATGCTCCGATACACTGTTATCCAATTCTTTATTCAAATTCAACGACTGCATATGGTTCTCCATTCTGGTCATTCAGAAGGATCGTTGTCTTATTGTCATCCATTGCCTTCGCCGGACAGATCACATCATTCAGTCTCGCCTGCTGCTTATATTCTGCACGCATCTGATGAATCTTAAAATTCTCCGGCAGGTAATCCATTGCCATCTGCACATACTGGCAGTTATTTACATGATGATTCGTATCCAGATGATGTTTCTGCACGGTAAAGGAATCCTGCTTCTCATACTCCTCCGGAAGCATAATCTTTCTTGGTGCATACTCCATATCCAGCTTCGGCTCCATCTTTCCGTCTTTTCCCATGTATCCCTTGGCATCCCTTGGCTCCAGACGGACCGGAAGTCCATTCTCCGCATCAATATATGTCCAGAAAGTATTTGCATACGCCAGACGCTCTCCGCCTTCTGTTTCCATCGTAAAGTTACGCAGGCCCATAAATCCACGGAATCCATATGCCCAGGTAGATGTTTTTATCTGTTCTCCCATATACGGATAACGATCCACGATCACCTGCCATGCGGACAATACCCAGAAACGCTTCCACTCTTTCAGTACATCAATTCCAAGCCCGACTTCTTCTGACTGAAAGGTACTGCAGTCCTGAAAATAATTCAGGATTCCCGGTAAAGTTAATAAACCATTTTCTCCAATTTCACTGTAGCGGACACGTCCGCTGAAACTATATGCCATACTTTCACTCTCTTTCATAACTGCAAGCCACTTTATTACTGTTCACATCAACACTTTTACTCTGTTGTTTATTCTATCATGTGTTTTATCTTAAGGTCAATTACAGTGTTCTCTACAGGCAGAAAAAAAGCACCTCTTCCGAGGTGCTCCAGTTAGCAGGGCTACAAGGATTCGAACCTTGAAATGACGGAGTCAGAGTCCGTTGCCTTACCGTTTGGCGATAGCCCTTTATTGTTTTTCGCTTGCTCATCGCTCGCGACGAATGTTATTATATTACAGGGTTTCAAAAAAATCAACCCCTTTTTTTAATTTTTTTAAAAATTTTTTTGAGCTGATTTTTCTGAAAATTTCCACTGTTTTTACATCGGAGACAATTCCTTCTCATACACTTTCTTATGTGCCCGCTTCTGCTGGTACATGGCACTGTCTGCCTTTTCCATGACCTGCTCCAGACTCATTACTTCATGGTCTTTTACAATCTCTACGATCCCACAGCTGAAACTCTTGATATAACTCCTCGTTGTTTCCTGTGCAAACTCATTCTGCATCCCCAGAATACGCTCTTCCGCATCCTTTTTCGTACAGTCCACCAGAATCATACAAAACTCATCGCCGCCGATCCTTGCAAAGATATCCTTTTCACGTATATGGCTCTTTACTGTATTTACAAAATACCGAAGATACCAGTCACCCTCACCATGTCCATAATTGTCATTTACATATTTCAGATGATCCAGGTCACAGTAACAGAATGCAAGTGCCTCTCCTGTCTTAAGCAGTTCCTCTGCTTTCTCCTGAAAGAAAAAAAGATTTCCAATTTTAGTCAGCGTATCCATATGTGCCTCTGCCATCAGAAGCTGACTATAACTTTCAGCACGCTCCGCATGACTCTTTTCTTCTTCGGCAATACGCTTCAGAGTTTCCTCTCTCTCCTGCAGCTGTTCTGTCATCGTATTAAAGGCCTCAGAAAATTCTCCCAGATAAGACACCGTCTGCGAATAATCACCTTTTGCTACCTGTTTTGCCTGCCAGGTCAGATGATTAAGATTCGCATGGATATTCTTCAGATTCTCACACAGAAAATTGTCACGTGCAGGCATAACACCAGAAAGGTCTCCCCTGGACAAAGCTGCAGAATATTCTTTCATCTCTCTTACAGCCTTATCCAGAAACTGCAGTCCCATACCCAGTTTCCGATAAGGTTCATCCAGTTCATTGATATCCAGAGGCTGAACCTTTGCATCATATAAGATACTTCTTAAATACTCAAATAATAACTCACAGTTTCTTTCTTCCATTCAGTCAACCTCTGATTTTTCCATTCATTCCTCTACAGTCGCATGAAAACGGCATACACGGTCTCCTGTCGCCCAGCAGTCTACTTCGATTGCCGTATACGGTTTTCCTGAGTATGTCGACAGAATACCGGAAATAAATCCCTCATCATAATTACATACGGTTTCCCCAAGTACCGGAAGCCCGGAGCAGTCAGCATCTTCCGCTACTGTCAGAACGATTTTTCCGCTTTCTTCATCTACATCTTCGATTCGAAGGACACCAATCTTCATTTCCTGCATTTTTCGCTGCAGTTCATTAATAAAAGAATCCAGAGGCTGGTCCATGTTCAGCATATTTTTTGCAAAATATTCTCCTGCCATACGTCCTGCGCTGCGGAAAATCTCAATCTGCTGGTCCTTTCCATAACGACGGATCAGTTCTTCTTTCAGAGAATATTCCAGCATTCTGTATACAATAACCGGAAGTTCCTCTCCAAGATTCCCACGACTGTTCTCATCATATTTTAAATATTCTTCAAACTGGATCGGTTTTCTTCCCGCCAGGAAAATATTTTCTTCCATAATATCCAAACCTCTTTTCTGTCATAATATCTGCGAATTACTTCATTCAATACAACATCACAACTTTAATATCATAATAATCTATCTGTGGTTTTATGTCAATTTTGCACGCTAACTTTACCGTAAAATCGCCTCGATTTATTGTCTGTGTAAAATATTCTTCTATATTAAGTAAAATTTTAATGCCGTTCACCGGGAATAATGGTATAATAAGCATTATTATAGTTACTTATTATTTACAGTAATATAAATTCACCTTAACAAATCAAAAAAGGAGAAATCAGATGAGAGCAACTAATCTGACCCTGCTCACCGATTTATATGAATTAACCATGATGCAGGGCTATTTTAAGAACCCGACCAATCAGACCGTAATCTTTGATATGTTTTATCGTGTCAACCCATGCGGCGGTAGCTTTGCTATCACAGCCGGTCTGGAACAGATGATTGAATATATTGAAAACCTTCATTTTACAGACGAAGATATTGAATACCTGAGAAGTCTCAATATCTTTGAAGATGATTTCCTGGAATATTTAAGATCTTTCAGATTCACCGGAGATATTTATGCAATTCCTGAAGGAACTGTTGTATTCCCGAGAGAACCACTCGTAAAAGTCATTGCTCCGATCATGGAGGCTCAGCTTGTAGAAACTGCAATCCTGAATATCATTAACCACCAGAGCCTGATTGCTACTAAAGCCGCAAGAGTCTGCTACGCAGCCCGCGGAGACGGAATCATGGAATTCGGACTTCGCCGTGCCCAGGGACCGGATGCCGGTATCTACGGTGCACGTGCAGCTGTGATCGGTGGTTGCGCCGGAACCTCTAACGTTCTGACCGGCCAGATGTTTAATGTACCGGTTCTGGGTACCCACGCACACAGCTGGATCATGAGCTTCCCGGATGAATACACGGCATTTAAGACATATGCTAAAATGTATCCGAATTCCTGCACACTGCTGGTAGACACCTACGATGTCCTGAAATCCGGTGTTCCGAATGCAATCCGCGTATTCGAAGAAATGCGAGAAGAAGGAATTAAACTTACCCATTACGGTATCCGTATCGACAGTGGTGACCTGGCATACCTTTCAAAAGAAGCCTATAAGATGCTGGCTGCTGCCGGTTTCGATGATGCTACGATTTCCGCATCCAGTGACCTGGATGAATACCTTATCGACAGCCTTAAGACTCAGGATGCAAAGATCAATTCCTGGGGTGTTGGAACTAACCTCATCACCAGTAAAGATAACCCTGCATTCGGCGGTGTATATAAACTTGCTGCTGTTAAAGATGCAGACAGCACAAACTTCACCCCTAAGATCAAACTTTCCGAGAATACTGAAAAGGTTACAAATCCTGGTAATAAAACCGTTTACCGTATTTACAGTAAATCCACCGGAAAAATCAAAGCCGATCTGATCAGTCTCGTTGATGAAGTCTTTGATCCGGAAGAGACAATGATCATCTTTGACCCGACTGATACATGGAAAAAGACCAAAGTTCTCGGCGGAACTTACGAACTTCGTGAACTTCTGGTTCCTGTTATCCGCGATGGTAAACGTGTCTACACTTCTCCGGAAGTTATGGATCTTCGTGAATATTGCCAGAAAGAGCAGAACACTCTGTGGGATGAATCCCGCCGTCTGGTAAATCCGCAGAAAGTATACGTAGACCTTTCCCAGAAGCTCTATGATCTCAAGAAAAATCTTCTCGAAGAAATGAGCGAAAAAACTCTCGACTGAGCATTTTCCATACAGGATGCCTGTACGTAATTATTGAATTCCATTCATACTCCCCTCTCACCTTTCATATACTGGAAGATGAGGGGGGATTTTTATGATTACGGATTATACTCGTCTTATCAATAAAGAGCATCCACTTCCAGCCGATTATGTTCCCCATAATCTGGTTGATATTGGCCTTCCATTTTCCTGTGCGCCAGCTGACCCACGTCGTCTTCTTGAGAAAAAGACTGCCTGTGCGACCCTGGAACTCATCACCCGTGCCCATCAGGAGGGTATCAGTCTGTACTGTATCTCCGGATATCGGTCTTACGCCCGTCAAAAAGAACTTTATCGTCATGACGATTACGTAGCAGCACCCGGAACAAGTGAACATCAGAGCGGCCTTGCCTTAGATCTTTCCTGTCCGTCCGTTGAAATGGAACTTATCGAAGCCTTTGCTGATACCCCGGAAGGTATCTGGCTTGCCCGCCATGCACCGCTCTACGGATTTATCCTGCGTTATCCGAAAAATAAAGAATCCATCACAAAATACCCTTACGAGCCCTGGCACATACGTTATGTAACCCGCTCGCTCTCCACTTACCTCACAAAAACCGGTATGGTTCTGGAAGAATATTACGCCATGTCAAAAAATATCGCACTATAAATTACTGTTCATTCTTTCTGCGCAAATACTATAGCAGTTTAACGCGTTAATTTGCTTTATTTTTTTCAGATAATGTGTTATACTGTTACTCGATTAAAAAACATTTATTTACAGTAACAAAAATACTGTTCCAGAATAAATGGAACCATGGAGGAAATCTAGCATGTCAATTAAAATCAATCATGAACTTCCACTTCCGGAGGTCCTGAAAAGCGAATATCCGTTGACCGAAGAACAGAAAAACGTTAAGAAACAGCGTGACGAAGAAATCCGCCGTATCTTCACCGGTGAATCTGATAAATTTGTTGTTCTGGTCGGACCTTGCTCCGCAGACAATGAAGACACTGTATGTGAATATGTAAACCGCCTGAAAAAGGTTGCAGATAAAGTATCTGATAAATTGATGATCATTCCACGTGTATATACCAATAAACCTCGTACTACCGGTGACGGATATAAGGGAATGCTTCATCAGCCGGATCCGGATAAAGCCCCTGACCTTCTTGCCGGAATCATTGCTATCCGAAAAATGCATATTCGTGTTCTTCAGGAAACAGGTCTTTCTTCTGCTGATGAAATGCTCTATCCTGAAAACCGCAGCTATCTGGATGATGTTCTCTCTTATGAAGCAATCGGTGCACGTTCTGTAGAAAATCAGCAGCATCGTCTGACCGCCAGCGGCATGGATATCCCGGTAGGTATGAAAAACCCGACCAGCGGCGATCTGTCTGTTATGCTGAACTCTGTAATCGCAGCACAGCATCCGCATCATTTCATCTACCGTGGATGTGATGTAGAAACAAGCGGTAACCCTCTGGCTCACACGATCCTTCGTGGCGGTGTTAATAAATATGGCCAGACAATCCCTAATTATCATTATGAAGATCTTATGCGTCTTTATGACTTATATGGTAAAAAAAATCTGGCAAATCCGGCAGTTATTGTGGATGTCAACCATTCCAACTCCGGAAAGCAGTACAAAGAACAGATTCGTATCGTAAGTGAGATTCTTCACAGCCGCAATTACAACCCTGATGTCAAAAAACTTGTCAAAGGTGTCATGATCGAAAGTTATCTGCTGGAAGGCCGTCAGGATATCAGCGAGCATATGACTCCTGGCTGTTCCATCACAGACCCATGCCTTGGCTGGGAAGATACCGAGCGCCTGATCTACGATATCGCCGAAAAATGCTGATGATAGCTTTTTACAACTAAAAAAATCCGGAAGCTCTCTTTTTATAAGAAAACTTCCGGGTTTATTTTTTATTGCTCCATCTGCCGTCCCAAAAATCCTGCTGCCGTTTTTACCAGCATCTGCTCAGAATTACCGAATTTCTCTCCGGCTCCTTTTCCCATCAGTGATACAGACCCAATCGGATCGCCTGCACAGATAATTGGCTGAACGATCAGTTCAACAGACTGTTCTTTTTGATTTTCCACAAGCGAAGGACTTCTCCTTCCACCTGCATGAAAACATTTCATCTCTCTTTCTGCAATCAGCCTGTCCAGTTCCCTGCTGATCACTTTTCCCATAAGCTCTTTACTTCCCTGTCCGGATGCAGCTACAACCTGGTCATGATCTGTAATACAGGCAACCATTCCCGTTGTCTGCGCCAGTGACTCTGCATATTCCCTGGCAAAAACGCTCAGTTCTCCGATAGGGGAATATTTTTTCAGAATCACTTCGCCCTCTTTGTCAGTAAAGATTTCCAGTGGTGTTCCTTCCTTAATCCGCAGTGTACGCCGAATTTCTTTTGGAATAACAACTCTTCCAAGATCATCGATGCGGCGGACGATTCCTGTCGCTTTCATGTGCTTTATGTTCCTCCTGTTGTTTTTCCGTATTTTACAAGTTACTGCTCACAGTACCTTTTTATTATCCCTGCCTGGAACATTCCAGGTGATGTATGGATATTATATGGAAAAAAAGGAGAATTATGTACTTTACTAAAAAAATGATATTTCATATGAAAGCGCTTATCTATAATATCTGCGGATCGTTTCAAGCCTTTCCTCATTGATTTTTCCAGGAACAGGTTCCGGTCTTGCAAAATAGAAGCCCTGCAGAAGATCGACATCAAGTTCCAGTACTTTACGGATTTCCTCCGGTGTCTCCAGGCCTTCTGCTACGATCTTCATATCTCGTTTATGCGCATATGCGACAATATTTGCAACGATCTGCTGTTTATCCGGATCTGTATCAATATCACGGATAATAGAAAGATCCACTTTGATATACTTCGGTGCCAGATCCAGAAGACTCTTTTCATTACTGTATCCACTTCCATAGTCATCCAGAGCAAACGTTCCGGAAAATCCCGGTGCATTTTTCTTATGTTCCAGTGCGCCATAATCCAGTGATTCCTCTTCCGTGATCTCAATAACAAGCTGCTTCTGCAGATCTGCAAAGCGCCTGCTAAACTCATTCTCATCTTCTTTCGTCATATGCTGACTCGCGATAGAATTTACAAACAGAAGTGCATCGCCTTTGATCTTCTTCTTTTCTTTCAGCTCTGTAAAGGTCTCTGCTGCCTTAAACATCGTCATACGCTCAATTTCACGCAGCGTGCCTTCTTCTCTTGCAATTTTCATAACAACATCCGGTCTCTTCAAAATCGGAAGGTCTGATCTCATCAGAGCTTCATATGCCTCGATCTTACCGGTTTTTGCAGATATAATAGGCTGGAAATAATACGTAACCAGTTCTTCTTCAATAAATCGGTGGAAATCCCTACGTATCTGACTGTCACGGAACTCCTCCTCATATTCTTCCTGATTAAATTCTGCGATTCTTCCCTTCTCTGACCGCTTCACCTGATACATGGCAAAATCAGCATGCTTTCTCATTACACCGAGACTGTTACTGTCTTCCGGATACCAGGCAATACCGCCGGAAATACTCAGATGAAATTCCTGTCCGTCCGGTAAACGGATAATCTTGGATGCAATCGTCTCTTTCAGTTTCGCAATTTCCTCACGAATCGCATTCTGGCTCTCGTATCCATAAAACAGAAGATTAAATTCATCCCCCGAAATATGTGCACACAATGTTCCTTTCGGGGTTCCCTCTTCCAAACAGAAACCTGCCTGACGGATATATTCATCACCCCAGTCATGTCCAAATGTATCATTCGTATATTTCAGGTTGTCCAGATCCATCATAACAAATGCCGCATGACCGATCCTGCTTCTTCTGCCGAATATCGCTTCACTTTCCCGCTTAAATGCACGGCGGTTATAAAGCCCCGTCAAAGCATCGTAATCTCGCTCATGCTCGATACGAAGCCGTTCTCTCATAGAAATCGTTACATCTTCAACCAGTCCGATCTGAACCCAGTCTTCGTTTTTTGTTTCCATTCGTACATATCGAACACCCTTTTCCGGAATTCGTACACAATATAATTTCGTATTTCCTGATTCTGTTTTATAAAGATGTTTTTTCGTATATTCACTCAGAATATTCTTAAACATCTCGATATCCAGAAAAGCTTCCACATTTAATGAAATTCCCAGGATCGTGAAAAAATTCTTTGTATAATAAACACTGCCGGTATCCATTCTGAGTTCATATCCGCCAATCTCCACACTGGCCATTTCCATAATGCGCAGGAATTTTGTGGATGTATTCAGGACTTCCCTGCTTAAACCCGTGATTGCAGTAGAAAACTGATCCAGCTCACGTATTCCTGTCTCCGACAGGCTTGGAATAACTTCCTGATTATGCTGCACCGCTGAAACTTCATCTGACAACTTTGATACCGGTTTTGCCAGACGCCGGCTTACAACAAAACTGCTTATCAATCCAAACAGTAACGTCGCCAGAATCGTCAGTTTAAGAAGCATCATAACATGATTTGTAAACGCATAGAGGTTCTTATCCTGGACAATCCCGATCAACAGCCACTGTTCATCAGAAAACGGTGCATTTTTATTATACAGGTTCAGTGGATATGTCGATGCAATGTAGTGCTCACTCCATACATTTGCTTCATAAACATTCTTCGCCGTACGAGTCATTTCAATTTCTTCATCCGAAAGGCTCAGCCATTTATTAGTCTTTGAAGAAGAATCTACTACTTTTATGGAAATTGCATCATCCTTAAGCGAGTCTTCTGTTTCAGCTACCAGATAAGTTCCTGTGCTGTTATTCTGCAGCTCTTCATAAGGAATCATTTCCTGAAGATAACTGGTCATGATCTCCACGCCAACAACGCCATAAACTGTTCCATCCGAAAGGATCAACGGCATGGAAAAAGCAATGACCGGACGATCATCTCCTTCGAGTGTATAAGACGCCGGCGTCCAGTGTCCATAATCGAATGCGTTCAATTTTTCACTGTCATTATAAGCCTCCTGAAAAACAGGATACAAAATCCCATTTTTTCCATAGCCTTTATATTTTATGGCCGGTGTCCATCCTCTGTCTGTAGAAATTCCCAGAGATTTCACCAGTTTTACCGGAGAACGTTCCAGTAAAAGATCATGATTTTTCTCAGATGCGGCAGTTGTCGGGTCCTGATCTCTTATATATACGCACGGCATAAGAGAATCAATCTCTTTATTATCCAGATCATCCGTATTTAAAATTACAAAGATACCATTTACGGATCTGTGACGCATCGTACTGATCAGGCTGTCACTGATACTTTCGAGAAGATTCGTACTCTGTTCATCATTATTTACAAGCTCTGCAACGCTGATATTTTCTTTTACAGTCTGATTTTCAACTGCTGTATTAATCGTTCCGGCCAGGGATGTAAGATTCTGATCTTCTTCCAGAGTACTCTGGAGATAATTCTGCCGGTTCTCTACCTGTTTTTTCAAAATATCCGTGGCATTGCTGTTCAGCTGCGTTCCAACGTTTCCAAAATACAGTGTTCCAATCAGAAGAACTACCTCTATTCCAAAAACGATCAGCATCGCCATAAATATAGATTTAAAAATCGATTTTCCCTGTTTCTTACGCTGCTCCATCCAGAGAATCCTCACTTTCCGTAATCAGTTACCGTGTACGCCTCAGACCTTATCTCAATCTTCATAAGCCTGAAGCTTTTCCAGAGTCTCCTCATACCAGCTGTCAAAGTAATCATCAGAAACAAACTCAGCTGTAGCCTCTTCCATACTCTGTCCCTCACTGATGCGTTCTTCTACTGTCTGACGGTCAGAATCCGCAAGGTCACTCATTGCATACTCCAGTACAGAACGAGAATCCTGTGCTCCTCTAAATGACGGAGTCGTATATAGTTCATTATTATTTATAGTTTCTACAGCTTCTGTAAGAACTGCATCCATAGATTCAGAAAGTCCTGTTCCACTCTTACGGATTTCAACCATATCGGTAGCTTCTTTTGTAACAGGCATATATCCGGAACCAATAGAAAATCCGGTATTATTCTCAGGTTCAGTAAACCATTTCAGAAATTCTACACTTGCCTTAATCTCCTCTTCTGAGCCTTTTGTTACAACCATTCCTGCACCCTGCTGCACTGCCCATTTTTCTCCGTCGGCAAATTGCGGGGCCGGAAGCACTTCCAGTTCAATATCATGTGATTCGGTTTCACTGGTCATAACCTGTTTCGGAAAGAATGTCGCACTTGAAGTAGAACCTGTATATGCAAGAATATTTCCGGTCTTGATATCGTCACTGCGGAATCTGCCTGATGCAGCAAAGTATCCCTTTACATAAGGAACATAATAGTTATCCCAGAGTTTACGGACAATCTCTTTATCAAAATTAAGTTTCATCTTTCCATCTTCAACGTCAAAAAGATTACCGCCTAACTGTCTTGCTCCCACGAGCATATAGTTTGCCATAGCATCACGTCCAAAAAGAGCTTTACCATTATCCGGTTCTTCTGTCTGCTCATCTGTCCAGTTATAATATTTCTCAGCAGTTTCTACCAGTCCTTCTACCGTCTCAAGATCTGACTCACTGGCACCTGTAGCGTCCGCAAATTTCTGCCAGTCTGTTTTATTCAGGAAAAGAAGTTCTGTAGATTTTGCAACCGGGAATATCTTAATGCTGCCATCACCGGAGAAATCACCTTCTTTTAAATAAGCATCAATATAAGTTTCTTTTTCTTCATCTGTGAGATAGTCGCTAAGGTCCACAACATCTCCCATTTCATCCAGTTTATATGCCGTATCTGCATAAGCAGAAAAAATATTCGGCATATCAGATGCGCCAACCTTCTCCTCCGCAGCGTCCATAACGTTTGTTTCCAGTTCATTTACACTTCCCTGGGTGGAGCTTTCAACTGTGATTCCTTTTTCTTTTCCAACAGTATCATTAAAAGTATCTACCAGTGCATTAAATGCATCCAGCTGTTCACCGCTATAGTATGTCCAAAGTGTCAGTGTAACCGGTTCTGATGATTTTGTTCCTCCTACAGCACATCCTGTAAGTGTTCCTGCCAGTAACGCAGCTCCAGTAAGGCATGCAATCAGTTTCTTTCTGTTCATGATGTTCTCCTTCCACCAGGCCATTTCCGCATATTTATATTTATGCTATTGCGTTTAATTATATCATCTAAATCTCTGCACTTCAACACACTAAACTGTTTTGGTCGTTCCCGCACCAAATTATTATATTTTTATAAAATTTCAGGATAGCCCTTTACTTTTTTTCATAACAGGGTTATAGTTTCAATGTACTTATTATGTAGTATTGATTACTACGTTATATGTTTTTAGTTATTTGTCAGGAGGCATTATTATGAAACTTAAATTAAAAGATCCCTGGAGCGCTATCACACATGGTATTGCATTACTTCTTGCAGCTGCCGGCGCAGCACCTTTACTTTTAAAAGCAGCCCACGGTGAAAACGCCCCGCTGCACATTACAGCACTTGCTGTTTTTATCCTCACCATGATTCTTCTCTATACAGCAAGCACGGTTTACCATTCTGTAGATTCTACAGAGAAAGTAAACCGTCGCCTGCGCAAAATGGACCATATGATGATTTTTGTTATGATTGCCGGAAGTTACACCCCGATCTGCCTGATTGTCCTTCATAATAAGATTGGTTATATCCTCTGTGCTCTTGTGTGGAGCATTGCAATTCTCGGCATGCTTCTGAAGGGACTCTGGATCACCTGCCCGAAATGGCTTTCTTCCGTACTTTATATCGGAATGGGATGGATCTGTGTACTCGCATTTGTTCCAATCTTTCATTCCCTTCCGCGTGCCGGATTTGGCTGGCTCCTCGCCGGCGGTATTATCTACACGATCGGCGGTGTGATCTATGGTTTGAAACTTCCATTATTTAATGCCCGTCATAAGAACTTTGGTTCACACGAAATCTTCCATGTATTTGTTATGCTTGGAAGTGCCTGCCACTTTATCGTAATGTATTTCTTCGTATCTACCCTGCCAATCTGAGGCAGGGTATTTTTTCTCGAATATTCCCTCTCTTATAAAGTATTTTTTCAGCTTTCTTCCAGCCAGAAGTCCATGAGTTTCAGTTTTTCCTTTCTCGTAAGCTGTTTGATCGCATATTCCCGGCTCATTGCTTCTTCTTTCGTCGCATATCCCTCGTAATACACAAGTTCCACAGGACGCTTTGCTCTTGTATATTTCGCCCCTGCTTTCCCCTCATTATGTGCCTTCAGCCGCTTCTCCACACTGTTTGTCCACCCCGTATAAAGCGTTCCGTCCGCACACTTTACCATATATGTATAGTTCATAAATTACCTCATGTCTTCTGCATTGATTACTTACCCTACATATCTATGTAAAGAACAGCTTCAGGGCTCTGAAAACTCTGAAAGTCCCATCTGCCATTCTTATTCGTCACTGTTTACAGCAACTTTTATTTCTATTAAAAAGCAGTCGGTTACAGAATCGTATTTTTCTCAGAAAAACAGCAGGTAGGCAAATACCGACTGCGGATTTTTTATTCCCACCTGCTTTATTATACGTTTCATTTTTATTTTTGTGAATAGCTTACGGAAGATATGCAATCGGATCGACCGGCTCTCCATTCTTTTTCATGGCAAAATAAAGGTTGCTGCCTTCCTTGCTGTAATATTTTGTCGGAGCTGCCACATACCCGATCACTTCGCCCTCTTTCACGGTATCTCCTTCCTGAACAGTCAGATCCATCAGCTGTCCATAAATAGCCTGATATCCACTTCCAATCTCCATTGTTACAGTCGTACCGGTCTGTGCGCTGTCTTCAATCGAATAAACAGTTCCCGGAACAGATGCCAGAACAGGAGCACCTTCTACTGCCTGAACAGCAATTGCCGGACTCAGTTTATACTGATCCAGTGTCGGAAAATATACCGTCTGATCCATGTTATAATCCATAAGAATGTTACCGTCCACCGGCCACTCCATCAATGTATCCTCTGAAAAACTTAATTTTGGTGCTTCCTGTACACTCGCAGATGTATTTACTGTTGTATTCTGTGTAAGATCCTGCTGTGCAGAAAGAGAATTCTCCGCAGTTAATGTACTCTCTACTGAAGAACTTCCTGTTTCTGCTGCTACAGTGTCTCCTGTCTGTGTACCAGATGCTGCCATATCTTCATCTTTCGTCAGATCTGCTCCCGTACCTTCATCCACCGCAGAATTATCATCAATTTCTGCTTCCACAAGACTTGTTCCTGCATCAACCGCATTATCCGGTGTAATTTCTGTACTCAGTCCTTCATCATAATATGAAGGAACTTTTTCCGGGATCGTTTCATCCTTTCCGGAAGTCCCCAGTTGATATGCTCCAATTCCAGCCGCCGCCAGAACTGCCAGAAGAGCCGTATTTGCTACATATTTTGCGATTCTGCCTTTTGTCATATTCTTTTCACCTCTGCTCATAATCATTCCGTGACCAATTGCTTCTGCTGTCACTTTTTTACTATATCTACAGGGTGTCCAGAATACTGCAAATTATACCATTTCCAATAATTTTTCTTTTTAAATTATCATTTCAATAATTCCTCTGCTTCTGTAAGCTCCATCAATGGAAAATATGTATCCAGAATTTCCTGCCAGCTTTTCCCCTCTTTTGCCAGCTCATTTCCTCCATACTGAGAAAAACCAAGTCCATGCCCTTTTCCCTTACTCAGGAATCGTACCTGAGCCCCTATATTCTGTATTGAAAAATCAGAAGAAGCAATTCCCATTCCGGCCACAAACGACTCTGCTTCCAGAATATTTTCATCCGCTGTAAGGCTTATAATGTATCCACTGTCCTCTCTCTCTGAAACTTTCAATTCCTCCGGAAGCTGTTGCTTTGCTATGTAAGTACTGTTCAGATAATCCGAAGCTTTCTTGTCTGCACTGCTGTCCACAGCTTTCAGATATGCGTATGTTTCATCATGAAAAGCAGTCTTTCCATCCCTTGTCTGTCCCGCGCTGATCTCATGATACGGCACCAGTTTCAGTTCTCCATCTACTGTCAGAATCTGTCCCGAAGTATCTTTTACAGCCTCCTCATAAACTGTATTTGATTTTTCCCACATTTTCCACCAGTTTGGAATCACCGCCCTCAGTTCCCGGCTGATTTCAAAAATACTTTCATTCTTACTTTTACTGTCATTATCGCTTTCTTCCAGCTTTCTGTACAGATTACTTCTTGCAATGACTGCCTGTGCTTTTAAAGCTTCCATTTCATAATCTGAGTCAATCTGAAATGCCAGAAGTACCGGCAGAACTGCTTCCGGATCCGCTTTTCCGTTCAAAACCACCATATCATATCCATTTATCAGCATCGTTATAAAATATGGAAGCAACATCAATACGATCATATTTGAAAAATACATATGTCTACCTTTTTTCATACTACTCATGCAGGCCCTTATGGCTGCTGTTCACAGCAGTCTTTTATGTACTTTGTATTACTATATGTATTCAGTATTTCCTATAATCATATTTTCATGATTTTTTCATCTGTTCAAACGATAAGTTCATGCTATAATTCATTAGGAAAGTATATAATGATTCATATTAACCAAATACTGGAGGAACCTATATGATTGCAATCTATCTGTCCCCCATTTACCTGCTGTTAAACCTGTATATTCTGCGGTGGACATATTTATGGATGGGTACATGTCACAGTATTCTCCGCACTCTGGGATTTCGTCTTATATTTGCAGTAATCTATGTCCTGCTCTCTACAAGTCTGCTGACCGGATTTCTTATTAAGAAGCCAAAATCTCTTCACAGAATACTGAAAATAACCGGGAATTATTTCCTTGGAATTTTTCTTTACACTTTAGTTATCATTCTGGTAGCTGACTTTGGACGGATTCTCTTAAAATATGTATTTCATGTATCGTGGATTCACTCAAAAATGGCATTTACGATTGCAGGCACCCTCTGTGCATTACTGATCATTCTTTTAAGTGCCCGCGGAATCTTTCATGCCAAATATATTAAAGTGAACTCCTATGATGTCACGATAAACAAAACCATTCCTGATCGCAGCTCCATGAAAATTATTCTTCTGGCAGATACACACTTTGGATATAATTCCGGAATACTTCATGCAAAAGAACTTGTCCGAAAGATAAATAAACAGAAACCGGATCTTGTCTGTATTGCAGGAGATATTTTTGATAATGAATACGATGCGATCCGCGATCCGGAACACATTGAAAAAGTGCTTCGAAAAATAAAATCCACCTATGGAGTTTATGCCTGTTGGGGAAATCATGACCTGAATGAGGAGATTCTTGCTGGTTTTACCTTTAAACATAAAGGGGAGGATCTTTCTGATATAAAAGATCCTCGTATGAAGAAATTTCTTGAAGACTCCAATATTCATATACTGGAAGATGAATCTGTACTGATAGACAACAAATTCTATATAGTTGGACGAAAAGATGCCTCCTTGACAGAAAAGATTCATGAAACAAGAAAAGCCCCCGCCCAGCTCACCGAAAGCCTGGACAGGGACAAACCAATTATCATGATCGATCATCAGCCAAAAGAACTGCAGGAGCTGGCTGATGCAGGCATTGATCTCGATCTGTGCGGCCATACACATAACGGTCAGACATTTCCCGGAAACTTTACCATCAAACTGATGTGGGAGAATCCATGTGGCCTTTTAATTAAGGACAACATGACTAATATTACAACTTCCGGAGCCGGTGTCTGGGGACCTGCCATGCGAATTGGCACGGACAGCGAAATCTGCAGCATCAATGTTCAGTTCAATTAATATTGCATATTACCTGTGAACAATACCTTCAAAATATTTAAGTACTTCCAAGAGCTGTTTTCTTATTTCTATATAATAAGGAAGCAGCTTTTCTGTCACCCGGACCCTGAAGCCAGAAAAAGAGTTTTTTCCACAAGCGGTTACGCTTCAGATAGCTGCTTATCCACAGTCCACGCACTTTATCCATACACTTCTGTGTAAATCTATCAATCATTCTCCCATTCCTGGTGGATAAAGTTTCTACATTAACATTTCCATCTACAATTACAGCTGTTGCATTCTTTCCGGGAACCATACTTACCATGAGACAAATGACCGCGGTTATCAGCATATGAAAACACTCTCGCACTTTCTTCACAATGATCCTCCTTCTATCTTACAACCAAACAGTAAGCAGATATCTCTGTTTATCCTTTCATATTACGTTCTCTGCTTACCTTACTTACCACCGGCATGTCCAGCACCAGGACTGCGCACTTCCCACTACTACACATGTAATATAATATATGCAGAATCTAAGCTATATAGACCACTGTAACCAAAAGTGTAACAGAAAATCATATTCAAGTATAAATATATTCCCATTCATAAAACTATCTAAAACCAGAAAAGTTCGATTTTATGCGGTTTTCAGGCATGAAAAAAGACACCATCATAACGATAGTGTCTTTAAATTCATGAGACATCGGGGATTCGAACCCCGGACAACTTGATTAAAAGTCAAGTGCTCT
>CAVFJK010000184.1:0-7425 GCA_963622815.1 Ruminococcus bicirculans (ex Wegman et al. 2014)
GGATACGGACATGGTGTTGGAATGAGTCAGACCGGTGCAAACCGGATGGCAGAGCAGGGCTATGATTACAAAGAAATACTGAACTATTTTTTTCGAAATGTCACGATAGAAAATCTGGGATGACACAGAGCGCATTTCATGGTAAAATAGATTAAATTATCTTATTGTGAACGATGCGAGCAATAATGAAATTGTAACTATCGGGAGAAAAAATATGGGAAAAAAAACAGAGAAAGGCACACTTGGTCTGATTCTTGGATTTGTGAAACGAATGCAGGAAGACCATATTGGTGCTTACGCTGCGCAGGCGGCATACTTTCTGATTATGTCGTTTATTCCTTTTGTACTGGTGCTTACAGCACTTGTTCAGTATACACCATTAACGTATCGTATGCTCAGACAGGCGATACTTGGATTTGTTCCGTTGAATCTGCAGGATTTTGTACTTAAGATCATTGCAGAAGTATTTACAAAAAGCGCGGCAGTCGTGCCGATTTCCGGAGTGTTTGCATTATGGTCATCCTGTAAGGGCATGCAGTCACTGATTGCGGGACTCAATGTGATCTATCATGTGAAGGAAACGCGAAACTGGCTGACGAACCGCCTGTATTCTATGCTGTATATGCTGTTATTTGTGATCGCGATCATCATCAGTCTTCTGCTTCTGGTTATGGGTAACCGTATCCATGCGGCACTGGTGATCCATGCACCGCTTCTTGGCAGGATGCTGGGAAGGCTTTTGAGCGCAAAGACATTTCTGGTATTTGTCGTGCTGTTTCTGGTATTTCTGGTATTATACAGATACCTGCCGAACAGAAAAGCATCCCTGAAAAGTCAGGTGCCGGGTGCATTTATCATTGCAGTAGCGTGGTCACTGTTTTCCTATTTCTTTTCGCTGTATTTTACATTCTTTCCGAATTTCAGCAATATGTACGGAAGTCTGTCAGCTTTGATCATGGTCATGCTGTGGCTGTATGTGTGCATGAATCTGCTTTTGTATGGCGCAGAGATCAATGCTTATTTCGAGAAAGAATTCCGACAGGCGCAGATGTCTTTGTGGCAGGGAATAAAAAAACTGCTTGACAGTTTTTTCGCACTGTGGCATAGTAAGTAATAGTTATTGTTTGTAGGTTATATTCCGCGAGGTGTTTTGTCATGAACATGACAAAATCCCGAGACATACAGGGCAAAATGTTATCACCGTAGGTGATTTGGAATGCATTTTGACCAAGTTGCTGTGAACGGAGTGAACAGTAACCAGGTTATGACTGTTCAGAGGTCTGAATAGTTATCATAAGCAATAAGCTGTGAAGGCGTTTCAGGAGATTGTTTCCTTACAGAGAGAGGGAGTCAGCGGCTGTAAGCCCCCTTAAGTTCAGACAGTTTCTTAATTTCCCGCCAGAGCTTCACTTCTGAAAGTTATCAGTAGGAAGTGACGTTGATGCACGTTAAGCATGACTCAAGTGCCCGTGAATCTGTGCTCATGGGAAACAGGGTGGTACCGCGGATAATGACTCCGTCCCTTTTTCGGGATGGGGTCTTTTTTTATGAAATAAAGGATCTGCTTTGTACCGAACGATTGAATAATAAGTAAAAGGAGATACAAAACCATGGATATGAAGGAAAGACTTCAGGAACTGGCAGAAGCAGCCAGAAAACGGATCGAAGAATCAGATCGTCCGGAGAGACTGAATGAAGTAAAAGTTGCTTACCTTGGAAAAAAAGGCGAGCTGACAGCAATCTTAAAGAGTATGAAAGATGTTGCCCCAGAAGATCGTCCGAAAGTCGGCCAGATGGTAAATGAAACAAGAACAAAGATTGAGGAGCATCTGGAAGCAACCAGAAAGAAACTGGAAGAAGCACTTCGCGAAGAAAAAATGAAAGCAGAAGTAATAGACGTTACACTTCCGGCTAAGAAAGCAAAGATCGGTCATCGTCATCCGAACAGCATTGCACTGGAAGAAGTAGAGCGTATCTTCATCGGAATGGGCTACGAAGTCGTAGAAGGCCCGGAAGTAGAATATGCAGACTACAACTTTACAAAACTGAATATTCCGGATGACCATCCGGCAAGAGACGAGCAGGATACATTCTTTATTAATGATTCTATCCTTCTTCGTTCCCAGACTTCCCCGGTACAGGCACGTGAGATGGAAAAAGGAAAACTGCCGATCCGTATGATCGCACCTGGACGTGTATTCCGTTCTGACGAAGTAGATGCGACACATTCCCCGTCCTTCCATCAGATCGAAGGTCTGGTTATCGATAAGAACATCACATTTGCAGATCTTAAGGGAACTCTTCAGGAATTCGCAAAGGAGCTGTTCGGACCAGAGACAAAGACAAAATTCAGACCACATCACTTCCCATTCACAGAGCCAAGCGCAGAGGTGGACGTTTCCTGCTTCAAGTGTGGCGGAAAAGGATGCCGTTTCTGTAAAGGTTCCGGCTGGATCGAGATCCTAGGATGCGGTACCGTTCATCCAAACGTACTTAAGATGTGCGGCATCGACCCGAATGAATACACAGGATTTGCATTTGGTGTAGGTCTTGAGCGTATCGCACTTCTCAAATACGAGATCGACGATATGAGACTTCTGTATGAGAACGATGTGAGATTTCTTAAACAGTTCTAGTTCTAAAATTTTTTATTTAAACTATTCGAAAGGTGGATATAAAACATGAATACATCAATGTCCTGGATTAAAATGTATGTGCCGGATCTGGATGTAACAGCCCAGGAATACACAGATGCCATGACACTGTCAGGAACAAAAGTGGAAGGCTACGAAAAACTGGATGCAGATCTCGACAAGATCGTGATCGGACAGATTGAAAAAATAGAGAAACACCCTGATGCAGATAAACTCATCATCTGCCAGGTAAACATCGGAGCAGAAACCGTACAGATCGTAACAGGTGCTCCGAATGTCAAAGAAGGAGATAAAGTACCGGTCGTTCTGGACGGCGGACGTGTTGCCGGCGGTCATGACGGAAAAATGACTGCTGGTGGAATCAAGATTAAAAAAGGTAAACTCAGAGGCGTAGAATCCTGCGGTATGATGTGCTCCATCGAAGAACTCGGAAGCACAAGAGAAATGTACCCGGAAGCTCCGGAGTACGGTATCTACATCTTCCCGGAAGATGCAGTTGTAGGTGAGAGCGCAATCAAAGCACTTGGTCTTGACGATGTTGTGATCGAATATGAGATCACTTCCAACCGAGTAGACTGCTACGGTGTACTTGGAATTGCAAGAGAAGCGGCTGCTACTTTTAATAAGAAATTCGTTCCGCCAGTCGTAAAAGAGACAGGAAACGATGAAAAAGCATCTGACTATGTAAAAGTTACCGTAGAAGATCCGGAACTTTGCCCGAGATATACCGCAAGGGTTGTCAAAAACGTTAAGATCGGTCCGTCCCCGAAATGGATGCAGAGATGTCTGGCTTCCAACGGAATCCGCCCGATCAATAACCTTGTTGATATCACAAACTATGTTATGGAAGAATATGGCCAGCCGATGCATGCATACGATCTGGATACCATCGAAGGAAGAGAAATCGTAGTACGCCGTGCAAAAGCCGGAGAAAAATTTGTAACACTGGATGGTCAGGAACGTGAGATGGATGATCAGGTTCTGATGATCTGTGACGGAAAGAAAGCTGTCGGCATCGCCGGAATCATGGGTGGAGAAAACTCCATGATCACAGACAATGTACACACAGTACTTTTTGAGGCTGCATGCTTCAACGGAACAAACATCCGTCTTTCTTCAAAGAGAATCGGACTTCGTACTGATGCATCCGGTAAATTTGAAAAAGGTCTTGATCCGAACAATGCAAAAGCAGCAATTGACCGTGCATGCCAGCTCATGGAAGAACTGGGAGCAGGTGAAGTTGTCGGTGGATGTGTAGATGTCTGCAATGAAGTAAGAGAACCTTCCAGAGTACCGTTTGAGCCGGAACGCATCAATGCACTTCTCGGAACGAACCTTACAAAAGAAGAAATGCTTGCCTACCTTGCAAAAGTAGAGCTTACTCTTGATCCGGAGACAAACGAGATCGTAGCACCGACCTTCCGTCAGGATATCCACTGCATGGCAGACGTGGCAGAGGAAGTTGCAAGATTCTTCGGATATGACAAGATTCCGACCACACTTCCGAGTGGAGAAGCTACTACAGGTAAACTGCCATTTAAACTCCGTATTGAGAATGTAGCAAGAGACATCGCTGAATATTGTGGATTCTCAGAGGGAATGACATACTCCTTCGAAAGTCCGAAGGTATTTGATAAACTCCGTATCCCGGAGGACAGTGATCTTCGTAAAGTCATCACCATCAGCAACCCGCTTGGAGAGGACTACAGCGTTATGCGTACAACAACTCTGAACGGTATGCTTTCTTCTCTGGCAACAAACTATAACAGAAGAAATAAAGCAGTGCGTCTGTACGAGATCGGAAAAGTATATCTGCCGAAGGCACTTCCACTGACAGAGCTTCCGGATGAGAGAACACACTTTACTCTTGGTATGTACGGCGCGGGCGACTTCTTTGACATGAAGGGCGTTGTAGAAGAATTCTTCGAAAAATCCGGAATGAAGAAAAAAGTTCACTACACACCGGACAGCAATAAGACCTACCTGCACCCGGGCAGACAGGCAAACATCAGCTACGAAGGAAAAGTAGTCGGCTACCTCGGAGAAGTTCATCCGATCGTTGCAGATAACTATGGAATCGGTGAGAGAACTTATATCGCAGTCATCGACATCCAGAATATCCTTGAATTCTGCGGATTCAATCATAAATTCACAGGAATTGCAAAATATCCGGCAGTTACCCGTGACTTAAGTATGGTTGTTCCGAAACACGTTCTTGCAGGACAGATCGAGGACGTTCTTGAACAGAGAGGCGGAAAGATCCTTGAATCCTATCAGCTCTTCGATATTTATGAGGGAGCGCAGATCAAACCTGGATATAAATCCATGGCTTATTCTGTAATATTCCGTGATCATGAAAAGACTCTGGAAGAAGCTGAGATCACAGCAGCAATGAAGAAGATCCTGAATGGTCTGACAGCTCTTGGAATCGAGCTGAGAAGCTGATGAAACTTTATGTTGTGAGACACGGCGAGACTGTGTGGAACAAACTTCATAAGGTACAGGGTTCAGCAGATATTCCACTTGCCGAAAATGGAATCTCTCTTGCAGAAAAGACAGGGGAAGCATTAAAAAATGTTTCCTTTGACCTCTGTATCACCAGTCCACTTGTAAGAGCCAGAAAAACAGCTGAACTGATTCTTGAAAAACAGAAGAGGGAAGTGCCGGTGAGAGTGGATGAAAGGATCCAGGAAATTAACTTTGGAGACCTGGAAGGAGTAGTCTGCTTTACGGATGACCATGAATATCTGAATGACCAGATGAAGGATTTCTTCGAAGAACCGTGGAAATTTAAACGTCCGGCACATGGCGAGGATATCGCTGATATTCTTAAACGGACGAAAGCGTTCTGGGAAGAACTTATCCATGATTCGATGCTTCAGGATAAAACGATTCTGATCGCTTCTCATGGATGTGCGGTAAGAGCGCTTCTCCATAATGTTTATAAAGATCCGGGGAATTTCTGGCATGGATGTGTACCTCCGAACTGCAGCGTAAATGTAGTTGAGGTTACAGACGGAAAAGCCGTTCTTCTGGAAGAAGATAAAGTATATGCATAAATAGAAAGACAGGCAGTACCTGAAATGGGCTGCCTGTTTTGACGTTAATATGTAAAAATATGAAGATTTTGTGAGAAACGCGTAAAGTCCAGAAAACAGCTTGTTCGCAAAAATATGATATGATATCATAAAAACAGGCAAAAATTACTCTAAGGAGGTTGGCTATGAAGAAAAAAATCGTGAATGTTGTATTGTTTCTGGCTGTGCTTGCAGCAGCGCTTGGGATGACATTTTACGTAGGAAACAATGCGATGAGCGTATTGCTCTATAACTTTATTTTTCTTGGCATCATAGCGGTGGTTTATGTTGTCGGACTGTTCGGAGGAATGTTCCGGATGAATCGCCTGTCGCAGGCACTTGGGGATGCGGCGCAGGAGCTGGAAGATATGTTCAAGATGCCGGGCAGAGTTGAACCGGATAAGATCGAATCCATGAATGGAATTTTCCATAATCACTATCTGGATGCAAGAATGAAAGCATTTACAGATGGAATTGCGAAGAGTCAGGAAGGTATTGTGGATATCGAGGAATATATTAATGAAGAAGATATGGACCTCCATATTCATAAGAAACTTCTGGAAATGGCACCGGATCTTTTTACCAGTATTGGTATCCTGGGTACGTTTGTCGGTCTGGTGTGGGGTCTTAAGGATTTTCAGCCGTCAAACTATGAAGCAATGACCAGTTCGGTTTCTTCGCTGGTAGATGGTATTAAAGTTGCATTCCTTACCTCTATCTATGGTATTGCGTTTTCTATCGTTTATACGTCCGGCATGAAGAGTGAATATTCTGCACTGACAGAGAATCTGCAGCTTTTCCTGGACAGATTCCATACATATGTGATGCCGAGTGCAGAGACAGAGTCCATGAATCTTCTGGTTGCAAGTCAGAAGAATCAGACGGCAGCCATGAACCAGATGGCAGAGCAGTTTTCCGTTAAGATGGCAGACAGCTTTGAAAAAGTCATCACTCCGACTTTTAAGAAGATGAATGATTCTCTGGATACACTTGTTTCTTCTGTGACCAGATGCCAGGAAGATGCGGTAAAAGAAATTCTCGATGCATTCCTGAAGGAGATGAATACATCTTTTGAAATGCAGTTTGCGGATTTTGGAAAAGCACTGACACAGTTGAAAGACGCGCAGACAGATAATACGAATTATACGACGAATCTGTATCAGGCAATGAGCAAACAGCTCAGTGAGGCATATGTGGAACATGAAAAGACAATGAAAAAAATGCTCGAAGAATCCACGGGTCTTCAGAAAGAATACATCACGGCTGCCAACCGCATTTTACAGGATAATCAGACGATTCAGAAACAGCAGCAGGCGGATTACCAGCACCTTGCAGATTATCTCAAGGAAGCAGAGACTTCTTCGGCTAAATTCTGGGTTGCATGTAATCAGACCATGCAGAAATATGTGGAGGCAGCCGCACAGGGAATGGAACGTGTTTCTGCAGCAGGAAAAGGCAATGCGGATGTTGCAGCAGCTAATCGCCGTGTTGTGGAAGAATTTGATCAGAAACTTCAGGAATTTGCTCAGTATCAGAAGCTGTCCTGTAAGACAATGGAGCAGGTTCGCCGTCTCCTGACAGATATTTCAGCAGCAGGAAGCAGTGACCGGGTACAGCTTACGGGCGGACGTAATTCTCAGAAAGAATCTATTGAGAAACTTCAGGAAACCATGCAGACACAGAGTGAGATGCAG
>CAVFJK010000184.1:7435-9794 GCA_963622815.1 Ruminococcus bicirculans (ex Wegman et al. 2014)
CAGTAGGAACTTCTCGAGGAAATCTCGAAGAATATCAGAGAACTTTCAAAGGGAGTACAGAAAGGCAAATTCGGTTTGTTTAGGTAAGAGGAGAAACGGATGCGCAGAAAGAAAAAATCAGAGAATAACGGATTTAACGTCTGGCGTTCTTATTCCGATATGATGGCGGGTGTGCTTCTGCTTTTTGTGCTGATCATGTGTGTGACTCTTTTTCAGGCCCAGAAAAGCTATAACGAAAGTCTTCAGGAGCGGGATGAGAAGATCGCTCTTCAGGAAGAATATACACAGGAACTTCTGGATAAACAGAATGCACTGGATGAAAAAGACGAGACACTGCAGAGCCAGGATGCACAGCTGAAAACACAGGATGAAAAACTTGCGGAACAGGAGCAGCAGCTTGCGGCTCTTGCAGCAAAACTGAAAGAGCAGGAATCTACGCTGAATGCCCAGCAGTCGGCTTTGGATGAGAAGACTGCACAGTTAAAAGATCAGCAGGCACAGATCGACCAGATTATCGGCGTAAAGGCAGATGTAATCGAAGCACTTAAGAATGAATTTTCCAAAAATAATATCAATGTAGATATCGATGCACAGACAGGTGCGCTGACACTGGAAGCAAGCGTTATGTTTGATTACGATCAGGCAGAACTGACGGATGCCGGTAAACAGGCTCTGGAACAGATCCTTCCAATCTATTGTAAAGTGCTTCTGCAGGATGATTATATGAAATATCTTGCTGAGATCATTATTGACGGATATACAGATACAGACGGTGACTACAGCTATAACCTGCAGCTTTCCCAGCAGAGATCTCTGGCAGTGGCACAGTATCTTCTGGATATTCAGGGAAATTTCCTGGATTCCACACAGTCGGAAAATTTGGAGAAATATCTGACAGTCAATGGACATTCCATGGCTAATCCGGTATTGGATGCGGATGGAAATGTAGATAAAGATGCATCGAGACGAGTGGAAGTTAAGTTCCGCCTGAAAGATGAAGAAATGATCGATGAACTGAATCAGCTTCTCAGCAGTAATGAGGACACCACAGCAGACAGCAGTACCAGTGACAGCACTGCCGCCGATACGACAGATACAGAAAACACGGCAAACAACTAAAAAACTGCTTGCAATGGCAGGGAATGTATAGTATAATCAATACCGTTGTAAAAAAAGATGGTCCTCTGTTACAGATCATGTATTAAGAACATCCAGATAAGAATAGGAGAAAATAAAATGAACGACATCATTAAAAACATCGAGTCTGCTCAGTTAAAAGCAGAAGTACCGGAATTCCGTGTAGGTGACACAGTAAGAGTTCACGCACTGATCAAAGAAGGAAACCGCGAAAGAATTCAGATCTTCGAGGGAACAGTTCTTAAAAGACAGGGTGGAAGCACCAGAGAAACTTTCACAGTAAGAAAGAGCTCCAATGGTGTTGGCGTAGAGAAGACATGGCCGCTTCACTCCCCGCACGTTGTTAAAGTAGAAGTTATCCGTCAGGGTAAAGTTCGCCGTGCTAAGCTGAACTACCTGAGAGACCGCGTTGGTAAAGCTGCTAAAGTTAAAGAACGCGTTAGATAAGAAAATTTCAAAGGTTTCAAAAGAAGGGACAATAACGACAGCTATTGTCCCTCTTTTTCCATTATGGGAGAACAGCTATGGAGATTAAAAACTGGAAAGAACATCCCAAAGTTCAGGAAGTAAAAGAAAAGTTTGAAAATAAAAAGGTCCGTAATTCCATGCGATGGGTATTTCAGATCATAGTAACGCTGGTATTTGCGGCAGTTGTTGCGATTATGATGTTTCAGACAGTTATGATGCAGGAAAGTTCTATGGAACCGACGATCTCTGTTGGAGACCGTTTTTTTGTAAATAAAGCAGTTTATAAATTTTCTTCTCCACAGAGGGGCGATATGATCGTATTCCGTACAAGTGCGAGTGATGATGCGGCCCTGCACATCCGACGGGTGATCGGACTTCCGGGTGAAACCGTGCAGATATCGGGAGGAAGAATCCTGATCAATGGAGAAGTATATAACGAAGGAAAAGATTTTCCGATGATCACGAATCCGGGGCTTGCAGCGACGACCGTTACATTGGAGTCGGGAGAGTATTTTGTTCTCGGAGATAACAGAAATAACAGTGAGGACAGCCGGTATGCGGATATCGGCATGGTCCGTAAGAGATATATTGTGGGCAAGATCTGGTTCACATGTTCCCCGTTTGAAAAACTGGGATTTACGAAAGGTTAGGTAATATATGAACGTACAGTGGTATCCTGGTCATATGACCAAGGCAAAAAGACAGATGCAGGAAGATCTGAAACTGATCGACCTGATCATTGAGCTGGTAGATG
>CAVFJK010000184.1:9846-11125 GCA_963622815.1 Ruminococcus bicirculans (ex Wegman et al. 2014)
TTCCAGCAGGAACCCGGATATCGATCAGCTTGGACAGAATAAATCCAGACTGATTCTTCTGAATAAGGCGGATCTGGCAGATGAGAGACAGAACGAAGCATGGAAAGAATACTTTCAGAAGAAAGGTTTTCATGTGGTGAAAGTGGATTCCAGAAATGGCGCCGGAATGAAGACGATTCAGAACGTGATCCAGGAGGCATGTAAAGAAAAAATCGAGCGTGACCGCCGCCGTGGAATCAAGAACCGCCCGATCCGTGCGATGGTTGCCGGAATCCCGAATGTCGGTAAGTCTACATTTATCAATACATTTGCAGGAAAAGCCTGCGCAAAGACCGGAAACAGACCTGGTGTGACAAAGGGAAAACAGTGGATTCGTCTGAATAAGAATGTCGAACTTCTGGATACACCTGGAATCCTCTGGCCGAAATTTGAAGACCAGCAGGTTGGAATCCGTCTGGCATGTGTCGGCTCGATTAAGGATGATATTCTGAATATGGAAGAGCTGGCACTTTGGCTGATCGAACATCTGAGAACAAATTATAAAGGACTTCTCGAGAAACGTTATGGAATTTCTGAAGAAGGTACAGCAGTTGAACTTCTTGGAGAGATTGCCAGAGCACGTGGGTGCCTGAAAAAAGGAGAAGAACTGGATTATGTGAAAGCTTCCGGACTCCTTTTTGATGATTTCCGTGGAGGAAAGATGGGACGTGTCACTCTGGAATGGGTGGAACAGGAGAAGAACGAATGAAAACGATCGGCGAGATAAAAGAAGAGTTCTCGGCAGCTCAGGAAACGAACTGGGAAGAGATCTGTAAGCTCTATGAAAGTGATTCCAGGAGTGGTGTACAGAAACTGGTGCAGCAGTATCATAAAAAGATGGAAGCACTGGAGAAGGAAAAACTTCGTATGGAACAGATGATGCAGTTTGAACATAAATATGAACATCTGGGATATCTGTGCGGAATCGATGAGGTGGGAAGAGGCCCGCTGGCTGGCCCGGTGGTGGCATGTGCCGTGATTCTTCCGAAAGATCATCATATTCTGTATCTGAACGATTCGAAGAAGCTGACAGCACATAAAAGAGAAGAACTGTATGAGGTGATCATGCGGGAGGCTGTTGCGGTAGGGCTTGGAATGGCAAGTCCGGCAAGAATCGATGAGATCAATATCCTGCAGGCAACTTACGAGGCAATGCGGCAGGCGGTCGGTAAACTGGCTGTTATGCCGCAGCTTCTTCTGAATGATGCGGTTACGATTCCTGGAATTGATATTCCGCAGG
>CAVFJK010000184.1:11135-11662 GCA_963622815.1 Ruminococcus bicirculans (ex Wegman et al. 2014)
AAGGGTGATGCTAAAAGTGCTTCTATCGCAGCAGCAAGCATTGTTGCAAAAGTTACGAGAGACCGTCTGATGGTAGAATACGATAAGACAATGCCGGAATATGGTTTTGCATCAAATAAAGGATATGGTTCTGCAGAACATATTGCCGCATTACAGAAATACGGTCCGACCCCGATTCACAGGGCGACTTTTATTACACACTTCATTTAAAATACAAAAGATACCAACACTTAAAATAGAAAAGAGAGAGCGAATCTGAGTATTAACAAACGTAGAATAGGCAGCTGCCATGAAGAACAGGCGGCTGCCTTTCTGAAAAAACAGGGCCTTTTTATTGTGGCAAAGAACTTTCGGTGCAGAAGCGGTGAGATTGATCTGATCGTAAAAGACGGGAAATATCTGGTGTTTGTGGAAGTAAAATACCGTAGTGACGAAGGTCAGGGCGGTGCTTTAGCAGCTGTAGACTGGCGTAAGCAGAAAAAGATCAGCCAGACGGCACAGTTCTTTTTGAAACGGTATAATCTGGG
>CAVFJK010000185.1:0-1332 GCA_963622815.1 Ruminococcus bicirculans (ex Wegman et al. 2014)
GGTTAGAATTACTTTATAAGTGGTAGAAAGTGGTGAATAGTGGTGGCGAATGGAGGGAATGTGGCATATTTATCCATTTCCGCCGGCAGATACGAAGGGGAGAATCGTATCTCACGAGAGTAGGTGAGTTTAGATGTTCATGGGCGAATACAATCATACAATTGACGCGAAGGGGCGTCTGATCATCCCTTCCAAATTCAGAGAACTCCTGGGAGAGGAGTTTGTTCTGACTAAGGGACTCGATGGTTGTCTCTCTATTTATCCTATGGATGAATGGAAAGCCTTTGAAGAAAAACTCAGAGCCTTACCACTTACAAACAAAAATGCCAGAACCTTCACACGTTTCTTTGTGGCAGGTGCGACAAGCTGTGAACTGGACAAGCAGGGGAGAATTCTTGTACCGCAGACACTGCGCGAATTCGCTGGTCTGGAAAAAGATGTTGTACTTACCGGAAACCTCAACAGAATCGAGGTTT
Source organism: Ruminococcus bicirculans (ex Wegman et al. 2014) (assembly GCA_963622815.1). GTDB lineage: Bacteria > Bacillota > Clostridia > Lachnospirales > Lachnospiraceae > Blautia_A. The sequence goes on from CAVFJK010000185.1 coordinate 477, forward strand.
GGAGCAAAGAGAAGTGGAGCGAGAATTGCGATTATGATGATATGGACAGTATTGCAGAGGGTATGCAGGACATGGGTATCATCATCTAAGCGTTACGCCGGAAAGAAATCCAACAGGAGACGGATATGGAATTTAAACACAAATCTGTATTACTGGATGAGACCATCGATGGCTTAAGGGTAAAGCCGGATGGTACTTACGTGGATGGAACTCTGGGAGGAGCAGGGCACGCACAGGAAGTGTGCCGCAGACTTTCTGCCAAGGGGAGATTTATTGGCATAGATCAGGACCAAGATGCAATAGTTGCTGCGAGTGAACGCCTGGCTGTATTTGGAGACAGGGTTCAGATCATTCGCAGCAATTATTGTTACATGGCAAATGAGCTGAAGAATATCGGAATTCAGAAAGTTGATGGAATTGTCCTGGACCTTGGGGTTTCGTCTTATCAGTTAGACAATGAAGAGCGGGGATTTACCTATCGTGTAGACGCACCGCTGGATATGAGAATGGATCAGAGACAGAGCCGCACAGCAGCGGATATCGTCAATGGTTATGATGAAAGAGAACTGTACCGGATCATTCGTGATTACGGTGAAGATAAATTTGCAAAAAATATTGCGAAACATATTGTGGCTGCCAGAGCTAAGGCACCGATCCAGACGACCGGAGAGCTGACGGAGATCATCCGTCAGTCAATCCCGATGAAGATTCAGGCAACAGGCGGACATCCTGCAAAGAGAACTTTTCAGGCAATCCGAATTGAACTGAACCGGGAACTGGATGTCCTTCGTGAATCGCTGGATGGAATGATCGATCTGCTGGATGACGGCGGAAGGATTTGTATTATCACATTTCA
>CAVFJK010000185.1:1342-13269 GCA_963622815.1 Ruminococcus bicirculans (ex Wegman et al. 2014)
GGACGAACAGAGCAGTCACATCCAGAAAAAACAGAACAAATGCACGAAATGCCCGCGGAATGTATGTGGATGGAAATGCGGTACGTAAGGTGCAGGAAGTTCCTGCGAAGCCGTATCAGGCGCCGGGTGCACAGACCGCACGGCGTGTTCGTGAAAATAAACCGACCAGACCTGCCGGACAGCCGAAACAGCTCAGCCGGGAGGCGCAGAGAAATCGCGAAAAAGCGAAGAACATGGGACGAGGATTTGTTGTCTTTCTTGCAGTGGTCAGTATAGCTGTACTTTTCTGCTGTGTCAATTATCTTCAGTTGAAGTCAGAGCTGACCGGTAAGATGAAAACAGTTGCTTCGCTGGAAACAGAGCTGTCGCAGATCAAAGAGGACAACAATGCATATGAAAGTCAGGTAACTTCGGATGTGGATCTGAATACCATCAAGAAGCTTGCCATCGGACGTCTCGGAATGAATTATCCGACGGATGACCAGAAAAAGACTTACACGATGCCGAGTAACAGTTATGTGAGACAGTATCAGGATGTTCCTGAGACCAAGAGGTGATAAAGTATTGAGCAGTACCAGTAAGAGGAATCGAAGAAGACCTCAGAAAAAAATTAATCACAAGATGAGAGGAAAGCTAGTAGGACTATTCGCTGTAGTGTTGCTAGCTTTAGTTGGTTTACTGGGTAGAATTACTTATATTAATGCTACCAGTGGAAAAAAATATAAAAAACAGGTTCTGACGCAGGCACAGCAGAAGTACCAGAGCAGTACCCTTCCGGCAAAACGAGGCGATATTTACGACCGGAACGGAAATATCCTGGCGACCAGCCAGAAGGTATATACGGTAATCCTTGACTGTAAGACCGTTAATTCTGATGAGAAATATGTGGAGCCGACCGTGAAGGCACTGACTGATGTACTGGGACTTGATGAAGATAAGATCCGTTCGATCCTTTCCGCAGAGGATACGAAGAACAGTCAGTACCAGATTCTGAAGAAACAGCTTTCGATGGACGAAAAGAAAGCTTTTGAAGATTATGAATCTCCGGGAGAAGACAGTGAGCTGTCTGATACGCAGAAAGCAGAGCGTGCAAACATTAAGGGTGTATGGTTTGAGGAGGATTATCTGAGAAGTTATCCGTTCAACGAACTTGCAAATGACACGATCGGCTTTACGCTTTCCAGAGATACTGCAGATGTAGGACTGGAAAGTTATTATAACAGCACACTGATGGGAACAGATGGTCGTCAGTATGGATATATCAATGACAATGCAGATGTCGAGCAGACGATCATCGATCCGAAAGACGGACAGAGCATCGTAACAACTCTGGATGTCGGGGTACAGCAGATCGTTGAGAAATACGTCAATGGTTTTAAAGAAGCTATGGGAGCTAAGAACATCGGTGTCATTGCAATGAAACCTTCTACCGGAGAGATCCTTGCAATGGATGGCGGTGACCGTTATGATCTGAATGATCCGCGAGATCTTTCAAGCCTCTATTCAGAGGAGCAGATTGCGGCAATGAGCGATGAAGAGACTGTAACGGCACTGAATGCCATGTGGAGCAACTTCTGTGTGACAGAAACCTATGAACCGGGATCCGTTGTGAAGCCGATCGTTATGGCAGGAGCACTGGAAAAAGGTAAGATCTCAGAGTCAGATACCTTTGTCTGTGATGGTGGACAGACGTTTGGTGCAAATGGCGATACGTATATTAAATGTGCGGTATGGCCGGATGCGCATGGTACAGAAGCGCTGCGCGATGTTATCGCGAACTCCTGTAACGATGCGATGATGCAGATCGCAGCAAAGATGGGAACAGAGCAGTTCCTTAAAGCACAGACACTTTTTAACTTTGGAAGCCGTACCGGAATCGACCTTCCGAATGAAGGCTCCGGTGTTATCCATACATCAGAGACCATGGGTGAGACAGAGCTTGCCTGCTCCGCATTTGGACAGGGATTTACCTGTACGATGATCCAGGAGATCAATGCAATGTGTTCTGTTATCAACGGCGGTTCTTATTATCAGCCGCATCTGGTAAGTGAGATCAAGGACAGCAGCGGTTCTACCGTGAAAAAATTTGATCCGATCCTTATGAAACAGACGGTTTCTTCTGAGTTATCAGCAGATATCCGCTCCTACATGCAGGCTAGTGTACAGGAAGGTACCAGTGCTACATCAAAGGTACAGGGTTACAGTTCCGGTGGTAAAACAGGTACAGCGGAAAAACTTCCGCGAGGAAACGGTAAATATCTGGTTTCCTTTATCACATTTGCACCGGTGGATGATCCGCAGATCCTGCTCTATGTAGTTGTGGATGAGCCAAATGCAGACGATCAGGCTGACAGTAAATATCCGCAGTATATTGCGCAGGGAATTCTTTCTGAGCTTCTTCCGTATCTGAATGTGACTCCGGATGAGTCAGAGGATGGAAGCGTTCCGGAGACAGAACTCTGGGAAGGATTTAAAGGCCATCTGGTAGATGTATCCGGAAGCAGTGTGGATGAGCAGGGTAATCTGGTTGACGGAAATGGAAACCGTGTCGATCTGGAAGGAAACCGTATTGATGAAAACGGCTATCTTCTGACAGAAAGCGGAGATTACCAACTGGATGATAACGGACAGTATATTAAGTCCACGCATCTGATCACGTCTTCGGATTCGGGCACTACGCTTAAGGAAGCAATTTCTGATACGAATGTTCCTGCACCACCGGAAGAAGACGAATCTGATACAACAGAGAATAATGATATGGAAAGCGAAGGCATCACGAATGAAGAGGCCGGACTGGACTAAATAAAGAGTCAGAAACATCTCCTCCGGGGAACAGTCATATATTATTAAGACTGTTCTCCGGGGGAGTTTTTTGTGAAAAAAAATTATACGTTTCATAAAAGAAAAATATGGATCGTTTTTCTGCTGTGTATCTGTATGACGGTCGGACTGATCGCAAGACTGATCTATCTGATGGGATTCCGTTCGGATTATTATTATGAAAAGGCGGAAGATCTTCATGAGAGAGAAAGGGACATCAAGGCTGCGAGAGGTGAGATCCTGGATGCAAAAGGAAAAGTGCTTGCCGCAAATAAGACTGTCTGCACGATCTCTGTGATCCACAGCCAGATAAAAGAGCCTGAAAAAGTAATCGCGCTTCTGACAGAAAAACTGGGGATATCAGAGGAAACGGTGCGGAAAAGAGTGGAAAAAGTTTCTTCTATAGAGAGAATCCGTACAAACGTGGAAAAAGAGGTCGGAGATGAGATAAGAAATGCCGGACTTTCCGGAATAAAAGTGGATGATGATTACCGGCGTTATTATCCGATGGGATCCCTGGCTTCAAAAGTCCTTGGTTTTACCGGCGGGGACAATCAGGGAATCATCGGGCTGGAAGTGGAGTATGATGATATTTTGAAGGGGGAGCCGGGAAAGATTCTGACGACAACAGATGCAAGAGGAATTGAACTGGACGGTGTCGGTGAGAACAGGGAGGAGCCGCAGCAGGGATATAATCTACGGATCAGTCTGGATGCAGATATCCAGAAGTATGTGCAGCAGGCCGCGCTGAAAGTGATGGAAGAAAAACAGGCGGAGCGAGTTTCGATACTTTTGATGAATCCACAGAATGGGGAAATCTATGCCTGCGTTAATGTACCGGAATTTGATCTGAACGAGCCTTTTGTCTTAAATACCGATGTGGATACAGAAGGCATGAGTGAGGATAAGAAGCAGGATCTTCTGAATCAGATGTGGAGAAATCCCTGTCTGAATGATACATATGAACCGGGATCGACCTTTAAGATCATCACGATGTCTGCCGGACTTGCCGAGGGTGTCGTGTCGCTCAATGACTCTTTTTACTGTCCGGGCTATAAGCTGGTCGAGGATCGGCGGATCCACTGTGCAAACCGGCGTGGACACGGGGCACAGAATTTTGTGAAGGGAGCAGAGAATTCCTGCAACCCGGTATTTATCGAGGTAGGACTTAGGCTTGGTGTGGAAAATTATTATAAGTATTTCCGGCAGTTTGGCCTGATGGAAAAGACCGGGATCGACCTTCCGGGAGAGGCGGGAACGATCATGCATCAGATGGAAAATATGGGAGAGGTGGAGCTGGCAACCGTTTCGTTCGGACAGTCTTTCCAGATCACACCGATCCGTCTGGCGGCGACCGTCAGTGCACTGATCAATGGGGGAAAGCAGATCACGCCTCATTTTGGTGTGGCAGTGGAATCTGAAGATGGGGAAAAGGTGGAAGAACTGGAATATCCGTCCGGAAAAGAAATCCTGCCCGCGGAGATTTCAGAGACTGTCCGCTATATTCTGGAGCAGGTCGTTTCGGAGGGCTCTGGCAGGAATGTTTCGGTGGAGGGTTATCGTATCGGTGGAAAGACGGCAACTTCCCAGACATTACCGCGAAGCTCAAACCGTTATATTTCATCGTTTCTCGGGTTTGCACCGGCAGATGATCCGAAGGTTCTTGCTCTCTGTATCATTCATGATCCGCAGGGAATCTATTATGGCGGAACGATCGCGGCACCGGTCGTGCGCAGTATCTTCGAAAATGTACTGCCATATCTTGGCATCGAGAAAAGTGAAAGCATTCAGGAAGCAGTAGAAGACAGTGAGGGTTGATAAAATGGACAAAAAGCCTTATAATCAAACGTAATAAAAAACGAAAGAATGATAAGAGGTGTGAGGATGAATATTCAAGTTGTATTCCCGGTACTGATCTCATTTGCAATCAGTGTGATCCTGGGACCAGTCATCATCCCGTTTCTGAGAAAACTCAAGATGGGACAGACAGAACGAGTGGAAGGTGTGCAGTCACATCTGAAGAAAGCAGGAACCCCGACAATGGGTGGTGTGATCTTCCTGATCGCTGCAGTGGTTACTTCTCTGTTCTATGTAAAAGACTATCCGGCAATTATCCCGGTACTGTTTCTGACTCTCGGATTTGGAATCATCGGATTTCTGGATGATTATCTGAAGGTTGTCTTAAGACGTTCTGACGGACTTCTGGCATGGCAGAAATTCGGACTGCAGATCGTTGTGACCGGTATTTTTGTATTTTATATTTTAAACTACACGGACATTGATCTTGCGATGCGCATTCCGTTCTGGCCGGATCATTATCTGAATCTGGGATGGCTTGCGATTCCGGTACTGTTCTTTGCAGTGATCGGTACTGTAAATGGTGTAAACTTTACCGACGGTCTGGATGGACTGGCTTCCAGCGTAACTCTGATCGTAGCTGTTTTCTTTACCGTAGTTTCTATCGGAACAAAGAGCGGGATCGAACCAGTGACAGGTGCAGTTGTCGGCGGACTGATGGGATTTTTACTGTTTAATGTATATCCGGCAAAAGTCTTTATGGGTGATACCGGTTCTCTGGCCCTGGGCGGATTTGTGGCAGGTGCTGCATATATGATGCAGATGCCGCTGTTTATCCTGCTGATCGGCCTTATTTATCTGGTGGAAGTACTTTCTGTTATGATCCAGGTAACTTATTTTAAGGCAACACATGGAAAACGTATTTTTAAAATGGCGCCGATCCATCATCATTTTGAATTGTGTGGATGGTCCGAGACAAGAGTTGTTGCAGTATTTTCTGTGATCACTGCTGTTATGTGCCTGATCGCGCTTCTGGCACTGTAGGCGTATTAAGGGAGGAAAATAAAATGGATTTACAGGGGAAAAAGGTGCTGGTATTCGGTTCCGGAAAGAGCGGGATCGGAGCAGCAGAGCTTCTTGCGAAAGTAGGGGCACAGCCTGTCATTTATGATGGAAACAAAGATCTTGATAAAGAAGCTGTAATCGCGAAGCTTCCGGACTGTAAAGATGTAAGCGTATACGCGGGAGAACTCCCGGAAGAAGTACAGGAATCACTGGATCTGGTAGTGTTAAGCCCTGGAGTTCCGACAGATATTCCGGTCGTCAAGAGCTTTTATGAGCAGGGACTTCCTGTATGGGGAGAAGTAGAGCTTGCATACCGCACCGGTAAGGGAAGAGTCCTTGCAATCACCGGTACAAACGGAAAGACGACTACAACTGCTCTTCTCGGAAAGATCATGAGTGATTATGAAGATTCTGTATTTGTCGTAGGAAATATCGGAACACCATATACATCCAAAGCACTGGAGATGAAAGACAATTCCACTACGGTCGCTGAGATCAGCAGTTTCCAGCTGGAGACGATCGAAGAGTTTGCACCGAAGGTAAGTGCAATCCTCAATATCACAGAGGATCATCTGAACAGACATCATACGATGGAAGAGTACATCCGTGTGAAAGAGCTGATTGTAAAAAATCAGACAGCGGACGATTTCTGTATCCTGAACTATGAGGATGAAGTACTTCGTGAATTCGGTAAAAATATTGTTCCGAAGACTGTTTATTTCTCAAGTGTAAGAAAACTGGACGAAGGCATTTATCTGGACGGAGACCTGATCGTGCTTAAGACCGCAGAGGAAGAAATTCCTCTGGTACATACAGGAGAACTGAAACTCCTCGGACAGCATAACTTCGAGAACGTGATGGCAGCATCTGCCATGGCTTATTATGCAGGCGTTCCGGTAGAGAGCATCCGTAAGAGTATCTGCGAGTTTACGGCAGTGGAGCATCGTATTGAATATGTAACGGAGAAAAATGGCGTTGCATATTATAATGACTCTAAAGGAACAAACCCGGATGCTGCAATAAAGGGAATTCAGGCGATGAACCGTCCGACTCTTCTGATCGGCGGAGGTTATGATAAAGGTTCCAGCTATGACGAGTGGCTGAATGCATTTGACGGCAAGGTAAGATATCTTGTTCTGATCGGACAGACACGTGATAAGATCAAAGAGGCAGCAGAACGCCTTGGCGTATGCCAGAACATCGTTCTTTGTGAAGACCTCAAAGAAGCAGTGGAGTTCTGCGCACAGAAAGCAAATCCGGGAGATGCCGTACTTCTTTCACCGGCATGTGCAAGTTGGGGACAGTTTGATAACTACGAACAGCGTGGCGACATGTTCAAGGAGTATGTAAGAGCACTGTAATTAAGAAAATAAGAAGCAATAGAAATCAATATGAGCCAGACTTCTGTGACGGAAGCCTGGCTTTTGCATATATTAATTGTAAGAGACCCTGTAGGAGTGGATCGTTTGGATGAAATTCACGTGATTGGGGGAAACTGTCTGAAAGGCAGTATAACGGTGCAGGGGTCCAAAAATACGGTGCTGCCGGTCATGGCGGCATCGCTGCTTCAGAGGGAAATCTGCGTTCTTCGGGGATGCCCTCGTATTTCTGATGTATTTTATATGGAAGAAATTCTTCATATTCTCGGGGCGGTCACATGGTGGAAAGATCATGATCTGTATCTGGATTGCAGCATGGCATGCGGAACGGAAATACCTTCGGAATATACAGGGAGGATGCGCTGCTCCGTGATCCTGCTCGGGGCGCTTCTGGGAAGAGGGCAGAAAGGCGTGATCGGATATCCGGGCGGCTGTGTGATCGGAAAACGCCCGGTGGATCTTCATCTTTATGCACTGCAATGTCTGGGTGTTGAGATTTCAGAGGAGAATGGAAACATTCATGCATTCTGCAAAAAGCTGAATGGAAATGAGATCTCTTTTAAAAACAGAAGCGTAGGAGCAACGGAGCAGGCGATCCTGGCAGCAGTTCTCGCGGATGGAGAAACGGTGATAAAGAACTGTGCAAGAGAACCGGAGATCATCTGGCTGTGCAGGTTTTTACGGCTGATGGGAGCCAGGATAGATGGGGAAGGAGAGGAATGCATCCACATCCGGGGAGTACCGGAACTTCATGGGGCAAAGATGCAGATACCGGCGGACCGGATCGTGACAGGAACCTATCTCTGTGCGGCTGCGGCAACGCGTGGAACGATCACGATAGAGAATGCACCGGAGGGAGAATTGGATGCTTTCCTTGAAGTATATCGGAAAATGGGTGGACAATATGATTGGAACAGTGGTAAACTAGTAGCGAATGGAACCGGGGTTCGATTTTCGGTCCCGTTTACAGAGACAGAAGCTTATCCGGGTTTCCCGACGGATCTTCAGTCACCACTGCTTGCAGTGCTGGCAACGATACCGGGAGAGAGCCGTATAAGAGAAAATATATTTGAAAACCGTTTTAAGATATGCAGAGAACTTATAAAAATGGGAGCCTGCCTTGAAGTCAGAGAAAATGAGGTATGGATTACCGGCAGCCGTTTAAAGGGCTGCAGAGTCCGGGCACAGGAACTGAGAGGCGGTGCGGCACTGCTGACTGCAGCTCTTGCAGCAGATGGAGAATCTGTGATAGAGGGCTGTTCTTTTATCCGTAGGGGATATGAGGATATCGGCAGGGATCTGAGAAGTCTTGGCGCAGAGGTCTGTGGGTAATATCTTAACGGTTTGAGTGTAGAGGATACAGGGATTGGTTTTTTATGAGAGCATCCAATTACAGAAAATTTAAAATAACAAAAAAACAGGCGAAGCTGGTTGGGATAACTGCCGCGGCAGTCATCCTGGCCGGAATTATTTTTTTCTTTGCTTTTTTTCATGTAACAAAAGTCGAAGTGATGGAGAGCGACCACTACAGTAAAGAAGAACTGGAGAAAATGGTCCTCACGGGAGCTTTTTCTTCAAACTCCATTCTGGCACCGCTCACCTGTTCAAAGGATAATGTGCAGGATGTGCCGTATATCGCGAGCTATTCGGTCAGCAGATCCGGAAGAAATTCGATTGTGATCAGCGTCCGGGAGAAAAATGTGGTAGGCTGCATTCCGTATCTTGATAATTATGTTTATTTTGACCGAAATGGAATCTTCATAGAAGGCGATAAGACGAGAGATAAGTCCGTTCCTTATTTTGAAGGAATCCAGGTGAAGAAGGTGATCATGAATGAGAAGCTTCCGATCAAGGATACGGTCTTAAACACCGCGGTCGCGCTTTCCACGATTTTTGCGAAAAATGATCTTCAGCCGGATTATATCCAGCTGGAAGAAGATTCCACAATAGATCTGATCTATGGAGATATCACCGTTAAGCTTGGAAAGGACAAGTACCTGGAGGATAAAATGTCCAGGACGATCGCAATCCTTCCTCAGATCACCGGAGAAAAGGGAATCCTCCATATGGAAAACATCACGGAGAGTTCAAAGACGGTGACCTTCGAAAAAGAGGAAGAAGAGGTAACGGCAGAAAACTGGACCGGCGGTTATGACGAAAACGGCGATTATACCGGTGACGGTGAGTATGATGAGAACGGTAACTATGTAGGTGCGAAGCCGAAGACTGCGCTTGACTATGCAAAAGAAAACTGGGTCGGAGGTTATGACGAAGAGGGTGACTATACAGGTTCCGGTGAATATGATGAGAATCTGAATTATGTAGGATCCGAACCGACGCAGGAACTGATCGACAGTTTTGGAGACTGGACCGGCGGTTATAATGAATCGGGCGGATTCGACGGCGTCAGTGAATATGACAAAGACGGTAACTATGTAGGACCGATGCCGGATAATACGGGAACTTCTTCGGACAGTTCAAATAGCGATTCCGAGTCAGATTCCGAAGATTCCTCATCCGACAGTTCTGATGAAGAAAGTGATTCATACGATGAAGATTCAGACAGCTACAGCGAAGATGAATCCGACAGCGGGTATCAGGACTACAGCGATGAGGAAGATTACGAGTAACTGTAAGCTGTCACAGATGAAGAGAACAGAACTCTTCAGATGGCGAATAATCGTGAAAAAAGTATAAAAAAACAAAAATAGTAGTTGATTAATTCGAGAAAAAAATATATGATATATTTATATGCAGCCTGATACGCTGATATCAGGTAAATAAAGGAGGAAGTACATTGTTAGAGATTATGTCAAATGAAGCTGAGTCCTCTGCAAAGATTATTGTAATCGGTGTAGGCGGGGCTGGTAATAATGCAGTTAACAGAATGGTGGAAGAAGCCATCGGAGGAGTTGAGTTTGTTGGTGTAAATACTGATAAACAGGCCCTGACACTTTGCAAAGCTCCAACAGTACTTCAGATTGGTGAAAAGATTACAAAAGGCCTTGGCGCCGGTGCACAGCCGGAAGTTGGTCAGAAGGCCGCTGAAGAGAGCATAGAAGAAGTAAAACAGTTGATTGAAGGCGCAGACATGGTATTTGTTACCTGCGGAATGGGCGGTGGTACCGGTACAGGTGCAGCTCCTGTTATCGCTGCAGCAGCTAAGGAAATGGGAATCCTGACCGTAGGTGTTGTAACAAAACCTTTCCGTTTTGAAGCAAAGACACGTATGAACAATGCTCTTACAGGAATCGAGAATCTGAAGAAAGCTGTTGATACATTAATCGTTATCCCGAACGATAAACTGCTTGAGATCGTAGATCGTCGTACTACTATGCCGGAAGCTCTCCGCAAAGCGGATGAAGTTCTTCAGCAGGCAGTTCAGGGTATCACAGACCTGATCAATCTGCCGGCACTGATCAACCTCGACTTCGCAGATGTTCAGACAGTTATGACAGATAAAGGAATTGCACACATCGGTATCGGTGAAGCAAGAGGAGACGATAAAGCCATGGAAGCTGTTCAGCAGGCTGTATCCTCACCGCTTCTTGAGACTACCATTAAGGGTGCAACTCATGTTATCATTAATATTTCCGGAGATATCTCCCTTATGGATGCAAATGATGCAGCAAGCTACGTACAGGAACTTACAGGTGAAGATGCAAACATCATCTTCGGTGCTATGTATGATGATTCTGTTGCAGATTATGCAAGAATCACAGTTATCGCAACCGGATTATCCGATGCAGCTGCAAAGACAACACCATTCGGTACAAGAAGCAACACAACACCGTTTGGCGTACGTAAACCATCAGCTACATCTACAACATCTTCCAGTACAATGTCCATGCCGAGCTTCAGCCTGCCGACTATGAATAATGGTTCTTATACGGGTAAAGTTCCGACAAGCACAGTACAGAAGAAAGATATCCAGATCCCGGATTTCCTGAGAAACAGATAAAAATCAGGTAACTGAATAAAGAATTAAATAATTTACACATAAGAAAGACGCTGTATGATGCAGCGTCTTTTGTGGTCTTTCAGAGGATCAGCACTTATATGAGAAAGTACTGCATTTTGTCTCATTGCATCCATCGGTACTGCATCCGGCCACGTCGATCGCGGAAGCGGTACATTTGCACTGGTCATTGTAGGTACATTCGTGGGCTTTACAGTCGATGTTGATCTTTTCGCAGCCACACTGTCCGGCTGTGCTGTTTGTCATTCCGGCAGTCGCGCGGTCACGGAAACTTCCGCAGCTTGTCTCGTCTGCACGATGGGCGTTGTCTCCGGTGATCTCGATGTCACCTCTGGAACAAAGTTCGTTTTCGTTGTAAAGGCATTTTGCAGCACTGCATGTCAGAATTGTCATAATAGAGACCTCCTTGTCATATAAATTATAGGAATGCGCATGACAAGAGCCTGTTAAAAAACAGCGATAAAGTCATGCAGGAATAGTATGCTCAGAAAAAATAAAAATATGTATAAAAAATAACTTGACATTATAGAGAAGACATGATATCTTAATCAAGTACGTTAAGAAAACAAAGCAGAGTTTCACTCTCACCTCAGCGCACATCTGATGCGGCTCGGGTTGATATTTCGCAGCAGTCTGATACAGAGATATCAGAAAAGCTCAGGGATAGGAAGTTTAAAGAGATTTTGATTTCGTTATCGCTGAATATCATAGAGTGTGGAAACTATCCATACTCTTTTTTGTTTTCAAAAGTATGAGGGCAGGTTACTGTAAAGTGACTGAGAAAGTTACTGTTTAACAGTAATGCGAGATTCAGGTTTCATTTATTCAAATGTATGGAGGTGTACTACAATTAGCGATTTAATGATTAACGAGCAGATCAGGGACAG
>CAVFJK010000186.1:0-5837 GCA_963622815.1 Ruminococcus bicirculans (ex Wegman et al. 2014)
GATAAAGTATGATTGATATATCGTGCGACCAGTGTTTCAGCCTGTCTGCAATCAATATCTGACAATGTTCCTCCTCCTTTTCTTAAAGTATCAGCCTGTACAAATATTAGAAATTTCACTGCTTTGTAGTATAACACAAAAAGAGATGATTCTCAATGAAAATCACCTCTTTCGTAAAGTTACGATTTACAACGATTTATAGATTTTACTTATAATTCTTCTGTTTTTTCTGTCTCAGTTTCCTGTACTTCTGCATGCACCGGTGCCGGAGCTTCAAGAATCTTCATAAATTCCTCACCGGTGATCGTTTCATGTTCATACAGATACTGTGCCAGTTCATGAAGTTTTCCAATGTTATCCTGAAGGATCTTCAGTGCTTTTTCATGCTGTCTGCGGACCAGCTCTACAACTTTTTTATCGAGAAGAGTCTGTGTCTCAAAAGAGCAGGTAAGACTGGAATCTCCGCCAAGATACTGATTGCTGACACTTTCCATTGCAACCATATCAAAATCATCACTCATGCCATAACGCGAAATCATGGCTCTTGCAATCTTTGTTGCCTGCTCAATATCATTGGAAGCACCGGTTGTGATCGAATGGAAGATCAGCTCTTCTGCTGCACGACCGCCGGTGAATGTCGCTATCTTATTTTCCAGCTCTTCTTTTGACATCAGATAATGCTCGCCATCGTCTACCTGCATGGTGTAACCCAGTGCTCCGGAAGTACGAGGAATGATCGTAATCTTGTGTACCGGTGCAGATTCTGTCTGTTTCGTAGCCACCAGCGCATGACCAATCTCATGATAGGATACGATCAGCTTTTCTTTATTAGAAAGAACTCGGTTCTTCTTCTGGTATCCGGCAATAACTACTTCTATACTCTCCTCAAAGTCAGCCTGCGTTGCAAATTTACGTCCGTCACGTACTGCACGGAGTGCTGCCTCATTAACGATGTTGGCAAGTTCCGCGCCGGAAGCTCCGGCAGCTGCTTTTGCAATATCATCAAATCGAACACTGTCTGCAATCTTGATCTTCTTTGCATGCACTTTAAGAATTTCCTCACGGCCAAGCAGATCCGGAAGTTCTACAGGAATTGTTCGGTCAAAACGTCCCGGACGAAGGAGAGCCGGGTCAAGAGAATCCGGACGGTTGGTTGCTGCCTGAATAACAACACCCTTGGAGCCATCGAATCCATCCATCTCAGTCAGAAGCTGGTTCAGTGTCTGTTCACGCTCGTCATTTCCGCCTGTAAATCCTGCACCATCACGTTTCTTACCGATCGTATCGATCTCATCGATAAATACGATACAAGGTGCCTTCTCATTCGCCTGTTTAAAAAGATCACGGACTTTTGCAGCTCCCATACCAACAAACATTTCTACGAATTCTGAACCGGAAATAGAGAAAAACGGCACTTCCGCTTCACCTGCAACGGCTTTGGCAAGAAGAGTCTTACCGGTTCCAGGAGGGCCCACAAGAAGAGCTCCTTTTGGCATAGACGCACCAATTTCTGTATATTTCTGCGGATTATGCAGATAATCAACAATTTCTGTCAGAAGATCTTTTGCCTCATCTTCACCGGCAACATCAGAAAATTTAATTCCTGTTGAGGATTTTACGTATACTTTTGCATTACTTTTGCCAAAAGACATTGCACCGCCAGGACCACCACCCATCGATGACATCATCTTATTACTCAGCCAACGGCCAATGAAAATAAAGATCACGATCGGAACAACATAGCTCAAAAGCAGCGTCATCAGAATCGACGGACTTTCCGGAAGCACTTCATCCATCGTTACACCTGCATCCAGTAAACGATTGACAAGATCTGAATCATCCATCTTAACTGTTTTACAAAGAACCGTATTATCGGAATCACTGTCTTTCATCTCATAATAGATATAATTTTCTTCAACAGTAGCTTTTGTTACATTACCGTCTTCTACATTCTCGATAAATGTAGAATAGTCTGTCTTCTGTACGCTCCGTTCCTGTACAGCCGGAACAACAAGCATATTCAGAAGAACAATGATGATACCTGCGATGATATAGTATACATACATAGGTATTTTCTCTGGTTTCTTATTACCAAACTTCATTTATCTTCTGTCCTCCATATCCGTTACTGCTACTTTATTCACAGCAATCTATATCTTCGAAAATATCCGTTATATTCAGCATTCCCGGATTCTCTCGAAATCATTTATGACATGTACCATACCATTTTTCTTCCAGATATTCAATGTTCATTCTATGAAATTTTATAAACTTTTCATAAAGAATCTACAATAAATGGAAATTTATGTAAAAAAAAGCTCTCTGATAGTCAGAGAGCCTAAGTTAAATGCCGCTGGCCGGACTCGAACCGGCACGGTTTCCCGCTTGATTTTGAGTCAAGTGCGTCTGCCAATTCCGCCACAGCGGCAAATGAACCGAAAACTATATTATCATAAATTCCGGTTCATTGCAAGCTTTTACAGATATTTTTTACAAACAATGATTTTATTTATAAAGTTTTTCTTCGTCCTCAAGCAGTTTTTCATGGATCGGGAAGCAATCAAATGTCGCAAAATAATCTCGCGGAGTCTCTGCACGACGAATCATATCAAAGCTTCCGTCTTCATGAAGAAGAATCTCTGCAGATTTCAGCTTACCATTATAGTTATATCCCATTGCGAATCCATGCGCACCTGCATCATGGATCACAAGGAGATCGCCCATATCTACCTTTGGAAGATAACGGTCAATAGCAAATTTATCATTATTCTCGCAGAGAGAACCTGTTACATCATAAAGATGATCGCATGGCTGATCTTCTTTACCCATAACAGTAATATGATGATAAGCACCATACATTGCCGGACGCATCAGGTTAACAGCACACGCATCCACACCGATGTATTCTTTATGTGTATGTTTCTCATGTATTGCTTTTGTAACCAGGCATCCATAAGGTCCCATCATGAAACGTCCAAGTTCTGTGTAGATTGCAACATCACCCATTCCTGCCGGAACAAGTACTTCTTCGTATACTTTACGGACACCTTCTCCGATCACACGGATATCATTCGGAGTCTGGTCTGGTCTGTATGGAATACCGATTCCACCGGAAAGATTAATGAATCCGATATGTGCTCCTGTCTCTTTCTGAAGTTTTACTGCAAGTTCAAACATGACTTTTGCAAGCATCGGATAATATTCATTTGTTACCGTATTACTTGCAAGGAAAGCATGAATACCAAAGTTCTCAGCACCTTTTGCTTTCAGAGTACGGAATGCTTCAAAGATCTGGTCTGTTGTCATTCCATATTTTGCATCCCCAGGATTATCCATGATATCGTTGCTGATCTTAAACAGTCCGCCCGGATTGTAACGGCAGCTGATTGTTTTTGGAATATAGCCAACTGCTTTTTCTACAGCTTCGATATGCGTAATGTCATCCAGATTGATGATTCCACCGATTTCATTTGCATAGCGGAATTCCGCTTCCGGTGTATCATTAGAGGAAAACATAATGTCACCCTGTTTACAGCCGATTGCCTTTGACAGCATCAGTTCTGTCATGGAAGAACAATCACATCCACATCCATATTCCTGAAGGATCTGGATAAGATACGGGTTTGGAGTAGCTTTTACCGCAAAAAATTCTTTAAATCCCTTATTCCATGAAAAAGCTTCCTTCAGTGCTTTTGCATTCTCACGAATTCCTTTTTCATCATAAAGATGAAACGGCGTTGGATATTTCGCAGTGATCTCCTGGAGTTTTTCCAATGTTACAAATGGCTTTTTTTTCATAATTTTTATCTCCTCGTTATTTTATGTCTCCTCATTGCACTTTACACTATTTCACATGCTGGTGTGTAAAAAGATGATCCTGGCAATACTCGTAATTGCCATTACACTTAGAACAGAAACGGAACTCCAGATTCGGATCATCCAGTTCTGTACGGCCACAGATTGCACATTTATGTTTTGTAATGCCGCCTGTCTGCGGATTTACTCTGCTCTGCGCCATTGCTTTCTTAAACTCTCTGCGTCTATGAACTTCTTTTGGATTATACCGGTGCATATTCCGGTTACTGAAGAAAAACACAACAAAGTTCAGAAGAGAAGCAAGGATCGGAACAGCCATGACCCACAGGCCAACTCTTACATATGAAATCATATTGTAAACGATAATGGCGCCATATACCCATGCCATCCATTTCATTTTGATCGGAATCACAAACCACAGAAGGATCTGCATATCCGGATAGCATGCCGCATAGGCAAGAAATACAGAAAGACTGACATAATAGGTCGTGAACACTCCTCCGCCAATCATATAAGTCATTCCATCGATCACAACAAAACCACCTGTTACAAAATAAGTGATAAAAGCTGCGATCAAAACAAACAGAAGTCCCGAAAAAATATACAGTGTATAACGGAAACTTCCCCAGGTACGCTCAAGAGAGGTACCGATCGGATAATAAAAGAACAAAATAGAAACAGCAAACAACAGGAAATTACCCGTGCTCGGCGGATAGATCACCCAGGTGACCAGACGCCAGATCTGTCCCTGCAGGATCTTTGAGACATCCAGGCTCATCATACTGAGCAGAAACGGATTCATATAGGTAAGCAGATATCCGATCACATAACAGATAATAATATAAACTGTCAGATTCGGTATTCCGCCGTGTCTTCCAAATTTACGTTCCAGTTTATCAATCCAATTCATAAAATCAATTCTTCTCCTTTTTTCAGTTAATAAGTACTGTTCGGAAAGATGAATAGATACTGTGAACAGTTACGATTATCCTGACTAATCAGAAATATTTCTTCTTGGACAGGAAAATAGCTGCAATGATACTTGCTGCAATGGACAAAAGGATTACGATCAGAAAGCCCCATGTCGTACTGGAAAATGGCATTCCTGACGGTGCAAGGTTCATTCCATACGCACTGAATATGATCGTCGGAATACTCATGACGATCGTGATCACGGATAAGATCTTCATGACGTCATTCAGGTTATTCGAAATAACTGATGCAAACGCATCCATCATACTCTGCAGGATACCGCTGTAGATATTCGCCATCTCGATCGCCTGCGTATTTTCGATGATGACATCCTCCAGAAGTTCCGTATCCTCCGGGTACTTTTTAATACTTTCAAGTTTGATCAGTTTCTCAAGTACTGCTTCATTAGATCTCAGAGACGTAGTAAAATACACCAGTGATTTTTCCAGTTCCAACAGTTCAATCAGCTCCTGATTTCGCGGGGAAAAATGAAGCTTTTCTTCAACCTGTTCACTTTTCTTATCAATAATACGCAGATAACGCAGGTACATACTGGAATTCCTGTACAGAATCTGAAGAATAAAACGTGTCTTCATATAAGTAAAGAAATTACGTACACGTCCTTCCATAAATCTGGTAAGAACCTGTGTATCCTCCAGACATACCGTAAAGATCATTTTATCAGTAACGATAATACCCAATGGAATCGTACCATACCAGTCCTTGTCATTTCGTTCCTCGATCATAGGAACATCAACCAGGATCAGAGTGTAATTATCCTCCACCTCAATACGTGACCGTTCCTCCTCATCCAAAGGAGCTCTCAGATCATCCACTTCTATCTGGAACTGCTCAGATATCTCAAATATTTCTGTTGCCGTAGGATTTGTAAGGGCAATCCAACAGCCATCCTGAGGTTCCTGAATTTCATGAATTGCTCCGTCAGATGTGCGAAACATTCTAACCACGATTACACTCCCCTTCCACTCTCATTTTTGGTCATATGGTCAATTATAGAATGCAGTATGATTTTTGTCAATTCCAACCGA
>CAVFJK010000187.1:0-7902 GCA_963622815.1 Ruminococcus bicirculans (ex Wegman et al. 2014)
TCCATATTTTATAAATGCATTTTTTAACAGTATCTGACAGATATTATTTTTTCTTCTTTGCAGATGCCAGTACAGACTGGATCACGATGAAGAAGCAAAGCAGTGCGGAAAGTACGATTCGTACCCACCAGCTTGATAAAGTACCCTGTGCAGTGATCAAGCTGGAAATTGTTCCTTTGATCAGTACACCGAACATAGAACCAATCGGAGTACCAACACCACCGGAAAGAAGTGTTCCACCGATAACGGCTGAGGAGATTGCATCCATTTCAAGACCTTTTGCCTGCTCTACGAAACCGGCACAACTGTTGAGGCAGAAAAGGAATCCGCCAAGACCTGCAAGAAAGCCATCCAGTACGTAAGCGCGGAACATTGTTTTCTTGACATCAAGTCCCATCATCAGGGCACTCTGTCTGTTTCCACCAATCGCATACAGTTTACGTCCGAATTTAAAATATTTCAGAAGAACTGCAATGATCAGAACTACGATGATTGCGATCACGACTGTCGGCGGAATGTACGCCGGGATAAATTTACCTTTTTTGTTTGTAGAACCAAATGGCATGTAGAAACGGTAGTTTGCCCATTTCAGGAATACTTCGTTCTTAATAGAGATCATGTCTGTACTGATGATTGCTGTCATACCGCGTCCAAAGAACATACCGGCAAGTGTTACGATAAATGGCTGGATTCCCATATAAGTTACAAGGAAGCCCTGTACGATACCAAAAGCAAGACCGATCAGCAGTGCTGCAAGAACTGCCACATAAGCGCTCACGCCTTTGTTTTCCATAAGGTCTGCCATTACCATGCAGACAAGTGCTGTTACAGAACCAACGGAGATATCAATACCACCGGTGATCATAACGATCGTAAGACCACATGAAATAACGAGAAGACCTGCATTTGATACAAAAAGATTCAGAAACATCTGCGGTTTAGCAAAACCTTTATCTGCAAAGATCACCATACCTGCTGCATACATAACGAAGAACAGAACGATCGTGATCAACAGAAGAAATCCGGTACTTGTCATTTTCTTTTTCTGTTTCATTATTTCTGACCTCCTTCTGCTGCAACGGAAACTTTTTTGCTTCTGTGATTTGCAACAAATTTCTTAAATACGTCACTCTGTAAAGTAACAATGATGATAACAACGATTGCTTTATAAACAGGCAGCTGATCAGCTTTTACATTCATTGCATACAGAGTCGTTGTCAGTGCCTGAATCGTATAAGCTCCGATTACAGAACCGATCAGGCTGAATTTACCACCACCAAGGAAGTTACCGCCAAGTGCAACTGCCAGAATTGCATCCATCTCAAGGTTCAGGCCAATGTTATTTGCATCTGCGGAATAGATACGGCTGGATGCTACCAGTCCGGCGATTCCTGCAAGGACACCACAGATCACGTAGGTCAGGAATTTGATCATCGTAGAGTTCAGACCTACCAGACGTGCTGCTTTTCCATTGATACCAACGCTCTCAATATAAAGTCCGAGAGCTGTCTTTTTCAGGATCAGTGCTACAATAATAACGGTTACGATTGCGAAAAGTACTGGTGTCGGAACCGGTGATTTACCGATGTATCCACCTGCCATCTGGAAAGACGGAACACGAATATATGTAATCTGTCCGTTTGTTACAAGCTGTGCGATACCACGACCGGCTGTATAAAGGATCAGGGTTGCGACCATCGGCTGAATATTAAGCTTTGCTACCAGGAATCCATTGAACGCTCCGCACAGTGCTGCTGCAAGAAGTGCTGCAACAACTGCAAGGATAATGGAATTCTGGTACTGTGTTACAGAAGATGCACCGCCGGATAAGATCTGGCAGCAAACAGCTGCTGCAACCGCCATAACTGCACCAACACTGATATCCTGTCCACCGGATGCCGCTGTTACCAGTGTCATACCGACTGCAAGAATAACCAGTTCAGATGCACGGTTGATAACGTCAATAACATATCCGTAAAGGACACCATTTCGAATTGTAATATTAAAGAAGTCCGGGGTCTTGATCACATTGATCAGAAGGACCGCGATCAGACACACGACAGGAAGAAAAAGTCTCGCACTCGTGATCTTTTTTAATTTACTGTTATTCATTTATCGTCACCTCCTGCAATCGCTTTCATGATGTTGCTCTGTGAAAGCTCGCTCTCTTCCAGTTCTCCGACTTTTTCACCATCACGGAGGACTGCCATTCTGGAACAGGTACGGAGCATTTCTTCTACTTCTGAGGAAATAAAGGTTACTGCCATTCCCTGATCCGCAAGATCCAGAACGATCTTCTGAATCTCTGTCTTCGTACCGATATCGATACCTCGTGTCGGCTCATCCAGAATCAGATATTCCGGATTTGTCAGAAGCCAGCGGCCAAGGATAACTTTCTGCTGGTTACCACCGGAAAGGCTCTTGATCGGAGTCTCACGGCTTGCAGTCTTGATCTGCAGCATGTCTATATATTTATCTGCTGCCTCTTCCATCTCTTTACGGCTCATCGGATGGAACATACCTTTCTTCGCCTGCATGGCAATGATGATATTCTCTCTTACAGAAAGATCTGCAATGATGCCTTCTGCTTTACGGTCTTCCGGAAGATATGCCATACCAAGTTTCATGGCATCCAGAGGACTGCCTATCTTCACTTCTTTTCCATTTACTTTCAATGTTCCGCTGTCAGCTTTATCAGCTCCATAAATGGAACGAACCAGTTCCGAACGTCCGGAACCAAGAAGTCCGGTAAGTCCGATGACCTCACCTTTATTAATCTTGAGATCAAACGGTTTAATTGTACCTTTATGTCCAATACCGTTTGCTTCGATAACCGGTGTATCGGAGAATACTTTTTTGTCTTTATGATCGCCCTTGATATCTGCCAGGTCATCAAAATCTTTACCCATCATCTTTGCAACCAGCATAACTCTCGGAAGATCTTTTGTCTCATATTCACCTACCAGTTCGCCGTTTCGAAGTACTGTGATCCTGTCACAGACTGCATATACCTGCTCAAGGAAATGTGTAACAAAAACAATTCCTACGCCTTCCCCACGAAGTCTGCGCATCAGAACGAACAGTTTCTCAACTTCTTCATCATCCAGAGAGGAGGTCGGCTCGTCCAGAATCAGGACTTTACATTTCATATCAACTGCACGTGCGATCGCAATCATCTGCTGGATCGCCACGGAACATTCATCCAGCATCTGTGTCGGCGGAACGTTAATGTTCAGACTTTCCAGAAGCTTCGCAGAACGCTCATTCATTTCTTTCCAGTTGATCATTCCAACCTTGTTTCGCGGCTCACGGCCGATAAACAGGTTTTCCGCAACAGTCAGGTTCGGACAGAGGTTTACTTCCTGGTAAACCGTGCTGATTCCGTTTGACTGTGCCTCCTGCGGAGAATGATTGATAATGTCTTTATTTTCACCATTCATATGAATGGAACCACTTTCGAATTCATGTACACCGGTCAGAACTTTGATCAGTGTTGATTTTCCGGCTCCGTTTTCTCCCATCAGTGCATGGATCTCACCCTGTCGAAGTGTAAAATCCACATGGGAAAGGGCACGGACACCGGTGAAATTTTTACTTATATCACGCATTTCCAAAACAACGTTTTGTTCCATTTTCTTTCCTCCATTCCCTTATTTATTCCAGTTTTTTCTCTATTTTCCCTGTTTTTGAGCGCAAAAGGGGCGTGGCCCATAAAATCCATATAATCTGGATCCTGTTCCACGCCCCGGGCTCATTTTTTATAAATCTCTTTCAGTTTGCAAATTCAAGTTATTTAAGATTAGTATGCACGTCCGTCGATGATTTCCTGAGTGATCGGTGTGATGTCATAATCTGTTCCGTCGATTGTAACTTTTGTTACTGTATCGTCAGCTGCGAATGCAACTTCATCTACATATGCCTGTTTGTCAACATCTTCGCCGGCTTCCAGTTTCTGGATGATTTCTTCTACACGTGGTCCGTGAAGTGGGTTACACTCTGTATCACATGTGATTTCGCCGGAAAGTGTCTGTGTAAGACCTGCGTTTGTTGTATCGAAGGACATTACAAGAATCTGGCCTTCTTCGCCGCCTACTTCATATCCTGCTGCTTTGATCGCATCGATTGCACCGAATGCTTCGTTATCGTTCTCGCAGTATACAACGTCGATATCATCACCGCTCTGTTTCAGGATAGATTCCATAACTTCCTGTCCTTTAGCCTGTGTGAATTCACCGGACTGCTGAGCAAGTGTTGTCCAGTTGTCATGAGCTTCTACAGCTTCGTCAAATCCTTCTGTACGTCCGATCTGAGCAGATGCTCCGATGGTTCCCTGAATATCAACCAGGTTGATTTCTTCATCGCCGCGGCCTTTTGCTTCCAGATATGCATCCAGCCATGCCATAGCTTTCTGACCTTCAAGTTTGAAGTTTGATCCTACCCATGCGGTGTAAAGACTGTCGTCAGATACATCTACCATACGGTCAACGATGATAACCGGGATTCCTGCATCTTTTGCTTCCTGAAGTACTGTATCCCAACCGGTCTCAGTTACAGGTGCAAGTACGATATAGTCAACTTCCTGCTGAATGAAGTTACGGATTGCTGTCAGCTGATTTTCCTGTTTCTGCTGAGCATCGTCAAAGATCAGTTCGTATCCGTTCTCTTCTGAGAAAGTGGATTTCATGGATTCTGTGTTTGCAGTACGCCAGTCAGATTCTGCACCTACCTGTGAAAAACCTACTGTAATTGTGTCGCCTTCATCCGCCATAACGTTCACTGCGGAAAGTCCTGCTAACATAGATACTGCCAAGAGTGCGGTCACCATTTTTTTCTTCATTTTGTAATCCTCCCTTTACATTTGTTTCGTGTTTTTTAAGATGTTTTTATTATAGCAATTTGTTACGAAAACTCCATGGATTATTTTCGGAAAAAAGTTCAGTCTTTTATCTATCTTTTCGTTTCAATTTTAACAAGTTGATTTTTTTACGATTTCGGTTGAATATTTTTTCCAAGCCGTAATTCCACTGTCGTTCCCTTCCCTTCTTCGGAAGAAATCGTCATTCCATAGCCAGGTCCGTAGTACAAAGCAATACGTTCCGCAACTGCTGCGAGTCCAAATCCGGCCCTCTCTCCTGTCCGGATCGCTTCCTGTACTTCGTGAAGACGCTCCGGCGTCATTCCCTGACCATTATCACTGACCGTAAGAACGATCGCATCTGCCTCTTCTCTTCCGGTTATCGTAATCTTACCTTTTCCTCTGCGATTTTTGATTCCATGATAAAGAGCATTCTCAGCCAGCGGCTGAATCGAAAGCTTCGGCACCTGAATTCCGTCAAGTTCCTTTGGTATGGATAATTCAAACTCCAGAATATCCCGATAGCGGAACTGCTGAATCTCAAGATAGCTCAGGGTATGTCGTTTTTCTTCTGAAAGAGGAATGATATCATTTCCTTTAGAGAGCGATGTACGGAAGAAAATAGAAAGACTGGAAATCATCTCCACCGCATCATCCGTCATACCGCCCTCAATCAGCCATACGATCGTATCCAGCGTATTGTACAGAAAATGAGGGTTGACCTGTGCCTGGATCAGCTGTAATTCTGTCAGATGCTGCATTTCCTTTTCCTGGCGGACATTCTCCAGAAGACCGCTGATCCGGTGAGCCATCTTATTGATACCCTGATCCAGTTCCTCAATCTCTATGATCTCCGCAGACACCGGAAGAACATCAAAGTTTCCACGTCCGACTTTCTTCACTTTATCTCGCATCTCTGTTACCGGTCGTATGATTCCACCAGTCAGTCGGAACGATCTTCTCATCAGGATTCCCAGTGTTGCAAGCAACAATACCGCCATTCCCGATATCAGAATCTTAACTCTGTGGGTAAGATTCGTCTCCACCTGCACCAGATACATAGATTCATTATAGATATAATTCTGCATCTCCTGCATGATGAGCCCTGTGATAATCCGAATGTTACTGTCCATAAATTCCATTCGTTTATCATATTCCTTAATCTCCATCAGCTGGAGCATTCGCTTCTTCAGATTATCCAGATAAGAGTCCAGACTGTTCAGACATTTTACGCCGCTGGCATGATAGGTATTTTTGCGCAGTTTTTCCATAATATTCTGTGCATCCTCTACCTGTCCCACAACATCGTCCAGTTCACTGGCTTCCTTTGATCCAATCGCCAGATAATACATTTCCAGGTCCAGTTCATCCTTAAAACTCAGATTGAATTTACTGCTGACCGCCAGATTTTCCGACAGCTTATTATACTGTCCGGCATACTGCCAGAAGATCAGAAGCAAAATTACCAGAAGACATGCCATCGGAATCATTGTGCTGAAAAGCAGACGATTCATCTTTTTTTCAAGCCCCATCTGTTTTTTTACGCTCTTTACAGCCCTGCTCATGCCTTATCCTCCCGGGCTTTGCGGTAATCACTCGGCGTCATGCCCTGCGTTTTCTTAAAGAGATAACTGAAATAATGTGCGTCTTTATACCCAATCTCTCCTGCAATCTCACTGGAACGCATGCCTGTACAACGGAGAAGTTCTTTCGCCTTACTCATACGCAGTGAGGTCAGATATTCAATAAATGTCTGTCCCATATTCTGGCTGAACAGGGCACTGAAATGATTGGCACTGACATTCGCGACATTGGCAACAGTATTTAAGGAAATCTCTTCATCCATATAGTGGCCGTCGATAAAATCCACTGCCGTTTTCAGGATACTTCTGTTTTTATTTCCGGAATTCTGATCACGGAGAGCGATTGCCTGGGAAATCATTTTTTCCGCATATGCAATCGCACTTTCCATATTTTTACCACTCTCTGCAAGCACTTCTTCTGTATCCGCGGGCTCCATTTCATTCGTATCGCACCCCAGTCCCTTAAGAAACGAAATAACCGAAAAACGCACATTCAGAATGACATAATTTCGAAATACCAGAGATTCCATCGGTTCCTGTCCGATCGCATAAAAATAGTCTTTTACAAAGTTTTCTGTTTCCTCCTTAAGGCCATTGCTTAAAAACTTCTGCAGGATTGCCGGATTCAACGCATTAACATCCACCTTCTGCAAATAGGCATTATCCTCAGCTTCTTCCAGGGTACTGTGCTGTTCCATCATTCCCATCTCATCATAACAGAGGATATTTTCGTCATACAGATATCTCTGCGAAAAAGCTCTGGACGCTGTATGATAGCTCTTCTGAATCTGACTTAAGCGCTCCACCGGCTGTCCCACCGCCAGAAACCACTCCTGTCTTCCTTCCTGCCTGTTCAGAATCCTGGTAATCTCATCCACGCATGCTCTGGTATTCTCATCTATATTTTCTTTCTGACCCTTAATCAGTACACCATAGGAAAAAACATTACTTCGAAACAGCATGGCAGACGAATGACCTGAGAAAAAATTTTCCAGAAGTTCCAGTGATTCCGCCTCCCACGAAGAATACTCTTCTCTCTGTCCGGAAAAGTCCTCATCACAGTTCATCGTAAAGATCAGAACATTATAGGCTTCCGCCACGATATCCAGCCCAAGCTTTTCTGCTCTTTTATAAACCTCCATCATATCCATGGAACCACCAACCAGTGCCTCAAAAAAATCACGGCTGCTGTTCTTCTCATAAGCCTGCATCTCCCTCTGGAATTTCTCGTAGTATTCCTTCTGTGTCTTTTCATGCTCATAACGGCTTCGAATTTCTGTAAGACGTTCAATCAGTGCATTCTTTGTGATCGGTTTCAAAAGATAATCTTCTACGCCTATGCTGATTGCCTGTTTGGCATAGTTAAAATCATCATACCCGCTTAAGATTACAACTTTTAATTCCGGAATCTCTTTCTTCGCAAGTTTTGCAAGTGTCAGTCCGTCCATAAACGGCATCTTGATA
>CAVFJK010000188.1:0-25102 GCA_963622815.1 Ruminococcus bicirculans (ex Wegman et al. 2014)
TTCCAGACCGATCTTGTCCATCTTGTCCAGAATGATGAATACTGTATCAAAACTGTCTTCCGGGAAGCCGCTGTACTGTGCCATAGCTTTCAGGATCTTTCTGTCATTGATACGGATCGTGAAATTATGGAAATCCAGTTTTCCAAGCAGTGTTGTTGTTGCCATAACAAGTTCAATCTCTGCAAGATAAGTAGGCTCACCAAGGATATCGATATCACACTGCATAAACTGACGGAAACGTCCTCTCTGCGGACGGTCAGCTCTCCATACATTACCCATCTGAAGGGCCTTAAACGGAGCCGGAAGCTGGCTTGCATTATTGGAATAGTATCTGGAAAGCGGTACAGTCAGGTCATAACGAAGGCCGGAATCTACCAGATCAGCCTCACACTCTGCAGTATCCAGTTTCAGTTTCTCACCACGTTTCAGAATCTTGAAGATCAGTTTCTCATTCTCTCCACCCTGCTTACTGCTGAGATTTTCAATATGCTCCACACATGGTGTCTCAATTGCTGTAAATCCAAATTTTCCATATGTCTCACGAATCATGTTCATCACATAATTACGGATTTCCATCTCTTTTGGTAAAATGTCTTTCATACCGGTAACCGGTTTCTTCTTTAACGCCATACTGTCCTCCTGTTATTTGTTATTGTGTACGACTCTCTGAAATGCAAGAAAAACTTCCATATCAAAATTTTTGATCTCATCGATCATAAGCTCTATCACTGTACTGACATCAAACGCTTTTCTGTAAGGCCTGTCCGAACTCAGTGCTGCGTAAACATCGCAGACACGTAAGATTCTGGCTCCCAGTGGAATACTGTCTCCTCTGAGATTTGAAGGATAGCCGCTGCCATCATAATTTTCATGATGATACAGAATACTCTGGAGCACCAGGTCAGAATAGCCCTGATCCTTCAGTTCTTCATATCCCAACGAAGAATGCATGCGGACATACTTCAGTTCTTCTATCAGAAGAGGATCATTTTCCTGTCCATTGATATAACCGGTAAGCTTCAGCTTTCCGATATCATGGAGCATTCCTGCGATCGCCATCTGATAACAGAACTCTTCGTCCTGCCCCAGTTCGGCAGCTACTGCGTACGCAAGATTGCTGACAACCATTCCATGGCTCAGTTCCTCAGAAAGGTCAAAATCCAATAATCTGTCACCCGACTTGACCATTTCTGTCTGTCCCGGCTCTATCTGCCTTGTCTGCAATACGTCCACCTCCCGCTGTCATAACCAGGTATTGATTCCTGTGCGTTTTCGTTCGATCATTTCATCAATACGGTCAATATAATTTGTAACATCTTTGACATTCTCCACTCGTTCAATTCTCTTACCATGGTCAAAGACAAGTTTTGAGGAACCGCCTGCACCTAATGCGATGATCGGCTGTTTTTCCTCCATAATTAGTATATTGTAAATCCCGGCTTTGTCAACCTTTGCATAGCCAACATTCTCAAAATTTCCCTTCATATTCTTCTGTCTGTACAGATAATACGGGCCCATTTCCATTTCGTAGGCTGCTCTCATGGTCATATCCATGATCTCCTGGTTGTTCTCAAAGGTCATTTCCTGATATTTATCTTTAAAGATATTCAATCGCGCAGCTCGCTTCACTGCCAGGGAATGAACTGTCATGCTATCCGGGGCAAGGGCTTTCACTTCATTCAGCGTATTTTCTACCATCGCCTTATCCTCACCCGGAAGTCCCACGATCAGGTCCATGTTGATGTTATCAAAGCCACTTTCTCTTGCAAGCATGAATGCCTGTTTCGTTTCTTCTACTGTATGCCGGCGTCCGATAATATCCAGCGTTTCCTGATTCATCGTCTGTGGATTTACAGAAATTCTTGTGATCGGATAATTTCGGATCATCATCATTTTTTCTCTGGTAATACTGTCCGGTCTTCCTGCCTCAATCGTAAATTCGGCAAGATCTTTGCATCCAAAGTTCTCCATCAACGCATCCAGAAGAACTTTCAGCTGATCCGACTCCAGTGTTGTCGGCGTACCGCCGCCAATATAAACGGTATCCAGTTTTCTGCCCTTCGCTTTCATAATAGAAGCTACTTCTTTAATCTCTTTACAAAGTGCCTCCAGGTACTGATCTACTCTGTTCTTCCACTGTTTCAGCGGATAAGAACTAAAGGAACAGTAGAGACAGATGCTCGGACAGAATGGAATTCCCACATACAGGCTGTATCCTTTTTCATAATCAATATCTTTCAGTATCTCACGCTCTCTGTTCGCTATCGTGATCGCAAGAGCTGTTTTCTGCGGGCTTACCATATAACGGTCACGCATTTCCTGCGCTGCTTCTGTATTTTTCATACCAGACTCGATCAGCCCCATTGCAAGTTTCGCAGGACGGATACCCGTCAGGTTTCCCCATGGAAGTGTCTTATCTGTCAGCTTTACCAATAATTTATACAGAGCGATCTTGACGATGTCTTTTCGCTCCTTGCGGATCGCATGTGCACGTTCTTTTGCCTCGCTGTCATCAGCATCCACACAAGAAATAAGGGCATCCGAAGACTGCCCTTCTGTAAACTCTGCACTTGTCACGCCTTTATTCTCATGATCCTCATATCGGATCATACAGGAATCACCCTGCTTTTCAATTCGGAAATAAAGATCACAGTCCGCTTCCTCTTCTTCATAAAAGGAATGAATCTCACTTCCCGGATAGAACGCACGGATCAATTCATATATATCATGTTCAAACTCTCTGTCCTTGAACAGAATACCAATCTTATACAAATGGATTATACCTCTTTTCATAACCGATCGTTGTAGAAGTATCATGTCCCGGATAAACTTCTGTATCATCCGGAAGTGCTTCCAGCAGTCTGTGCAGACTGTTTACGATTGCAGATGTGCTGCCCTCCGGGAAATCAGTTCTGCCTACGGAACCGCAGAAAACTGTATCTCCACTGAACAGAACCCCTTCATCCTTCAGATAATAACAGCAGCTTCCCACCGTATGACCCGGAGTCTCGATCATCTGAACAGAAAAACCTGCCAGTTCCACAACCTGAAGATCTGTAAGATAAACATCCGCCTTCAATGTATAGCTGCTCATATGAAATGCTGTCAGATTAATCCTCGGATCCTGCAGTGTCTTTTCTTCTTTTGCACTCGCATAGATCGGAATATTATATTTCTTTTTGATTTCTTCTGCTGCAAGAATATGGTCGAAATGACCATGTGTCAGAAGGATTGCAACCGGTTTTCCCTGCATTTCAAGAACTTTCTGTTCAATCTTATCGGCATTATCGCCAGGATCAACGATCAGCATTTCTCCTGTTTCTTTATTTTTCAGGAAGTAGCAGTTTGTAAACACACTTCCAACGATACATTTCTGTAAGTCCAGTTTTTTCATTCTATTATCCTCATCTAAATCAGCCGGTCGTACGTTCTACGTCAATGACACTTTCAATCTGACGGATTTTTGCAACAAGGGATGACAACTCTTCTTTACTGCCGATCTCAAAGCTGACAGAAATCGTAGCCTTCTCCTGTTTACTTGTACGGCTGTTGATACTTCTCATGTCAATCTTGCGCTCTGTAAAGATCTTCGAGAGATCGACCAGAAGACCGGTACGGTTATTTGCATATACCTGAATCTCAGCCATATATTTTTCTGAGCCTTTATTGTCTGTCGGCTGCCATTCTGCCTCAATCAGACGGGAACGGTCTGCTTCTGACATGTTCAGTACATTTACGCAGTCTGTACGATGAATGGTGATTCCTCGTCCTCTTGTAACAAAACCAACGATCTCATCACCTGGAATCGGGCTGCAGCATTTTGAGAAACGTACTGCAACATCGTGGATACCCTTTACAACAATACCGCCTTTATTTTTAGTAACATGAAGTTTTTCCTGAGATTCTCCAGTCGCTTCCAGTACCTGCTCATCGGTAAGGTTCTTCTGATTTTCCTTATCATAAGCTTCCACAAGTTTATTGAAAACCTGCCCCTCTTTCAGGCCGCCATGACCGATTGCAGCCAGCACGGAGTCCCAGTCACGGAAACCATACTTACGCATAACGGATTCCAGAAACTGCGGTTTTGTATATATTCCAAGCTTATATCCTTTAGACTTCGCATACTGTGTCAGCATGTCCTTACCCTTCAGGATATTGTCTTCTTTCAGTTCTTTTTTAAACCACTGATTGATCTTATTTTTTGCCTGCGTACTTTTAACGAGATTCAGCCAGTCACGGCTCGGTCCCTGGGAGTTCTGCGAAGTGATGATCTCAATACGGTCACCATTTTTGATCTGGTATTCGATTGGAACCAGTTTACCATTAACACGCGCTCCAACCATACGGTTTCCGACTGCACTGTGTACACTGTAAGCAAAATCGATTGGTGTGGAACCGTTCGGCAGGTTCTTTACATCTCCCTGCGGAGTAAAGCAGTAAACACTGTCAGCAAACAGGTCCAAGTCATTCTTAAGAAGACTCATGAACTCTCTGTTATCTGACATATCTTTCTGCCATTCCAGAATCTGACGAAGCCAGTTCAGCTTCTCTTCTTCCCTTTTATCAACAGGCACTTTACCGTCGGAAGATTCTTTATATTTCCAGTGTGCAGCGATACCATACTCAGCAGTCTTATGCATCTCAAATGTACGGATCTGAATCTCGAACGGCTGTCCGTTCGGACCGATCAGCGTCGTATGCAGAGACTGGTACATATTCGGTTTCGGCATGGCAATATAGTCTTTAAATCGTCCCGGAATCGGCTTATACATCTCATGGATGACACCAAGAGCCGCATAACAGTCCTTCACCGTATCAACAAGAATACGGACCGCAAACAAGTCATAGATCTGATCGATCGTCTTATCCTGGTTGACCATCTTCTTATAGATACTGAAGAAATGTTTGATTCTTCCGTCAACCTGAGCCTTAATGGATGCCTCATCCATATGCTGTTTAACCTGTTTCACGATATTATTAACGAATTCCTGGCGCTCACTCTTACGAAGTGCAACTTTATCAACCAGATCATAGTAAACATCCGGCTGCAGATATTTCAGCGAAAGGTCATCCAGTTCAACTTTAATCTTCGAAATACCAAGTCTCATAGCGATCGGAGCATAGATATCCATCGTTTCGCGTGCTTTTTCCTGCTGTTTCTCCGGTCTCATATACTGCAGGGTACGCATATTGTGCAGGCGGTCGGCAAGTTTAATTAAAATGACACGAATATCCTTCGCCATGGCAAGGAACATCTTACGAAGGTTCTCAGCCTGAAGTTCTACTTTATCCGCAGAATAGCTCAACTGTCCCAGTTTTGTAACACCATCCACAAGAAGGGCAACTTCTGCGCTGAATTCTTTCTCAACTTCTTCGGTCGTCATCCAGGTATCTTCTACTGCATCATGAAGAAGACCGGCAACGATCGTTTCTTTATCCAGTTCGAGATCCGCAAGTATGATTGCCACACAAAGAGGATGTATGATATACGGTTCTCCGGATTTTCTTTTCTGATCCTTGTGGGCATCGCTGGCCACTTCGTAGGCTTTCTGTATCATGGAAATATCCGTAGAAGGATGATACTTCTTTACACTGGCTATCAGCTCGTCATACAACACCTCCGGACTCGTAAAATCCTGCATGGTCTTGACTGCTGCATCTGCTTTTTTTACAGATTCAAGCTTCTCCCGCTCTGCCTTATCCATTGTTTTCTCAAGCTGTACATTCTCTTTCTTCTCTGCCATTATCTCCCACCTGCCTGCCGTTATTTCTTAGTATCTATTTCGTCACTGCTCTGACGGATTATTTACCTTCGTATCTGATTACGGAAGCCACGTCATAACCTTCCAGTTTTTCGCGGCCTTTTAATCCTGCAAGCTCCATAAGGAAAACAACCTTGACTACTTCACCGCCAAGTTCTTCTACCAGCTTAATCGCAGCTTCTACTGTACCGCCTGTTGCAATCAGGTCATCGATGATTGCAACCTTCTGACCCGGTTTAATAGAATCCTTATGCATCTCGATCGTTGCACTTCCATATTCGAGATCATAGCTCTTGGAAACTGTCTCACATGGAAGTTTACCTTTTTTACGAACCGGCACAAATGGTTTATGAAGATTATACGCAATCGGCACACCAAAGATAAATCCTCTGGACTCTGTTCCGACGATCACATCAACATCTGTGTCTTTCAGACAGGCCTGCATAGAATCAATCGCAAGCTGAAGACCGTCTGCATCCTGCAGAACACTTGTGATATCTCTGAATATAATGCCCGGTTCCGGAAAATCCGGAATACTTCTAACGTAATCTTCTATTTTTTTCATTTTGCGTACCTCGCTTTTCTTTACATAATAAATCTGGTTCATAATTATACCACTTTTTTATTGCAGAATCAATGACTAACCCACTCTGCGTACGGTTCCAGTGTGTTTTATTGTATAAAAAAAGCCACCCGTGCATGGCAGGCAGCCCTTTTTGTCTTAAAACTATTCTTTTATTAATTCCAGATCGAAGCGTAAGCTTTCAGGATTGCATCTGCTCTGGCAGTTGTAACTGTATTCAGTGCAGACTGGATTGCTTTATATG
This sequence comes from Ruminococcus bicirculans (ex Wegman et al. 2014), assembly GCA_963622815.1. Taxonomy (GTDB): domain Bacteria; phylum Bacillota; class Clostridia; order Lachnospirales; family Lachnospiraceae; genus Blautia_A. The sequence goes on from CAVFJK010000188.1 coordinate 6,590, forward strand.
TTTCCGGACGCTGACTGCTCAGTGCAGCACCATTCAGCATATAATCTTTAACAGATTCAGCAAAATATTCAGAAGCGTTCTGTGTTGCATATGCTCTGTTATATCCTGTGAATTTTGACTTCTCACTGTTATATACAGATGCAAATGCACTGCTCTGATCTACGTTTCCTGCGATGAATGCAAGGAAGTGACCGAGTTCATGATAAACAGTCTCATCTGCTTCCTGAATCGTAATATTACGTGATCTCGCATCAAAGTGTCCTGCATATGCATAATTCGGATCAACAGTTACTGTAAATCCCATTCTGCTGTACGCATTCAGAACTCTGCTGTCCATCTTCGTAGCGATGGATGCAACATTGCTGATTGTCTGCTTTGTTGCGGTCTTAGTTGAAGAAGCAGCTGTTGTAGTCTTGTTCTGCGTTCCCACACTCTGAACTGCTACTGCCTGTGTCTGCGTATTCTGCTGTGTACCTTCAACGGTTGTTGTAGTCTTAACTGTCGTTACCACTTTCTGTGTTACAACTTTCTGTTTTGATTTTTTTGTGTACTTCTCAGATGCTGCTGTCTGTACAGTTGTCTGTGTCTTTACAGTTGTCTTACCACTTTTCTTGGTTTTTGTGGTTGTTTTTCTCTTATTAGGAAGTTTCTTTGTGTAAGACTTCTTTGATGCTTTTTTCAGTTTTACTTTTTTTCTTATTGTCTTCGTCTTTGATGTAGTCTTTGTTGTTACCTTTGGCTTTGATGCCAGCGGAGTATCATCACCGGTAATTGTCGTTTCGATCACCGGATCGGTATAGCTGGAAAGCTCCGGAATATCAGATGACTGCATCACCATGGAAAAACTTCCTGCGGCAATGACCGCGGCAGCTGCAACACATCCTGCTGCAACTTTCTTCTTCATAAGGAATTCTTTGATTTTCATTTTTCTTTTCATATTATTATCACACCTTTCAGATATCGACGCATGAAATACAATTTCGTTCACAGCAACCCGGTTACTGAAACATCAGAGATTCTATATTTTAACACGCAAAAAAACCGTTTAATCAAATTAAACGGCCGCACATGCTAATTCAGATTCTCTCTTCTGCAATTCATAATACGTCACTAAATCAGAATTTAATGCGGCAACCGGCTGCCTTAGTCTCACGACCTTAGGCCCTTGGCTTTGCGTCCCTGCCTTTCAGCAGGTTTGCCTTTATGCTGTAAGTATAGTTTTTTTCTCTGCGAATGTCAACATTTTTTCCTATATATTCACATTTTTGTAATATTCGGTTAGTGTGAACGGAGCGATCAGTAACAATATTCGAAAATAAAACCTCGGATGAAATATTGCCTGTAAACATTGACTCTGCTATACTTAATTCAGACTAAAAATTAACAGGGAGCAGTCTTATGAACCGATTCATTCACTTCCGACTCCTTGCCATAATATTGTGTCTGTCGGCCTTTCTGGTATCTGTTTCAGGATGTGGCAGTTCTTCTGCCAGCCAGAAATCAGACGAGCCCCCTGTCTATTCTCCGCTTCAGGTTCTTATTCCTGAAGCCTCCGGGAAAGACACCCTCGGCTCATCCCCTCTGACTCTGGATGTATCTAACAAAAGTCAGGGCTATTTTGTTGCACAGTCTAATTCATCGGATCTGACATGCAGCCTGCAGATCGTTACGCCTTCCGGTGTACTTTATTCCTATTTTATTGCACCCGGAGAACAGGCTGTCATTACTTTCACCGAAGGAAACGGCGATTACACGATCACCGGATATCAGCAGGTTCAGGGCGATCAGTATGCAGCTCTTTACAGCGAAACAGTGACCGTACAGCTTGCGAATGCTTTTCTGCCTTTCCTCTATCCAAATCAGTATGTGAATTTTTCACCGGACAGTAAGGCCAGTAAGCTGGCTCTCTCCATGATCCGTGAGGATACGGTTGATGTAGATGCTTTGCAGCAGATTTACAATTATGTTGTATCAAATCTGACTTACGATTACGAAAAGGCAGACACAGTCACCACCGGATACCTTCCGGATATCGACGAAACACTCGAAACAGGAACCGGTATCTGCTTTGATTATGCAGCTCTTACAGCCGCTATGCTCCGAAGCTGTGATATTCCATGTAAGCTTCAGATTGGTTATGCCGATGATATCAAGCATGCCTGGATCGATGTCTATATCCGTTCCAAAGGCTGGGTCAACCAGGCAGTATCTTTTAAAGGAAATACCTGGACACTGATGGATCCTACTTTTGATTCCAACAGTGATGACAAAGAAGCCATTCAGGAATACATCGGAGATGAAAGCAATTACACTGTACAATTTACACGTTAATGGCAAAAGGAGATTTTTCTATGAAATACACATTAACAGCCCGGGAACTCAGTAATTTTTTCGGGCAGCTCGGAATGCTGATCCATTCAGGCATTTCTGTAACAGAAGGTCTGATGATCCTTCAGGAAGAAAGTCAGACTGATACCGACCGCGAGATCATCACTGCCCTGATTGCTTCTATGGAAGAAACAGGCAGTCTGACAAAAGCAATGGAAGCTTCCGGCAGATTTCCCCGTTCTTCTGTTTCCTATATAAAGACCGGTGAAGAAACAGGATGCCTCGATGAAATCCTGAACAGCCTGTCTGTACATTATGAACAGGAGCAGGAAGTTTCTGACCAGATACGCAGTGCGGTCACTTATCCACTGATCATGCTTGGCATGATGGGTGTCGTCATCGTTGTCCTTCTCGTCAAGGTACTTCCTGTATTTCAACAGGTATTTCAACAGATGGGAATGGAAATGAACGCACTCTCCCTCGGACTTCTGAATGCCGGTACCGTACTCAGTAACTATTCAGGGATTTTTCTGGTACTAGTTGTCCTGCTGATTGGCATGATTCTCTTCCTCAGTCTGAGTGAAAAAGGACATCAGTATCTGAAAAATGCAGCTTACCACTTACCGGTCTTTCGTGACATTCCTCTCGCTTCTGACTACGGTCGTCTGGCCCAGGGACTCTCCCTTGGACTGAAAAGTGGTCTGTCTCCTGATACAAGTCTGGAACTTTCCACCGAAATGATCTCTCATCCATTGATTCTGAAACGGCTGAAAGAAACAAGCCATTTACTGGAAGAAGGAACACCTTTTTATCAGGCGCTGACAGAGTCAAAATTATTTACCGGTATGGAGGGACGGCTCATTTCCGTTGGTTTTCAGTCCGGTTCCGCAGACGAGGCCCTTTCACAGCTCTCCGTAAAATATCGCGAGAAAGCAGTGGATTTGATTTCTGAAGCAGTTTCCGTTGTTGAACCAACGATCGTAATCATACTGTCCCTGCTTGTCGGTCTCGTTCTACTTTCCGTTATGATGCCGCTTCTTGGCATTCTTTCTGATATTGCATTGTGAGGTGACCTATAAATGGAACTCTTTGACAGTCACAGAAAAAAATTTTTACGTAAGCTCAGTCTGCTCCTGCCCCTCTGTTTTCTGATTTTGATCAGTACTGTTTTTCTGGTCAGCGTCAATTTTGCATCAGAGGAAACGCTTCATAAAGAACAGCAGGCGCTTGAACATGCCCTCGAGAACGGTGCAATCCGTTCGTATGCTTTGAATGGACAATATCCTGAAAGCCTGGAACAGCTTCTGAATGATTATCATATCACTTATGATCATTCGTGTTTTGTTGTCGAATATACACCTAATGGTACAAATCTCCTTCCATATATAAGTGTGATCCTGCTGTCCGATACAGCCGGCCGCGGAAAGGAGACTGCTAAATGAAAAAGAAAACTTCTTCCAGGCATCCGGTTGCCGAACTGGCTTCTCTTATGCTTTTTGGAATCTTTGCCCTTTTTCTTCTGCTCATGCTGTTGTTTTCCGCCCGTATCTACCAGCAGACTGTAAAAAACACTAACGCCGAAACCACACTTGGAACAGCCGTTTCCTATATCACAACAAAATTCCGGCAGCACGATACGGAAGATGGAATTTTCAGCAGTACTCTGGACGGTTTATCCGCTCTGTGTTTCCTGGATACTCTGAACGATCAGGAATATATTACCTATATTTATCTTGATCAGGGTAACCTGAAAGAACTCTTTACGCAGAATGGTTCCGCAGCCAGCGCATCTGCTGGAACAACGATTGCTGAACTTTCTGATTTTCAGGTTTCAGAAACCAGTCCCGGTTTTTATTATCTTGAACTAAAAGATTCTGAGGGAAATGAAGAAAACTTTTATCTCCATCAGAATTCTGTTTCCGAGGAGGCATCATGAAAAAAACAGCTTCACATTCAAAAACAAGCCTTTTTTTAATGGAAATGATTTTTGCTCTGCTTTTTCTGGCACTTTCCAGTACTGCCTGTATCCGCATCTTTGCTGCTGCAAAAATGAATCACACACAGGCACAGGAATGGCGTCAGATTCAGATGCTTACGACTTCTGTCGGAGAAATTCTGGAAGGAAGTGACGGAACTGATGAAACCTTTGTCTCACTGCTCCCAGAGGGAAATGTTCAGGATAATGTCATCGAATGGTATTATGATAAATCCTGGAAATCCTGTTCTGCTTCACAGTCCTCTTATGAAATGGAACTCAGCCTCAGTGAAACAACACTTTCCAGACAGGGAACGCTGACTTTTTATCGTTATCCGAATCACGTACAGATTTATACGATTGACCTGGTTTTCCCTGCTGTCAGCACTTCAGAGGAGGCGATTTCATGAAACAGCGCCACAGCTTTTTTACCGCAACAGGAATTCCTTCCCTGTTTCTGATATTTTCCGTACTCTGTCTGGCCGTTCTTTCTCTGCTGACACTCGGAAGTTCCCGTTCAGAATTAAACGCTGCACGGAATTCCATGCAGCAGACAGAAGATTATTATAAGGCCTGCGGACAGGCTTCCACGGTTATCGATGAAATTCAGACGGAACTCACAGATGATTACCGGCAGGCAGCCAATCAGGAAAATTATTTTACTCTTGTCGAACAATTTTGTAAAAATCATTCTGAACTTACTTTTGACGTAAAGAAACAGACATTACTTTTCACCGAATCGCTCTCCGACACTCAGCAGCTTACTGTCTGCCTGAAAGTTTTATACCCGGAGAAATCCGGTGATTCTCTGATACAAATATTACAATGGAAAACAGACACCACGGTTTCCTGGACTCCGGACACCAGTCAGTCTGTTTATAAAGGAGGTACTCATGAATAAAGAACAAACTCTGGAATTTCTCTCCCAGGCAGCCGAACAGCATGCTTCGGATATTTTTATCATCGCCGGCCGGCCACTTTCTATAAAAACCGATGGACATCTTTCCACCTACGGCGACCGTCTGATGCCGGAACAGACTAATGAAACTATTGAAACAATTTATCAGATGGCAAATGACCGGGATATCTCTCGACTGCATACTACCGGTGATGACGACTTTTCTTTTTCTATTCCGGGTTTATCACGTTTTCGTATCAATGCGTATAAACAGCGTGGTTCCCTGGCCGCAGTCATCCGTGTTATTGCATTCCAGCTGCCGGATCCTGCTGAGCTTTCTATTCCTGAAGATGTCATGAGTGTAGCTGAGCTGACAAAAGGCATGGTCCTTGTCACCGGTTCTGCCGGCAGCGGAAAATCTACCACAATGGCGTGTATTATCGACCGTATCAACCATTCCCGCGAAGGACATATTATTACGCTGGAAGACCCGCTGGAATATCTGCATCGCCACAACCGCTGTATTGTAAGCCAGCGAGAAATCTGTACTGATACAGAGAATTATATTACTTCTCTGCGCGCTACTCTCCGTCAGAGCCCGGATGTTATTCTGCTCGGTGAAATGCGTGACCATGAAACAATTCAGACAGCTATGACCGCCGCTGAGACAGGGCATCTGATACTTTCCAGCCTGCATACGATCGGGGCTGCAAATTCCCTCAACCGTATCATAGATGTCTTTGAACCGTCACAGCAACATCAGATCATTATGCAGCTTTCCATGGTTCTCCAGGCTGTTATTTCCCAGCAGCTGATTCCGGATGTCAATGGAAAAAATATTCCTGTTTTTGAGATCATGCGTCTCACTCCTGCTATCCGAAATATGATCCGTGACAACAAGATTCATCAGATTGATGGAGTTATCTACTCCAGTCCGGGGCAGATGCGTTCCATGGATCAGAGCCTTTTTGAATTATATAAAAACGGACGTATCACAAAAGAAACTGCAATCAATTATGCAATGAATCCTGAAATGCTCCGCAGAAGACTTGGATGAGTTTTTCTTTTTTGGGGGCTTTATCACATAAAAAATACAGCCTTTTCAGCTGTATTTCCCTAACTCCTGTATCAGCAATAATTTCGCACTACAACCTGCAGTGTTTCTCTTCCCTGATAAACATTGATTTCAGGATAATATGTAACAGAAATCGTATCATGTGCCTGTACGAAATTTACAAATTCCTGTGCCTCACCAAAATATACTGCATCCATTTTTATTCCATTTTCATCCATGAGAAGCATTTTTACTACATTCCTGTTTCTTCCAAGAACCCGGGTTCCCACTGCCCGAAGATTCTTCTGTGCGAATAATGGCTTTGTATTACCTTTTCCAAACGGTTCCAAAACTTTCAGCTGTTCTGTCAGTTTTTTAGAAAGATAGGAAATCGGCATCGGAACATCGATCATGATCTTCGGAATCAGATCCTGCTCCGTCAGGGTACAGTTGTCATTCAGCCGTCTGCGAAAAAGTTCAACATTTTTTTCTTCCATTGAAAGTCCGGCCGCCATCGGATGTCCACCAAACTGCGTAAGCAGATCACTGCATTTCACCAGTTCCTCATACATGGAATACGCCTCGATCGAACGTCCGCTCCCTTTCACTCCGTCAGAGCCTTTTGTCAATACAAATACCGGTTTATTATATGTTTCACGGATTCGTCCCGCAATGATTCCCGCAAGACTCTCATGACAATCCGGAAGATACACTACCAGCACCCGGTCCTCACTGAGATTATTTTCCTCAATGCTCTGGATTGCCTGTTCTTTTCCCTGTTCCGTCATAGCTTTTCGGCTCTGATTCAGAGCATACAGATCATCCGCAAGTTTCATGGCATCTTCCATATTTTCAGCAAGAAGCAGTTTCAGAGATCTTGCTGCCGTATCAAGGCGTCCACTTGCATTGATGCACGGTCCTAATACAAAGCCCACATGATATGCCGTAATCTCTGTGCCTTCCAGATTATTCACACGAATCAGAGCTTTCAGACCTTCGAAAGAAGTCGAAGAAAGTTTTTTCAGGCCTTCTTTTACAATAATTCTGTTTTCACCCTGCAGGTCCATGACATCTCCTACTGTTGCAATCGCCGCCAGTTCAAGAAAATCCCAGACCTCATCACTGTCAATCCCGGCGCTTTCATATAATGCCCAGACCAGTTTCCAGGCAACCACCGCACCGCAAATATTTTTATTCGGATACAGGCAGTCATTCTGTTTCGGATTCACTACTGCATCTGCTTTCGGAATAATCCAAACTCTTCCATTCTTCGTATCACGAAAAGGAATATCATGATGATCCGTAACAATCACAGTGAGTCTTTCTTTTTTTGCGTATTCGATTTCGGCCGCAGCTGCAATACCGTTATCACAGGTCAGTATCGTATCAATTCCATCTTCCAACGCTTTATCGATCAGCTGCTCATGCATTCCATATCCGTCTTTTACCCTGTCCGGAATATAGGTATCCACATTTGCATTAAGTCGTTTTAACCCTTTCAACAAGATGCTGGTAGCTGTCACGCCATCTATATCATAATCTCCGATGATCCGGATTCTTTTTTTCTGAGTGATTTTTTCCTGAAGGATCTGAACTGCACATTCTATATCCTTCATCTTCCATGGAGATGGAATTTCTGCAAGTGTTCCATATAAATAAGAACGAATTTCGTCCATATCCTGTATATCACGATTTCGTATCAGCCTCGCGATCACAGGATCGATTCCAAATTCACTGCCAATCTTCTGAAAATCCGCTTTCTTATTATATACCATCCATTTTTCCATAATGTTCCTCTTTCTCTGCTTACTGCTTCCTATTATATCAGAAAACATTCTGCTGGGCACCAAAAAATCCCAGGACATTTTTCTGTCCCGGGATTCTTTCGTTATTACTTATTAAAATTCAGATTATGCATCCTTATTTTCATCTTTAGAAGCATTTTCTTTTGCCGCTGCTTCCTGTGCCGCCAGACGTTCTGCTACTCTCTTGCGGTTTTTCTTTTTAGGCTGGGCCGGATTTTTCTTTCCGGACTGAGCATTCTGAGTATCGCTGTCAGCTTTCTTAACAGAAGCTGCCGTACTCTTTGATGCTACAGCCTGTGCAACAGGTTTCTTATAATAACGTTTCATTACCAGCCACAGAGCACCTGTAATGCATACAGAAGAATATGCACCGCAGACAACGCCAACCATCAGAGGAGCTGCAAATTCACGAATGGAAGAAACACCCATGATGTACAGAACAGCTACCATTACGAACGTTGTGAAAGAAGTGTACATACTTCTTGTAAGTGTCTGTGTGATACTTGCATTGACAATTTCTTCAAGATTCTCCCTGCTGCCCTTCATATTTTCACGGATACGGTCAAAGATAACGATTGTTGCATTAATAGAATAACCTACAATAGTAAGCATGCAGGCAATAAATGTATTACCTACAGAAATCCTGGAAATTCCATAGAATGCAAATACAACCAGTACGTCATGAAGCAGGGCAAGTACCGCACTGCTTGCGAAACGAATATCTTTAAAACGGAACCAGATGTAAACAAGCATACAGAGTGTGGCAACTACAACTGCAATCACAGCATCTTTTCTCATTTCAGAGCTTACTGTAGAGGAAATACTCTCTGTTGCGATCAGAGATTCATCTACATCAAATTTCTCAACAAGTGCGCTGTTCAGTTTCTCGCGTTCCTCCTGAGAAAGAGTACGTGTCTTGATAACTACCTGATTGGTTCCTACAACCTTTGTCGGCTGTACGTTCTTGTCACCGGTAACCTCTTCAACAACAGGTGTTACATCAGAATCAATTTGTTTGATATCCATATCTTCGTTGAAAGTTACGGTTGTTGCAGTACCACCTGAGAAATCAAGTGCATAGTTCAGTGCTGTTCCATCTACATTATGATGGACAACCATTGCCACCGGTCCACTTAAGATCAGGATAATGGAAATAATGAAAAATACTTTACGTTTGCCAACAATGTTGAAGACTTTACGCTGTTTTGCACGCCCATAGAATTTCTCATCATGGAAGCCAACTGCATACAGTGCGTTCATAACAAAACGCGATACAACCAGTGCAGTAAACATGGAAACTACAATACCAAGCGCAAGTGTATATGCAAAGCCCTTAACTGTACCGGAGCCCAGCCACATCAGTACGAACGATGCGATCAGAGTTGTAATGTTTCCATCGAAGATTGCACTGAATGCTTTGGCAAAACCGGCTTTTATAGAAGCTTTAACAGAATTTCCGGCTGCAATTTCTTCCTGGATACGTGCATAAATGATAACATTTGCATCCACCGCCATACCAATACCAAGTATGATACCGGCAATACCCGGAAGAGTCAGTGTAATATCAAATGCATTCAACGTGATCAGTACAATCGCTGTATACAGGATCAGTGCAATACCTGCAACCACACCCGGAAGGCGATACATAAAGATCATAAAGACGATTACGATAACAAGACCGATCAGACCCGCCATAACGCTGGTAGAGATTGCTTCTTCACCGAGCTGAGCCGCAACAACGCTGGAACGAAGTTCTTCCAGTTCGATGCTCAGCGAACCAATACGAATATAAGAAGCAAGATTCTGTGCCTCTTCCACATCAGACATACCTGTGATCTGTGCCTGTCCACCTGTAATTGCCTCGTTTACTTTTGGTGCACTTAAAATCTGATTGTCATAAACAATAGCGATCTGCTTTCCTACGTTTGCTTCGGTAGCCTCTGCAAATTTCGTCTTGCCCTCATCTGTAAGAGTCAGGCTGACCGCATACTCTCTTGAACTGTTGCTGCTGGACTGATATGCTCCACCCTGAGCATCCTTAACATCTGAGCCTTCCAGAACAACCGAACCTGCTTCGCGAATCTCATCCAGACTTCTCGAAAGTACATATCCGCTTCCGTTACTGGTAAAGTTTGCATTGCCGTCATCGTCTTCTGCTGTAATAAAACACAGAGAACCCGGTTTTCCGAGGTCGTTCAGAATCTCGTCAGCATCTGTAACACCAGGAATCTCTACAGCGATACGGTCACTTCCCTCTTTGTACACCTGTGCTTCTGTGCTGTACTGTTCAACACGCTTCTGGAGCTTGTAAACAGTATCCGACATGTCTTCTGCACTTGGGTTGCTGTCTTTTGCCTGATAGGTGATACTTACACCACCAGACAGGTCCAGGCCGGTCTTAATGTTTTTTGCAGAACCGGTTCCTGTTGGTCCGAGGCCAATCCCGGCCGTATAACACAGAAAGACTGTGATAATGGCGGTCAGAAGCAGCACAACAATTCCTTTGCTTTTCTTCATTGTTCTTTCCCTTCTTGCATTATTTTATTCCGCTAATGCGGCTTTTATCATGATTGCGCACTCCACTCTCTTACGCTGAAGTTCGCATCCGATACCATAATTGCCATTTATATCTTTCTGGAAATGATAAGCATTGGCAGCACATCCGCCACTGCAATAAAATCTTGCGAAGCAGTCCTTGCAGGCTTCTTTCGTGTAAACATTACATTTACCAAACTTATCACGAATCTCCGGATGTGTGATTCCTTCATCCACATTTCCCATAAGGAACTGCTCTTCACCCACAAACTGATGGCACGGATAAAAATCACCCCAAGGAGTTACTGCAAGATACTCGGTTCCTGAACCACATCCTGAGAGACGTTTATAGACACAAGGTCCACCGGTCAGGTCGATCATAAAGTGGAAGAAGTTAAAGCCTTTACCTGCTTTTTCTCTGGCGATCATTTCTTTTGCCAATGCATCATATTCTTCCATTATCTGAGGAATATCTTCTTCTCTGATCGCATATTCCTCTGTATCAGCTGCAACTACCGGTTCCACTGAGATCTGTTTAAAGCCAAGATCTGCAAGATGCAGGACATCCTTTGAAAAATCAAGATTATGATGCGTAAAAGTACCACGCACATAATATTTATCCTGATTTCTGGACTCTGCAAATTTCTGGAATTTAGGAATGATCAGGTCATAGCTTCCTGCGCCCTTACGGAACGGTCTCATATAATCGTGAACTTCCTTACGTCCATCCACACTGAGAACAACATTTCCCATTTCTTTATTACAGAACTCCATAACTTCGTCATTAAGAAGTACACCATTTGTTGTCAGTGTAAAACGGAACTTCTTATTATGAAGCTTCTCCTGCTCTCTTCCGTATGCTACCAGGTCTTTAACAACCTGCCAGTTCATCAGAGGCTCTCCTCCAAAGAAATCTACTTCCAGGTTCTTTCTGGATCCGGAGTTAGCGATCAGGAAATCAAGTGCCTTCTTTCCTACTTCAAAGGACATCAGCGCTCTTCTTCCGTGATACTCTCCTTCTTCGGCAAAACAGTATCGACAGGCCAGATTGCAATCATGGGCAATGTGCAGACACAGTGCCTTTACTACTGTCTGTCGATTCTCTGTAAATTCATCAATAATATTTTCGTATATATCTCTGGTAAACAACATACCCTGTTCTTTCAGTTTTTCACATTCGGAAACAGAAGTACGGATATCAGCTTCAGGATACTGGTCTTTTAATTTATCAACGATCTCCTGCTCTGAAAGTCCCTCTTCCATAAAAGGAAGAACTTCGTATGTCACAAGGTCTACCAGATGAATACATCCACTGTTAATATCCAGAACAATGTGGTAACCATTGCTCTGATATCTATGAATCAGACTCATCTTTCTGAAAATCCTTTCCTGTAACTGTTCTTGTTACTGTTCACAGTAACTTTTTCTTTCATAAGAATAAGCAGCGGATTTCACTCCGCTGCTTACTGAATGTTCTGAACCTGCTTATTTGTTCTCGCAGCTCTGATTTCCTACAGTACAGGAAGTTTTGCATGCTGACTGGCAAGATGTCTGACATTCACCGCATCCACCTTTTTTCACTGTGTTCTGCAGATTCTTTGTATTTAATGTTTTGATATGTTCCATTATATATCCCTCCTTATGTATAGTCATCTGGGCATAGTATAGCATAAAACTTCCCTAATTAAAAGCATTTTTTTATCAGGAAAGCATCCCGCCAAGGGTTCCGCCTCCAAGACACATAAAAAATGTGGTCACCAGGTGCTGGAAGCTCATATCCCACTTTCTCTGTACTGCAAAAGAAACTGCTGCAAGCAATACAAAATAGCAGAGTCCAACCAGAAATCCCCATCGATATTTGTCCTGTCGAAGTATTTTTCCCGCAAAAAAGCCGCCTGCCAGACAGGACAGTACATAAATCACCAGAATTCCTGCCGTAACCGGTCCCTTCCCGATGTCAAGTTTGAAAACCAGTAATGCCAGCAGAAGCAGACAGGCACCTGACAGAAGATATGCCAGAAACAATGATCTTAAAATTGCTTTTACCTTCATAAAAAAGCCCTCCCATACTGAAATATATGGAAGAGCTTTTCTTCATATGTACGAAATGTTATTCGAAATATTATTTTTTCTTCTTAAGATAAACGAGTACTGCCACAATTACCGCTGCTGCGATACCAATGATCACAAACGGAAGAATCGGGGTATTGTCTCCGGTCTCCACTGCTCCAACTGAATTGCTCTTATTGTCTGCCTCACTCTGATCAGTGGAATCAGAAGCGCTGTTCTGATTATCAGATGTACCAGACTGAACAGATGTAGTATTCGTTGAACCGGATGTTGTACTGTTTGAATTATTTGTTGTATTATTGACTGTATTTCCTGTACTGGAAGATGCCGCTGTTGTGGCTGCGGCCTGCGGAGTTGTTGTTGTTGTTGTGGTGGTGGATGAAGTCGTTGTACCGGAAGAGTAGCTTCCGTCTTCAATCTCTTCTCCCACAAGCGCCTTACTTCCGGCAATTCCAAACGGGCTGAAGGAATGTGTACTGAATACCATTGTGCTTCCCTCAACACTCGGCACGATCGTCTCCATAGCGCCACTGTCCAGAAGGTGTTCAATCGTATAATCATATCCTGCTTTTACAGGAACTGTCACACTCAGATATTCTCCATCCGGAATCTCATACTCTGTATTGTTTTTCAGATCCCATAATTCAAATTCATAGGATTTGAACACATTTGCTTCTGCTTCGTTAGTAAATTCATAATTCTCGCCGCTTGCAACTCTGAACTGTACATACCACGGAAGATTGATTCCTGATACGGAAATACCGTTGCATGTATGATTTTCCTCTGCCAGCTGTGCTTTTTCTTCATCAGATGGCTCTGCAGTCTCTTCAACTGACTGTGCACGGTCATCTGCTGTGATATCTTTTTCTGTTCCATCGAAAATATTATCTTTATCAGCTTCCGGAGTCACTGTGGCTTCAGGAGTTTCTGTTACTTCCGGTGTCTCAGTCACCTCTGAATCTTCTGTAGCAGCCGGTGTTTCAACAGCGTCTGGCGTATCCTTATCTTCAGCTGGAATCTCGGTTGCCTCCGGATTCTCATTGTCTTCTGTCGGAGCTTCTGTTACAGCCGGTGTTTCGGTATTCTCAGCAGTAGTGCCATCTGCGTTTTCCGGGGTTTCTGTCACTTCTGTGCTGTCTGTATCAGTTGTATTCTTGTCCTCTACTGTTTCAGAATCCGCTGTATTATCCACATTTTCCGGGGCTTCTGTTACTTCCGGAGTTACCTCTGAATCAGCAGCTTCTGTATTTTCCTCGGCATTATCTGTCGTATTATCTTTTACATTTTCTGTATTCTGTTCTGTATTTTCTGTGTCTGTATATTCCTGTTCTGTCTGAGTTCCTTCATAATCAGAATCCTTGCTGATACTGCTTACAACAACCGTCACGCTGCTGTAAATTGCATCTGACTGTCCGTCCCAGCCTGAGATTTTCGCCAGATCTGCTGTATTATACGGACGAAATACTACATCATAAGTCTGCACTCTCGCTGACGGTACACAGGAACCGTCTGCCCAGGAAAGTGTTCCATAATCACTCTTCGGAAGTGAAATATCTGAAAGAGGAACCGGCTGATCAATTGTAACATTATTCGGGATCAGGCTGCTGACCTGTACGGTCGCTGTATTATCTCCCATTACTGTTGCAAATGAAAACTGACTTGTTACAAGCGCTGCGGTAAGTGCTGCAGCAGCAATAAACTGCACGTTCTTCCTCTTCTTCATCATAATCCTCACACCTCAATCTATATTCATTACCGCCTGACAGAAGCCATTACCTGCCGGCAGTTCTATCTAATCTACGTAATCTCTAAAGAACACGGCGGACAAATCCGCTTCAAACATTCTGAATCCCTCAACCTTTGAGGGACTTGTTTCTATATCATATATAATTCAAATTTAAGCACTGTAATATAAAAATATCTATTTTGTCGTATATGAAACTTTTATCGTTTCGTAACCAATTTGTAACACAATATTTTATTTTACGACATAAGCATTATATCACAGTTCTACTTTTTTCGACACCCCTAAATTATTTTTTTTATATTCAACAAGATTACATCATTAGTGAGAATTGAGTGACTATTCTGTTTACTTCCGCAAGAACTTCTTTTACCCCCTGCTCTGACTCTGTCCAGTTATCTCTGGTGATTCCATCAACACAACATGGGCATACCCGAAATTCCGTATCCGGATATGCCCTCTGATAATACATCAAAGCTCTTCTGGCATGATAATTCTTACAGCAAATGATTGCCTTCCTTATATTAATACCAGCCTGATCTGTTACTTTACGGGAAAACTTCGCATTTTCCCAGGTAAATGTCGCCTGATCTTCTTTCAGGATTGCCTCTTCCTGAACACCATTCTTCATCAGTACATCTTTTAAAAATTCCCATTCCGTCCGGTAATCGCCATTATAACGTTCCTGACCTGTCAGTACCCCGCCAAATCGCCCCAGCGAAATGCTGAATTTTCCACTCGGCAGTACAAAAGGCGCATATTTTTCCACGTAAAGTTCTGCTGCTCTCTCTGCCATCTGCGAATAACCATTTCCCGGAACAAAAATAATGTCTGCTTTTTCCGGCTGGTCTTCTGCAAAAACAAATTCGTCCATTTCTTTTATAAATTTTTCGTACATACTTCTTACCTTCTCTTTTGATTGTTCTCCAGAATCATCCTTTATTTTGTCACGATCACCGTACTGTAGCCGGCATCCCGCAGGCGCTGTTCCATATTTATCGCATTTCCAATCTGCTGAAACGCTCCTACCTGCACTTTATACAGATCGTTTTCATACAAAAGGAATGCCGGATATCCCTGATCTGTCAACTGATACAACATCCGGTCCGCATTTTCCCTGTTTCGAAACGCACCGGTCTGCACGCGATAGTATAAAGGAGACTCTATTGTTTCTTCTGACAGTGTTCCAAGAATCGCTCCGGCGATTGCCTGCGCTATCTCATCCTTCTTCTCATCATATAAAGCATTATCCGCATCAGAATTTATAAATCCGGTTTCAATGAGCAACGCCGGCATTCTGGTCCTTCGCAGCACGACCAGCCCCGGCCTCTCCTTAACACCAATTTCCCTGAACCCCAGTTCTCCCAGGGCTCCCACAATGTTCTGAGCCATCTGATACTTAATTCCGCTTTTATCATAAACCAGAACTTCCACGCCCTGATACTGGTTGTCTTCCGGGCTGCTGTTCCGATGAAATGAGATAAAATAATCTGCACCTGACCGATTTGCAATCTGCGCCTTTTCAAATGGTGTCTGGTAAATATCTTCTGTTCTAGTATATACCACATCTACACCATTGTCTTCAAGGATTTTCCCTACTGCTTCAGCAAGTGCCAGATTATCATCTTTCTCATTTCTTCCATTATATATAGCTCCGGGATCCGTTCCCCCATGCCCTGCGTCTAAAACAATTTTATACGCCACTGTCAATCTCCTGACTGCTTTTTAATTAGTATATGCACGCAGGATAAAAAAGCATACGCAATGCTTCCTTTCATGCAGAGCCATATATCAGATCTGATACCCTAGCAAAAGCTGAACTGACCGGTCTCCGCATCATAATGATATATATAATAAGTAAGAAAATCTTCTTCCGGCGTCGTTTCCTCTACTGTCTCTGCCAGAACATCTTTTAATTTCCTCGGATCTGCACTGTCTTCACTGTGGATCATTACTTCATGAACGCTCGTAAATACCATATAGAATCCACCTCCAAAAAGATTCGCCAGTCTCTGCGCAACGCCCGGCAAAAAGACAGCTACTGCTCCATTTGTCCTTACAGATGTACTCAGACAATTTCCGATCACATCTTTTTTCAGCGGAACATCAACTAACAGATTCATAAAGTTCTCACCCTCGTAGTTCAGATCGTAGATAAGCTTCTCCCAACAGTAAATTCGCGGTGGGGAAATGAAATACGTATTCAAAAGGGCATCATTAAACACCGACTGCTCATCCTGATTCCAGTTCTGCAGCATATGGCGTTTAATCTTAATGCTTGTATTACATCCATCCAGTTCACCCATTCTGGCATACAATACCAGCGCAATGTCTCCAACCGTACGGAAAATCGCATTTTTCAATTCATCGCGATATTTAACAACATTCATCAGGCGGATAAATAAATCGCCTTTGACCTTCTCATAACTTTCCAGATTTTTACTTTTTTCAAAGCACTCTGACCGTGCTATCGTATCAAGGCGTTTCAGAACTTCATGTATAATATTCTCCATGCTCCAGCCATTCTGAAATTCATCGTACAGATCACGTACGTAAAGTGCACAGACTTCATAAACGCCTTCTCTCTGTCTGTTCTTCAACAGGAGGCGGTCGCCCGAAGTTGGAGGATATTCTTCAGCCTTCTTATAGCAGATCATCTCTTCTTCATAAGAAGTAGCCTTAAGAAGTCTCTGACGCAAGGTATCCACGAAATTTTCATAACTGTTTTCCATATTCAATTCCTCATCTTTCCTGAATTATTCGGGCGACTTGCCCATGATTTAAATAGATTTGAAAAAAGAAGGAAGCAGATGCTCCCTTCAAGAGTTGCTGTACTTAGAGAATACAGCATAATTCATTTTATGTAAAGAAAATTCGTTCGACAAAAATCGCAGAAATCGACAATCGTTTTATAATGTATGTCTCGGGATTTTGCCATATTCATGGCAAAACGCCTCGCGGAATACTATCTGTGAACAGTAACATTTAATTTCAACCAATCTGTCCTTTACTCTCCAGATATGCCAGAAATCCCTCACAACCTCTGACAACATCACGATATGTAATATCGAAATTTCCCGTGTACCACGGATCCGCAATATCTCCATGCTCATCCGCATAATCCAACAGAAGACTTACCTTATTTTCCGGATCCTTTCCAAGAATCCGAAGCATGTTCCTTCTGTTTCGCTCTTCCATGCCAATCAGATAGTCATATTTATCATAATCTGATTTTTTCAGCTGTACTGCTCTTTTCCCGTCGCAGGAAATCCCATGCTTCGCCAGTTCGCGCTTCGCCGGCGGATACACCGGATTACCGATTCCATTCCAGATTTCCTCCGTGCTCGTCGCCGCAGAAGCGATGTAAAACTGGTCATCCAGCCCACGGGCATTGACCATGTCCTTGAAGATAAATTCCGCCATTGGGGAACGACAGATGTTTCCATAGCAGATGAATAGGATTTTTATCATCGTTGTATAACCTCGCATTTCTTAGTTTTTCTTGGTATTTCAGACTTTGTAAGCCTATGTAAATTTTTGCTTTCTGGCATAAGTTGGTTTATTTTTGCATAATACCGTTCGCAAAAGGTATAAAATCAGGTGTATCTTTTTAGATTTTACACCTTGCTATTTTTAATTAAAAATCGTAATTACACAATCCGAAGCCTGGCAACTTCTTCTCTGGCATCTTCAAGATTTACATGCGTATATGTATTCAACGTTACACTTATATCTGAATGTCCCATAAGGTATTGTAATGTCTTCGGATTCATTCCTGATTTTGCCATATTGGAACAATAGGTATGTCTGCATACATGTGGTGTAATACTCGGAAGCTGAACTTTATAAATATTATTATACTTCTGAACACTATGTTTAAAGTAATGTTCCCAATGCAAGGAATAACAGATACTCCCATTTTTATCAAAATATAGAAAACCTGCTTTTCCGTCCACCATAGGTTCTGCTTTCGGTGGGTTGCGTTTTTCTACAATCTTTCTAAAACATTCCTCCACATCCGCAGTCATAGGTATCTTTCTCGTTCCACTTGTTGTCTTTGTTTCTTGAATATAATATCCAATTTTTGACTTTTTTTGTAATTGA